>NZ_JBFHQR010000015.1:0-30460 GCF_041592135.1 Porticoccus sp. | reverse complement strand
GTCACTCTCCAGGTCGAAGCCGGGGCCGGTGAATTCGGTGACGTCGACATTGGCCAGCTCCTCGAAGCCGAACTCCTCCACCAGCGCCAGGAAGTCTTGATACTTGTGGCCGCCGCCGATGTTAGCGGGGTCAAGTACGACTTTTTCGAAGGAGCCGTCAGTCTGCTTGTGATTGTTATGCGGCATTTAGTGGCCGAATCCGGGCTACTTCTGACTTCAGCGCTTGGTTCGCCTCCCAAAGATCAACTGCGCGCTGGGCATTCAGCCAGAATTCAGCAGAATTTCCAAACAAGCGGCCAAGACGAATTGCCATTTCAGGGCTGACGGCTCGCCGTTCGCGCAGCAGTTCATTAATTGATTGCCGTGACACACCTAAGGCCTCAGCCATCCCAGAGACAGTCAACTCGTAATCAGGCAGAAAATCCTCTCGCAGCATTTCACCCGGATGGGTAGGTTTGCGCTTGATACCGGTGTTGCTAATAGACATTGGTTGCACCTCTCATTAATGGTAGTCGAAGACTTCAACATCAAAGGCATCACCATCTTCAAACCGGAAGCAGATCCGCCACTGTTCATTAATTGCTATAGCATGCTGCCCCTCCCGATCAGCAGTGAGCGCATGCAGCTTATTCCCAGGTGGCACCTTAAGATCATCAAGACAGGTAGCCAAGTTGACGTACTCCAACTTTCTCGAAGCCCTTGTGTGAAGGTCAGGAGGAAACTTCCTGGACTTCCCCGTTTCATACAAGGACTTGGTGTGCTTATCAGCGAAAGTCTTAATCATTTGGCAAAATGTAATCTGTCACGTGACAAATGTCAATTTATTGAAGAGTGTGTCAGATCCGCTGGTAGCCACATAATATTTGTATATGGCGCACGCGCGCTTTGCCGAACCCAATATTCGGCATCCTGTTATGAGCAACTGAGAAGGAAGAGAAAGTTTAGACATGCTCGATTCCTTTCAGCACAAAGCGGCTTTTCCTGTTATCCGACCGCACAGCCAGATAACGCGCAAGAATTCAGTTTAACCCCAGCACCGGCCGGCGCAACCCCACGTATCTACCGCTGACGCCACCCATGGCGCCGCCTAGCATCAGCGTATCTTCAGCAGCACAAAGCGATAGGTCTTGTACTCGGCAAAGCTGTCGCGGTTGCGGGCGCCGGGGTTGTCCAGGTATTTAGTGCGCAGCCGCTGCAGGCGCTTGCGGTTGAGAAACAGGGCGAAGCGGGCCAGCAGCGAGTTGTTGACGTTGACGATGCGCCCCATGACCATCACCAGCGGGCGGATAAAGTTCTCCATGGCGTCGCTCTCCAGGTCGAAGCCGGGGCCGGTGAATTCGGTGACGTCGACATTGGCCAGCTCCTCGAAGCCGAACTCCTCCACCAGCGCCAGGAAGTCTTGATACTTGTGGCCGCCGCCGATGGGGCCGCGCTCGGGCATGTCCTTCCTGAACACATCCGCCACCAGCATGTATTGGTTGCCGTAGCGGCGGCACTGCTCGAAGGCCCGGCGCATGTTGATGAACTGGAAGCTCTCGCTGAAGTAGATGAGGTCGTAGCTTTGCCCGTCGAGCTTCAGGTCCTCGAATTTGGCCTCGTGGACGCTGGCGCGGCCCGCCAGTTTTTCACTGGCGTAGTGGCTGAGGATGGTGGGCGGGCAGACGCAGTCGACCTTGTATCCCTTGTCGAGAAACTGCGAGGCCATCTCCCCGGAGCCGCAGCCCACGTCCAGCATGCTGTGGACATCGGCGGGAATCAGTTTCTGGAATTCTTCCACGTAGCGCTGCTGGGCGGTCTTCAGGTTGGCATACTTCAGCTCCAGGCCGTGTTCCCAGTAGCCGAAGTGCATGTATTCGTTTTCGAAGAAGTAGCGGTTGAACACGTACAGCAGATCCATGGATCGGCCGCGGGGATAGGGGGCGGGGGCTCTGTCCAAACTGATACCATATCCATTTCGCAATGATAGTGTGCTGATGCTCGCAAATTGTTATCTGTGACACAAGTAGTAATAACATTAGGTTCTTAGGGGATATCACCACGACAGCTTGCAACTGCTGTAAACGGCTTTGGTTATGCGGCCTGTAGCAGCTGATTATTTTCACGCCCGCCTTGAATACTGTTTTTATATACAGTATTTTGCCAGTATGAAAACCTCCCCCCTGAAACCGGCCGCCGATGTGCGGCCCGATGCCCTGCCGCTGTTCGCCACGGCGGTGCGCGCCGGCTTTCCCAGCCCGGCGGACGACTTTGTGGAAACGCCGCTGGATATACACGACTACCTGGTGAAGCACCCGGCGGCCACCTTTTTTGCCCGCGCCGAGGGGGATTCCATGACCGGCTTCGGCATTTTCAACGGCGACCTGCTGATTGTGGACCGCGCCCTGCAACCCCGGCACGGCGACGTGGTGATCGCCGCCCTCGACGGCGAGCTGACCTGCAAGGTGCTGGACCTGAACAACCAGTTGCTGCGGGCCGGCAACCGGCGCTATCCGCCCATCGAACTGCACGACAACGCGGAGCTGCTGATCGAGGGGGTGGTGATCCACTCGGTGCGCCATCACCGATGTTCGCGCTAGTCGACTGCAACAGCTGTTACGCCAGCTGTGAGCAGATTTTCCGCCCCGAGCTGCGCGGCAAACCGGTGGTGGTGCTGAGCAATAACGACGGCTGCGTGATCGCCCGCTCGAAGGAGGCCAAGGCCCTCGGCATTCCCGACCTGCACGCCTATTTCAAGATTCGCCCGCTGCTGGAACGCCACAATGTGGCGGTGTTCTCCGGCAATTTCCGCCTCTACGGCGATATTTCCCGGCGGGTGATGGACTGCCTGCGCCACTTCAGCCCGGACATCGAGATCTACAGCATCGACGAGATGTTTCTCGATATGGACGGCACCCAGCAACCCTTGCTGGAATACGGTGCGACCATCAAACAGGCCCTCTGGCAGCAGGTGCGGATGCCGGTGAGCGTCGGCATCGCCCCCAGCAAGACATTGGCGAAACTGGCCAACTACGCCGCCAAGAATATTCCCGGCCAGCACGGCGTCTGCCTGCTGGACAGCCCCCACAAGTGGCAGTGGCTATTGCGGCGGGTGCCGGCCACCCGGGTGTGGGGTATCGGCAAGCGCCTTGGAATACGGCTGGCGGAGATGGGCATTCACAGTGCCTGGGAGCTGGCCAGCAGCGACCCGAAGACCATTCGCCGCCGCTTCAGTGTCTGCGTGGAGCGCACCATCGAAGAGCTGAACGGCAGTGCCTGCCTGGCGCTGGAAGAGGTACCACCGGACAAGCAGCAGATTTACTGCACCCGCTCCTTTGGTCGGAAGCCCACCGAACTGCCGCCACTGTTGCGGGCGGTGGCCCTGTACGCCGGTCGGGCGGCGGAGAAACTGCGCGCCCAGCACCACCTGGCGCTGACCATCCACGTCGTCATCAACACCTCGCCCCACCAGCCCAACTACTACAGCAACAGCGCGGTGGTGCAGCTGCCCTACCCCAGCGACGACAGTCGGCTGATCGCCGCCAGCGCGCAACAGGCGGTGCGCAGTATTTTCCGGCCGGGCCACGCCTACCTGAAGGCCGGGGTGGGATTGATCGAGCTGGTGTCGAAACAGTTTCACCAGGGGGATATTTTCCAGGCCAGCCAGCCAGTCCGCTCAGATGTGCTGATGCAAACCCTGGACGGCATCAATCGGCGCTATGGGCGGGGGACGGCCTTTCTGGCCAGCGAGGGCGCGCAACGGGGCTGGCCGATGCGGCAGCAGCACTGCTCGCCGGCCTACACCACCCGCTGGCAAGACATTCCCGTCATCAAGACCTGAGTCAGGCTACCTGCCGGACATTCAATTGCGGCGGCGGGATATCGGACTCGGACCACAGCTGCTGGCTGAGGGTCTCGACACTGTCGACACAACCACTGTAGATCCAGTGCGCCAGTGCGGCGGCCACATCGGGGTAGCAGGGCCGGGCCACTTGCGGTTCGCAGTCAAACCAGAACTCCAGCGCGCGCCGGTCGATGCGCTCCTCGACGGAGGCGTAACTCAACTGTTCCAGCGCCGCGGCGTTGGACAACTGCTCCAACTGGCCGGCCAGGGGCTTGGCCATAATGCGCTTGCCCAGTTGCAGGGCCTCGCTGATCAGCTCAAAACCGGCATTGCAGATCACCCAGTGGCTGTCCGCCAGGTCGCGCCGGAAACCGTCGCGGCTCAGGGGGCGCGTATGGAGGTTGCCATCGTCCCGCCACGGGTGCACCGGCGCGTAGATATAGAACTGGTATTCGGGAAACTGCCGGAATAACGCCAGTAGCGGTGTCTGATCCTCGAAGGGCAGGTAGATCAGCACCTGGTTTTCACTGCCGTGGCCGGCCAGCGGCCCGTGATCGAGGTCGACGATGGGCGGCAGGATCGGCTGCTCGAAATGGTGCCAGTGCAGCCCCACCGGGATGGTGACCGGCGCAAACTTGCGCATGATGGCGCGCACCAGGGGATTGCCGCCGCGCTCGGGCACGGTGTGGCAGAACGCGTACTGGTGGCCGATACCGACGCAGGGCAGGCCGCGCTGGCTCGCCGCCCGGGCGGTGATGGGCTCGTAGTCGCTGATCACCAGGTCGTAACCGCTCAGGTCCAGGGCGCGGATATCCCGGCGCAGGCCGAGCAAATCCACATGGCGCAGGGTTTTCAGCGGCTGTACCCGCCCCGCCCGGGAGTGGAATGTCAGTCCCCCGCGGCACTGGAAATCGCCGAATGTCTGCATGTCGAAGTACTGGTCACGGGGGCGGCCGGAAAACAGCCATGTCACCTCGACATCCGGGTATTGCGACAGGGCCCGGCACATGGCCCGGGCACGGGAGAGATGGCCATTGCCAGTTCCCTGAACACCGTAGAAAATTTTCAAGATAGACTCGCTTATACTGTGATCAGTTGAACCGCCCACCAACCGATACTGCTGCCGAGCAGGGCGCCCGCTACCGTATCCAGAGGAAAGTGAACCCCTAGCACCACCCGCGACAGTGCCACTAGGGAGGCCCAGCCATAGAGGTAGCCGGCAACACCCATGGGCAACAGCAACACCAGCACCGTGGCCATCAGAAACGCCCCCGAGGTGTGGCCCGAGGGAAAGCTGAACTCGTCGGAGGCGGTAATCACGCTCTGGAAACCGGGGATCACATTGGGCGGCCGGTTGCGCTTGAAGCTGTTTTTCAGCAGGTAGTAGCTGAGCCGCTCGATGACGAATCCGGTCGCCAGCACCATCAATACCTGCCATGCCAGGGAGGGTGAGATCAGCGCCAGTACCAGGGGAATGGCCAGGTAGGGCCAGCCGTCGGCGCTGGCGGACACCAGCCGGGCCAGGCGGCACAGGCTGCGCCGGGTATTCCATTGGACGATGCGCGAGAAGGTGGCGACATCGAGGGAGTGCAATGTTTGTAAGGCTTTTATCGTTGTCATAATGGACACACTAGGGCCGCACTGTGACAGCCGCGTGTACAAAACATGACCATTCTGTGAAGATTGCCCCCTCCACAACTTTGCCACTGCGAGGCTGTCCAATTCAGTAGAACCGCGCAAACAGGACAAACAACCACTGCGATGAAACGGCGAGCACTGCTTTTACTGGTACTGGCATGGACCGCGGCAGCCGCCGCGGGACAGACCATTTACAAATCGGTCGATGCCAACGGCAACATCGTCTACAGCGATACGCCGGTGGCGGATACCCTGCTGCTGGAAACCCTGAACCTGCCATCCACCACCGGTGACGGCGACAGCGCCCAACAGCGGTCAGATGCCCACATCGAGCAGATGGCCAATGTCACCGAGCGACTGAAACAGGACCGCGAGGAGCGGGAGCGCGCCCGCCGCGCCGAGCAGGAACTGGAGCAGGCCAGACAGCGCGCGGCAACCCCGCCGCTGATCTACCGCGAAGAGTACTATCACGGCTATTACCCCTACGCCGGCCCCTATCGGGGGCGCTACCCGTTCCGCCCCAACCGGCAAGACCGCCCCCGCCACTCGCCGGGCGACAAAATCGACCGCGACTTCAACCATGACCGAGATCTCAACAATGACGCCATTCTGGTGCCCCGCTCAAAATTGCTGACACCCGGCACCGGCCGGTGAGACAATTCCCGCCCTTGCCGGTCGGCACAAGCTGGCCGCCCCGCCACTGGACAGACCATGACAACCACCGCCCAGATCCCCCTTTTTCCACTGCTCCAGCCGCTGTTTCCCGGCACCCGCCTCAACCTGCAGATTTTTGAACAGCGCTACCTGCGCATGATTACCGAGTGCCTGAAAAAACAGGGCACATTCGGTGTGGTGCCGATCCTCGAAGGCGGTGAAGTGGGTGCCGTGCCCCAGGTGCATCCCTGGGGGGTCGCCGCCGAGATCATCGATTGGAACCAATTGGAGAACGGGTTGCTGGGCATTGCCATTGAGGGCGGCCAGCGTTTCCAGCTGCTCAACAGCCGGGCGGAAAAGGATGGCCTGGTGGTGGGCGAGGTGCGTTTTTGCGCCGAGGACCCGGTCGTGCCGCTGGACGACAGCAGCGAGGACTTACAGGAACTGCTCGCCCTGCTGGCGGAGGAATATTATCCGGATAACCATGACTGGCAGCCGCCCCGGGACAGCAACGGGCTGGGCTGGCAACTGGCGCAACTGCTGCCAGTGGAACCGGTATTGCCCATCAGCCTGCTGGAAATGGCCGATCCTCTGGCGCGACTGGCGCAGATCCGCGACTGGCTGGATACCCTCAGCCAGACCCAGCCGAACTAACGGTCGACCTTTTTCAGCGCTGCCACCAAAGGCGGCAACAGTGCATCACAGGGCAGTTCCAGCTTCAGTGCCAGCATATCGTCGGCGCGGGTTTTGCCCTCGTTGATCGCCGCTATCGGCACAGCCTGCTCTGCCGCCCAGCGGCAGAAGCGAAAACCGGAATAGATCATCAGCGACGACCCCACCACCAGCAGGGCATCCGCCTGCCGTAGCGCAGCGGCGGCCTCGGCCACCGCGTCGGCCGGCACATTGCCACCAAAAAACACCGCATCCGGCTTCAACACACCGCCGCAGTGTTCGCAGTCGCACACCTGCAAGCTGCGGTAATCGAGATCATCCACCTCCGCATCGCCATCCGGGGCGATGGCGCCCGCCAGCCGGGCAAAGTCCGGGTTGCGCTGCTCCAGCCACTGCTGAATGGTTTCCCGGTGATAGTCCACCCCGCAGGACTGGCAGCGCACCCGGTCGATGCGGCCGTGCAGGTCGATCACCCGGTTGCTGCCCGCCCGCTGGTGCAAGCCGTCCACATTCTGGGTCACCAGGCAAGCCACGAATCCCAGCCGTTCCAACTCCGCCAGGGCATAGTGTGACGGGCTCGGCCGGGCATCGCGCATAAAACGCCAGCCCACCATGTTGCGCGCCCAAAAGCGTTGCCGGGTGGCGTGATCGGCGAGGAAGTCGGCGTGCTGCACCGGCGGTTTGCGCTGCCACTGACCGTTGCGATCCCGGTAGGTGGGCACCCCGGACGCGGCGCTGATGCCGGCGCCGGTCAGCACCAGCAGGCGGGGATGGCGGCGGCTGAACGCCTCCAGATCAGTCAGTGCATCGGCAATCTTCATGGTCGCTGATTGTGCCTGCCCGGCTCCCAATTCCCAAGCGACTTGTAGCTGCCATCCCGCGCCGCCCGGGAAACCATTTCTTTCCCCAACAGTTTGTGGCCACAATAGGCCGCCGATAACCCGTTTACAGGTGCACAGTCAATGCTCCCCTCCACCCCCACTCCAGCCGGCAAGGCCTATCGCTCGGCCCAGCCCCTCTATGTGCGCGGTGACAACCACCCGGTGGTTTATCAGGTGCTGGGCGGTTATGTACTGCTGGACTGCGACAGCCTGGACGGACGCCCCTGTATTGTCGGCCTGCTGGGACCCGGCGATTACTTCGGTCCCGGCTTGAGCGGCAGCCTGGCCGGGCACCGGGCGGTGGCCAAGGCGGGCTGCCGCTTGCACCGGGAGTCACGACAGGTCTTTCAGGCGCGCCTGCGCTCGGACCCGGAGCTGGCCCTGACCCTGACCACGCAACTGGCTGCGCGGGAGGCACGGCTGCAGCAATCGCTGTTTCTGCAACAGGCCGCCGACCTGCCCCGGCGGCTGGCCTGGACTCTGGCCGAGCTGTTCACCGAGTGTGGCGGTCCCTGTCGCCACGGCCACCAGCGGGATATCAAGCTCTCCCAGCAGGAGCTGGCGGCAATGGTGGGCGGCAGCCGCCAGAGCGTCAGCCAGATTCTCAATGACTGGCGCCGCGCCGGCATCATCGATTACACCCGCCACTATCTGTGCCTGGAGAATCGCCACAAGCTGCAACACCTGCTCGCCACCTGAATGCCGGTGACTGTCAGCTGGCTGACAGACCCGACACCGCTATCGCGCTAGGTTATCAGTGGCCAACCAACACAGGAGCCATACCGTGAACCGCAGACTCAGCGCACTGGTGCTGCTGGCTTGCGCCAGTTTCAGCGCCCAGGCAGCACCGCCGGACACCTTCGACAATCTGGTCGACAAGCAGGGCCATATCAGCCTGCCGAACGACTTCCGCACAACCTGGACCCACCTCGGCAGCTATGTGGTCGGCAACCCCGGCATGACCGAGGCGGAAACCTCCGCCGTGGACCTGCACCAGGTCTACAGCCAACCGGACAGTGTCCGCTATTACCGGGAGCACGGGGAATTTCCCGACGGCGCCGTGCTGGTGAAAACCGTCTCCGCCACACAGGCGGAAACCATGACCACCGGCCAGGTCCATTACGACGCCGCCCCCAAAGTAACCTTTGTGATGGTCAAGGACCGCCACAATCGCTTCCCGGACAACAGTGCCTGGGGCGAGGGCTGGGGCTGGGCGCTGTTCAATGGCGACCAGCCGGGACCGAGCCAGACGACCAACTGGAAAGGCGAAGGGTTTAACAACTGCCACGGTTGTCATCTGCCGGCCCGCGATGACGACTGGGTCTACACCCGGGGCTATCGCAAGGTACTGTCACCCTAAATCCGGGTGCAGCGGCCCTCGCCCGGACCGACTCCGGAAAAACCCGCGTGAATTTCAGGACTTATCGGCATCGCAAGGATATAATGCGCGGTCCTGAAATTACTGCTATCACAACTGTATGGATATCAAGTCTTACATGGCGGAGTTGGGGCAGCGCGCGCGGGCCGCCGCCCGGCTGATCGCCGCCGCCGACAGCACCGCCAAGAATGCGGCACTGCTGGCCATTGCCGGCGCCATTGACAGCCGCCGCGGCGAGCTGCTGGCGGCCAATGCCCGCGACCTGGAAAACGGCCGCGCCAACGGCCTCGATGCCGCCCTGCTGGATCGCCTGGAACTGAACGATGCGCGGGTCGACGCCATGATCGAGGGTCTGCGCCAGGTGGCGGAGCTACCGGACCCGGTGGGCGTGATCAGCGACCGTCAGCTGCGCCCCAGCGGCATTGAGATCGCCAAGATGCGCGTGCCCCTGGGCGTGGTGGGTATCATTTACGAATCCCGCCCCAACGTCACCGTGGACGCCGCCAGCCTGTGCCTGAAATCCGGCAACGCCACCATTTTGCGCGGCGGCAGCGAGGCCATTCACTCCAACCGCGCCATCGCCGACTGCATTGTGCAGGGACTGGCTGCGGCCGGCCTGCCGGAAACCACCGTGCAGGTGATCGACACCACCGACCGCGCCGCGGTGGGTGAACTGATTACCATGACCGAGTACGTGGATGTGATCGTACCCCGCGGCGGCAAGAGCCTGATCGAGCGCATCAGCCGCGAGGCGCGGGTGCCGGTGATCAAGCACCTGGACGGCATCTGCCATGTCTACATCGACGACAAGGCCGACCTGGACATGGCCTTCAACATCGCCGTCAACGCCAAGACCCACCGCTACGGGGTGTGCAACGCCATGGAAACCCTGCTGGTGGCCGAAGGGGTGGCAGAAGAGATTCTGCCGCGACTGGCCGAGGCCTACCGGGCCGAGGGCGTGGAGTTGCGCGGCTGCGACAGGACCCGCGCCATCATCGACTGCCTGCCCGCCAGCGAAGAGGACTGGCAGACCGAATACCTGGCGCCGATTCTGTCCATTAAAGTGGTGGCCGATATGGACGCGGCCATGGATCACATCGCCCAGTACAGCTCCCACCACACCGAAGCCATCGTCACCCGTGACGAGGCCCGCAGCAACCGCTTCCTGGCGGAGGTGGACTCCAGCTCGGTGATGGTCAACGCCTCCACCCGCTTTGCCGACGGCTTTGAATACGGCCTGGGCGCGGAGATCGGTATTTCCACCGACAAGATCCACGCCCGCGGCCCGGTGGGCCTGGAAGGCCTCACCTCCCAGAAGTGGGTGGTGTACGGCCACGGCGAAATCCGCCAGTAACATGGACAAAGCCCCTCAACCCCTGTCCGGCATCGGCCTGTTTGGCGGCACCTTCGACCCGGTGCACATCGGCCACCTGCGCACCGCGCTGGAGTTAAAGCAGGCCCTGGGACTGGCACAGATGAGACTGCTGCCCAGCGCCCAGCCGCCCCACCGCGCGCAACCGATGGCCTCTGCCGAGCACCGCCTGGCGATGCTGAAGTGCGGCGTCGACGCGGAACCGGGGCTGGCAGTGGATGATCGCGAACTGCGCCGGGAAGGTCCCTCCTATACCCTGGACACGCTGGCGGGGATTCGCGCCGAGATCGGAGCGGACACGCCGCTGTGCCTGTGTATCGGCATGGACTCGCTGGTCAATTTAAACCGGTGGCATCGCTGGCAGGAATTGACCGATTATGCCCACATTGTCGCGGCGGCGCGGCCGGGCTGGCATTTACCCAACGCGGGAGCAGTACTGGAATTTGTGCGCCGTCACCGCGCCCTGGACGTCACGGAACTGCAGGCGACGCCCGCAGGCAAGCTATTGATTGTCGAAATGACCCTGCTGCCCATCTCTGCCACCGGCATCCGCCAGGCATTGCAGCGGGGTGAATCCATCCGTTATCTGGTACCGGACGGCGTCATTGATTACATTAACCAGAACCAGCTGTATTAAACATAGGTATTGAATGAGCAACCAACTGATCGACATCGTGATCGACGCCCTCGAGGGCATTAAAGGCAAGGACATCGTCACCCTGGATGTCAGCGATCTCACCGATGTCATGGACCACATCGTGGTCGCCAGCGGCACCTCCAACCGCCAGGTCAAGGCACTGGCGGACAATGTGGTGGAAGAGGCCAAGAAAGCGGGGTTCCGCCCCATCGGCGTGGAGGGCATGGACACATCGGAATGGGTACTGGTGGACTACGGCGATATCGTGGTACACGTGATGCTGCCCGCCACCCGCCAGTTTTACGACCTGGAAAAACTCTGGTCGATGCGCCCGGACGACCTCAAGGCCGGCGGCCGCGAGGAGTAAGCGTCGATGCGGCTGCGAATTCTCGCGGTGGGCACCAAAATGCCCGACTGGGTGGAATCCGGCTGCAACGAGTACCTCAAGCGCCTGCCCCCGGAACTGAATGTGGAGATTGTCGAGCTGCCCCTCGGACAGCGCGGCAAGGGCGCGGATATCCGCCGCGCCATCGCCAGGGAGGGGGAAGCCATGCTCAGGGCCATCGGCGAACAGGACCAGGTGATCGCCCTGGATGTGCTGGGCAAGCCCTGGAGCACCCCGGACCTGGCGGGCAAACTGCAACAGTGGCAACTGTCCGGCGACAACTTCAGCCTGTTGGTGGGCGGCCCCGACGGACTGGCACCGGAATGCCTGGCGCGGGCCAACAGCCGCTGGTCACTGTCGGCGCTGACCCTGCCCCATCCGCTGGTGCGCATCCTGCTGGCGGAACAGCTCTACCGCGCCTGGAGCATCAATGCCGGCCATCCCTATCACCGCTAATCGCGGCGTTTTTTTCAGGAACTTGTCGGCGCTAGAAAACCGTCGGCGCTAGAAGGACGTCATAACCAGTAACAATGCCAGCAGGCCGACGACACCCCAAAAAACCAGCGATTTTCCGGCGCCCTGCGGAGAACGCATCGCCATCACCAGCCCCAGTAGACTGACCAACCCCAAGGCCACCCCCGCCAGGCTGGAGATGCCCGCGATCACGCTGCCACCGCCGACCATGGCGTAGTAACCGATACAGGCCATCAGCGGCACCATCAGGATCACCGCCACCCGCAGCAAGGCTTCCAGCCAGGGACGCCCCCTCACGGTGTTATCTCCTCCGCCAATTGCGCGGCCAACACCAGCAGAATGCAGGTGAGTGCTGCACGGGTCATAGCCAGCGGCATCACCGGCGTTTCCGGCCACTGTGTCTGGGCCTGCACCGGCAGCGGCGGGATATGCACCAAACCACAGCGCACCCCCGAGCCGCTCTGTCGGGCCCAGTACAGCATCTGGTAGAGCAGCTGATTACAGAGATGGTTGCCCCCATGGTTCGACAGCGCTGCCGGGATGCCCCGATCGTTGAGCCGATCGACCATTTGCTGCTGCCCCGGCAGGGTGCTCCAGCAGGCCGCCGGGCCGGCGGGCTCGATCAGCTCCCCGCGCGGCTGACCACCTTCCACGTCCGGGGACTCGAAGTCCTTCAGATTGGTGGCCAGGCGCTCCAGGTTAACCTTGTGGCGGCCCCGGGCCTGACCGGTAAACACACAAAACCGAGGCCGACTGGCCGCTACCTGCGCCAACACCGCGCCGCCCAGTTCGCGGCTGCTCAGGGGCAGAATGGCAAAGTGAAGTTGGGAACGAAACGGCAACAGATCCGCCGGCAGGTCATCCCGCAGGGAGGTCACCAGGGCGGCGGAGGCATTGACGCCGTCGCGGCCGGGGTCAAATCCGGTCACCAGTATCGACACGGCGACGGTCAGTTGGCCTGCTCGCCGTGCTGCTCCTCATCGGGAACAAACAACAGCGCATCGGAGTTGATGCAGTAACGCAACCCGGTGGGGGGCGGACCGTCATTAAAGACGTGCCCCAGGTGCTCGCCACAGGCGGACAGCACCTCGGTGCGCTTGCCCAGCCAGGACCAGTCATCCGCCAGCACGATATTGTCCTTGTCGGCCATCTCCCAAAAGCTGGGCCAGCCGGTGCCGGACTTGAACTTGTGTTCCGAGCGGAACACCGGGATGCGGCAACCGGCGGTCACATAGGTGCCCTTCTGTTTGTTGTTCAGCAAATCCCCGCTAAAGGCCCGCTCGGTGCCCTTGCGCCACAGAATGTTGTATTGCTCCGGGGTGAGGATCTGCTTCCAGGTGGCTTTGGGAATTCGGTCGAGGTCGCGGCCCTCGGCAATCAGTTGCCGGGCCTGCTCGACGCTCATCCCGGCGGGGTCTGCGACAGCGGTAACGGTGACGCCGCACATCAGCAGCGCCGCGAGCAGCGGGAAAAGCATCTTGTTCATGACAGCACTCAACGGGTTAACCTGAAGGTTTGACCCCATTGAGGCGACGGTGTTCATGTACCGGCATTTTTTGCCGCAGTTTGTGCAGATAGGCCAGGTCGATCTCCGCCACCACCACCCCGGGACCGTCGGCCAGCGCCGCCAGCACCCTGCCCCAGGGGTCGATGATGGTGGAACCACCCCAGGTGGGACGCTTGTCGTGAAAGCGATCCCCCATGTTGGCGCCCACCACATAACAGAGGTTTTCCACCGCCCGGGCGCGCAGCAGCAGCTCCCAGTGGGGCTCGCCGGTGGCCGCGGTGAAAGCGGAGGGCACCAGCAGGATTTGCGCGCCCTGTTCCGCCAGGCTGCGATAGAGCTCGGGAAAGCGCAGGTCGTAACAGACCGTCAGGCCGAGCTTGCCCAACGGGCTGTCCACCACCACCGGCTCACTGCCGTGACAGTAGTCATCGGACTCCCGATAGCTGCCCTTGGCATCCTCGACATCCACATCAAACAGGTGAATTTTGCGATAGCAGGCCACTTCCTCGCCCTGTGCATTCAGCACAAAACAACTGGCCGCCGCTCGCTGGTCGTGTTCCACCGCCACCGGGATGGTGCCACCCACCAGCCAGATGCCGTGCCGCCGCGCCTGTTCCGCCAGAAAGCGCCGGGCCGGGCCGCCGGCATCCCGCTCGGCAATGGCGATGTCGGCCACCTCGCGGCAACCCTGGTAGGCAAAATACTCCGGTAACACCAGCAGTTCCGCGCCCTGCTGTACGGCTTGGTCGATCAGCTCGGCTGCCTGTGCCAGGTTGGCCTGCAGGCTGCCGCCGCTGGTCATTTGAATGGCGGCGATACAGCGCATTATTTGATCGCCCCGTCGCTGAAAATCTTCTGTACATCCACTTCCGGGTCATCCCAGGGGCCGGTGATGTGATAGCTGATACTGGACAGTTTATCCACCTGCTTCTCGAAGATCTTGCCGGTGATATACACGCCGGCGGCGGCGGGCAAACCACCCACCAGCGCCGCCACCCAGGGCAAGTTGGTGCCCACTGGCAGGGTGGTCACCAGGGTGGCATCGATATCCTCGCGAACCAGGTTGGCCGTGCCGGTCATTTTGAAACGGCCGGAGGGCATTTTTACAATCAGTGGCGGATCAAATCTCATATCGCCGGCATCGAACAACAGGCCGCCATTCATTTCATCGTAACTGACACCCTTCTCGAACAGGTCGGAAAAATCGAGACTGAGGCGGCGCAGCCAGTTGTCGAAGTTAAACAGGCCCACCAGGCGCAGCATGGCATTGGCGGCACCGGCCGGCGATTTGTAGAAGCGGCCCTTTTCCAGTTGCAGGGACATGGCGCCGGTCAGGGCCGGGGGGGTGACTTCCCAGGGCTTGCCATACCAGCCCAGGTCGGCAAAAAAGTGCGCCTTCTTGCTTTCCAGCGCCGCCGGGGTACCCCAGGCCTCCATCACCTTGCCCACGTCCCCGGCCTGCAGCACTCCGGAATACTGGCTGTGGTGGCGACCGTCTTCGAGCTCCCACAACAGCGTGGTGTCCTGGCCGTTACCCCCCAGCCGCAGGCCGTTCAGACTGGCGTCAATGGCCGAGACCCACACCCCGTGGGGCTGGGGCTCGGCCCGGAAACTGGCGTAACCCAGGTGCGAGTCGCCCACCGCAAAGTCGCGGATGTTCGCCTGCATCAACGGGAAGGTGGCGGGGTCGATCTCTGTCTGTTCGGCGTCACCCTCCGGCGGTTTGGGCAACACCAGTCGCTGCAGGTCCAGCCTGATCGGCTGAGTCAGATCACCGGGCACCAGCGCCTGGCCGGACGCCTGCCGACTGTCCACCACCACCTGCCAGTCGCCCTCGTGGTAGCGACCGCTGGCGACCGCCTGTTGCAGCGCCAGTCCGGCTACCTCCAGGTTGTCAACACGGCCATCGAACATCAGCTCGAGGGCGCTCGAGGAATCCCGTTTCCGCCCCGCCAGCTCGGCAAAGTAGGGCATCCACTCGGTCAGGGAAAACTGCTTCAGCTCACCGGTGATGCGGAATTGGCCCAGTCCCGGCAGCTCCGCCCGATCACTGTAAACGGCCAGCAAGCTGCGTTGCAGCGCCCCGTTTTGCAACTGAATGCGCGCCCGCACCCCCCCTTCGGTCTTGACGCGAATATCCTGGCCGTCGGCCAGCTCCACATCCACCTGGATATCCCGCGGCACTGTCGCCGCTTTGCCGAAGGGCGACGGCAGGTCGATGACCGCGCCCTGCAACTGGCTGTTAACCTTCAGGTGAATCGGGCTGCCCGTAGCCAGCAACGGCACGGTAAGCCGGGCCTGTACAGCGGTCTTGCCCTGCAAAATACGCCCGGATTGCAGCTTGATGAACTGCGCCAGGGCGGGCATGGCCAGCTGTCCCGCCGCATCAATCCGCAAACTGTCCTTGCCGGTGGCAATGCTGGCCACCACCGGCTCACCCCAGAATTGCCCCTGCAACTTGTCCGCAAACAGCCCGCGGTCGTCACGGTAGCCGAGACGGCCGCGCAGTCGGGTAAAGGCAATCTCGCTATCCGGCAGGGCCAGGGCGCCATCCGTCAAGTCGGCGGTCACGGTATAGGCCCCCTCCGTGCCGTCCTGGGACAGGGGAATGGCGAGATCCAGGTCAATGCGGCTGCTGCCGGAAAGCGCCCAGCCATTCAGCCCGTCCACCCGGGATTTCAGGGGCGACCGGGACAACAGCGCCACCGCGTCGCCGACATCGGCGGCCACCTCGGCATTGACCAACAGCTGATGGCCGCCGGCGGGGGTCGAGCGCAACCGCACCTCGCCGTGCTTGACCCGGGCTTTGCCCATGGTGGCACGCTGGATTTCCGCATCCAGCTCGCCGGTGTCCAGGGTCAGGACGGTGTCCAGATGCTCCAGGGGCAGCCAGTCGGGCTGGAATTGCAACGCGCCCTGACTGGCCTGCAGATAGAGCTGGATGGAGCGCAGCCCCCCCTCGCCGCCAACCAGCGGGCCGCGCCAGACAAATCCCACTTCCGGGATGGCCATCTCCCCCAGCGCGTCGTCCAGCCAGTGCAACAATCCCGGCTCGAGATTGTTTGGCAGGTAGCGCTGGCGATAGCGCGAGTGGCTATTGCGCACCCCGACCATCAGATACATCTCCGGCTTGCTGTCGGGCTGGGAGACGGGAATATCCAGCTGCAGGTAGGCCCGGCCAATGCCCTCTTCGCCCCCCATCTCCAGGCGGCCACTGGCAATCTTCAGGCTGTGATGCGGCGCATCCCACAACCAGCGCAACTGGCCGCGGAAAGCGCTATGTTCCATATAGCCGTCAAATACCTGGGGATAGTGCAGGGCCAGCCCGTCGGGGCTGTCTATCTCCAGCGTGCCGGATGCGTTCAGGGTTTCCAGGTAGCCATTCAGTTGGCGGATCGCCGGCGCGCCGTGCCACGACGATATCGCCACATCGTCGAGATTGGCCCGCAGTTTTACCTCGGACTGGCCGCCGTCAAGATTCAGGTCCAGGTGCATGGCGCGCAGGGAGCCGCTGGGTTGCAACTGTCCGATGGCGTCCACCAGTTGCGGCGAGGCGAGGCCGGTCTGCGCCAGCAGATCGTCCACCAGGGAGAGGTTGATCTGGCTCAGCGCCAGCGCCCCTTCACCCCAGCGGGCACCCACCTTCTGCTGGTAGTTGACGGTGAGCGGCTCAATGGCCAGCTCGCCCCAATCGAAGTCCAGCCCCTGCAGCCGCAGCCCCCAGCTCTCGCCCGGTTTAAACCAGCCGGTGAGATCCGTATGCAGCCTGGTGATGGGCGCCACATCCTCGACCCAGTTAAGGGGAATCTCCGCCGCGGAGAGGCGCCCCACCAGCCGGGCTTCGCCGCCTTTCAGCATGTCGATCCAGATTTCGCTCTCGATATCGGTCTCGATATCGCCGAGCCGCTCCACCAGTCCCGGGAACCAGCCCCTGGCGAAGGCGCTGAACGAACCGCTCAGGTCGATGCGGTGAACCTTCAGATAGCCCGAGGCCTTGAAATGGTCGAGATCCCGGTGGTCGCCCCGGGCTTCCACCACCAGGCTGGCCACCTGTTGGTGATCCGCCAGGCTGAGCCCCGCCATCAGGCGGTGAAAGTCGCCGCTGTTCTCCAGCAGGATATCCTGCCCCTCCAGCACCGCCTCGGTGCCGGAGAAAAATGTCATCCGGGCGGCGATCTTGTCCACCCCCAGCAGGTCGCTGTCAAACAGCATGTCGAGCAGGGCACTGTTATCCTGCTGGTCGGGTTCGCGGGGGGGCAGACCGCTGATGGACCAATGGCCCTCGGCATTTTCGGCCAGGGACAACTGCACGCCGCCAATCCACAACTCCCGCCACACCAGTTGCCGGGCGAGCAGGCTGCGCAGCAGATCCACTTCCAGGGTGATCCGTTCCAGGGTGATTGCCGGCCGGGTTTCGCCGGGGGCGCCGATGGCGATATTGAGGGCGGTGATGCGCGGTTTCAGGCGGCGCCACTCGCCCAGCAGCTGCTCGCTCTCGATCCGCAGCCCCAGTTGCCCGGAGGCGTAGTAATTGATTTCACTGCGATAGGTATCGAGGCTGTCGATGGCCTCGCGCCCCAGGGACACCAGCAGCGCCAGCCCGATCACAGACAGCGCCGCCAGCATCAGCAATCGCCTGATGAGGGACTTCAGCAATCGAGTTCCTTTCAAAACCGGCTCCTGACAGGGGCTCTTTTGTGGGGGTTAGGCATGGGAGGCCAGGCGTGCGGGACAACGGACTGGCAAGCCATTGGCCCGACCCATGGCGGTCATCATACGCGAGCCATCGTTAAATAAAAAACCGTGCATAAGACCTTCAAATCACTTCCGTTGCGGGCGACACTAGACCGGAATAATGTCGTACTGGTCGCGGCTATACATTGACTCCACCCGGAACTGAATAGTTCGACCGACGAAGCCCTCGAGGTCCGCCACGTAGGCGGAATCCTCGTCCAGCAGGCGGTCGATCACCACCGGCGCCGCCAGCACCAGAAAGGCGCTGCACTCAAAGGCGCGCGCCTCGCGCAGAATCTCCCGCAGAATTTCATAACAGATGGTCTCCGCCGATTTTAAGCTACCCTTGCCATCGCAGACCGGACAGGCCTCACAGAGTAGCTGTCCGAGGCTCTCGCTGGTGCGCTTGCGGGTCATTTGCACCAGACCCAATTCGGACACGCTGGCCAGAGTGGTCTTGGCGCGGTCCCGGGACAACGCTTTCTCCAGCGCCCGCAACACTTGGCGGCGGTGCTCCAGATCCTGCATGTCGATAAAATCGATAATGATGATGCCGCCCAGGTTGCGCAGCCGCAGCTGGCGGGCAATGGTCGACGCCGCTTCCAGGTTGGTCTTGAAAATGGTCTCCTCGAGGTTGCGGTGACCGACAAAGGCGCCGGTATTCACATCCACCGTGGTCATCGCCTCGGTCTGCTCGATGACCAGGTAACCCCCGGATTTCAGCGGCACCTTTTTCTCCAGGGCGCGGCTGATTTCATCCTCCACCCCATAGAGGTAGAACAGCGGCCGATCCTCTGAATAGCACTCGATCATCGGCACCATTTCCGGGTTGAACTGGGCGGCAAAATCACAGAGCTTGCCGTGGGCCTCGCCGGAGTCCACCCGCACTTTTTCCACCACCGGCAGCGCCATGTCGCGCATGGCGCGCAGGTACAGGGGCAGGTCCTCGTAAACCACTGACGGCGCACTGAGTTGGCGGCTGGTCTCATTAATATGGCCCCAGAGCCGGTTCAGGAACTGCACATCCTTGGCCAATTCCCCGGCCTCCACCCCTTCGGCAGCGGTGCGAATGATATAGCCACCCGTGCCCTCGTTGCCGGACAGCGCCACCTCCAGCGCGCCGCGCAGGCGCTCGCGCTCGGTTTCATCCTCGATGCGCTGGGAGATGCCGATATGCGCCACATCCGGCATATAGACCAGAAACCGCGACGACACCGACAACTGGGTGGACAGGCGCGCACCCTTGGTGCTGATCGGATCCTTGATCACCTGTACCACCACCGATTGCCCCTCCCGCAGGTACAGGCGGATATCCCCGGCGTCACTGGGTTCGCAGTTGATCAGCGGGGTGAGGATATCGTCCACATGGATAAAGCCGGCCTTCTCCAGACCGATGTTCACAAAGGCCGCCTGCATGCCGGGCAGCACCCGCGCCACCTTGCCCTTGTAGATATTGCCGACCAGACCCCGGTGCAGGGTGCGCTCCACCCCCACCTCCTGCAGTACACCGTTTTCCACCAGTGCCACGCGGCTTTCCATGGGGGTAATGTTGATCAGAATTTCCGAACTCATGCCTTCTCCATCCACCAGGACAGGCCAAACGCCTTGAGCAATTCACAGGTCTCCACCAGTGGCAGGCCCACCACGCCGGAATAGCTGCCGCGGATGGCCGTGACAAACACCGCACCATAACCCTGGATGGCGTAGGCGCCGGCTTTGTCCGCCGGCTCGCCACTGTCCCAGTAGCGCAGGCATTCCCCCACCTCGAGGGGGCGGAAGCTGACCAGGGTTTCCGACAGCCGGTGCAGGCAGTGCGCGCCATCCGTCATCGCCACCGCCGACAGCACCCGGTGGGTATTGCCGGACAGGGACTGCAACATCGCCACCGCGTCATCGCGGCCGGTCGGTTTGCCAAAAATCCGCTCGCCGAGCACCACCGCAGTATCCGCCCCCAGTACCGGGAGACCCCGCTGGCCGTTGCGCTGCCAACCGGCGGAGGCTTTCTGCTGCGCCAGGCGCACCACATAGGCGGCGGGCGACTCGCCCTTCAGGGGCGTTTCATCCAGGTCCACCGGGGCGACCCGGAAACGGCAGCCGATCTGCTCCAGCAACTCCCGGCGCCGCGGCGAGGCTGACGCCAGAATAAATTGCTCCCGACTATCCACCACCGTCATCTGTCGCCAGTACTCCCGCTGTTGCTCATCAGGACGAGGAAATTTCCTCGTCTTCGTAGGCCTCCGACGACCCCATCCGGTTCAGCAGCCAGGCCAGCAGCGGCCACACCAGCAGCGAGGAAAACAGCGGCGCAACCACCAGCTCTCCCTGCCAACCCGAGCGCAAAAACAGTGTAATGCTGTTGGCCAGCAGCTGGTTCAACAACACCAATGGCAGGATCAGGATCAACTGGTGGAAGACCCACATAAATTGAAAGCGCTGCTGCAGCAATTGCAGCAGGTAGGTGCAGAGTGCAAAGGACAGCGCATAGCGGCCAATCAATTCCCCCAGCACCACATCCTGGGCGAGGCCACAGAGCCAGGCGAACACCACGCCGTGCAGGGCGGGGGCCCGAAACAGCCAGTAACAGGCGAGCAGCAACACAAATTGAGGGCGCCAATACGCCAGCAGGACCGACAGGGGAACAATCTGCAGCATCAGTGCCAGCACCAGGCTGAGCGCACTCCAGAAATAAATGAAGGGATCATTTTCCTCCAAGGTCGCTCTCCCCCAGGGTTTCCACCGCAGAAAACAGCAACAGCAGATGGCGGCTGCGATCGATGCGCGCCGCGGGTGCCAGGATCACTTCCAGATAGGACTCGCCGGGAAGGGTCTGGACCGCGGCGACAGTGCCGACCGGGTAGCCCACCGGAAAGCGACCACCGAGACCGGAGCTGACCAGCTGGTCACCCACCACAATGTCGGTGCTGGGCGGCACATAGCGCAGCGACAGCCGACCAAAATCGCCCATGCCCTCGGCGATGGAGCGACCGCCATTGCGCACCACCTGTACCGGCAGCGCGTGGGCGCTGTCGGTGATCAGCAGCACCTTGCTGCTGCTGCGGTAGACTTCAATCACCTGCCCCATCAGGCCGTCGGCATCCAGCACCGCCTGGCCCACGTAGACACCCTGCTCTTCGCCGCGATTGATGATGATGGTGTGGCGGGTGGGGTCGGGGGAAACGCCGATCAGTTCCGCCACCAGCACCCGATCCTTGAGCATTTCCGTGGCGTTCAACAGATTGCGCAGGCGCACATTCTCCGCCACCACTTCGGTCATGCGCTGCATGCGGGCCTTGAGGATCAGCAGCTCGGTGCGCAGTTGTTCATTTTCTTCTTCGAGCTGACGGCGGCCAATCACCGACTCATCGCCGTATTCACTGAGGCGCGAGGGCAGACTGGTTACCCAGTAGAGGGGGCCGCTGGCTTCAGCCAGCCATTTGCGGGCCGGCTGCAACCAGGGAGTGAAACTGTCGAGAAACAGCAGCAGCAGCGCGGCGGCCACCAGCAACAGCACCCGCCGCGCTGGAGAAGAACCCTTGGAAAAGAGGTTTTTGATGGGGCCACCCCGCCGTAATTAAAAATAGTCCTGGGGCTGGAACGGGAACAATGCCCTCAGGATGACATGACATCCATATGGCGCTTTTCCATCGTCTCCAGTGCCTTGCCGCCGCCGCGGGCAACACAGGTCAGCGGATCTTCCGCCACAATCACCGGCAGTCCGGTCTCGTGGGTCAGCAGCCGGTCCAGATCGCGCAGCAGGGCGCCGCCGCCGGTCAGCACCACACCGGTCTCGGCAATATCCGAAGCCAGTTCCGGCGGAGACTGTTCCAGCACCCGCTTGACCGCCTGCACGATGGCCGCCAGGGGTTCCTGCAGGGCCTCGAGAATTTCATCGCTGTTGAGGGTAAAGCTCTTCGGCACCCCTTCCGCCAGGTTGCGGCCGCGCACATCGATCTCGCGCACCTCGCTGGCCGGGTAGGCACTGCCGATTTCCATCTTGATGCGCTCGGCGGTGGTATCGCCGATCACACTGCCGTATTTGCGGCGCACATAATTGCTGATGGATTCGTCGAAGCGGTCGCCGCCGATGCGCACCGAATCGGAGAACACCACGCCGTTCAGGGACAGAATGGCGATCTCGGTGGTGCCGCCACCGATGTCCACCACCATGGAACCGCAGGCCTCATCCACCGGCATGCCGGCGCCGATGGCCGCTGCCATCGGTTCCTCGATCAGGAACACTTCCCGCGCCCCGGCGCTGTAGGCCGATTCGCGGATGGCGCGCTTTTCCACTTCGGTGGCCATGCAGGGTACGCAGATCAGTACCCGCGGGCTCGGCGGAATCAGGCTGTGGGAGTGCACTTTCTTGATAAAGTGCTGGAGCATTTTTTCCGTCACCTGGAAGTCGGCGATGACGCCGTCTTTCATCGGGCGAATGGCGGTGATATTGCCCGGCGTGCGGCCCAACATGCGCTTCGCCTCCACCCCCACGGCCTCGACCACTTTCTGGCCGTGATGATGGCGGATCGCCACCACGGATGGCTCATTCAGCACGATGCCCTTGTCACGCACGTAAATCAGTGTATTGGCGGTGCCCAGATCGATGGACAGGTCGTTGGAGAAAACACCGCGCAGTCTTTTCAGCATCTATCTTTTCCCTTGTTGGCCACGCGCATCAACGCGCCTGACCGATGGTTCCGAAAACCGGCGACTCTATCAATCGCCGGCGTTGAGGGCAAGGTTTAAGTCCTTGATCCCGTAGAAAAATCACAATTGGAATGCCGTTTCACAGTACCCCTGCCGCAGCGGATGTGGTAACTTACGCCCCCTCATTTCGTCAGGCCGAAAATCAGGTTCTGGCCGTCTCTGTTCACAGCGCAGAAACTATACCATGACTATCGAACGTGCAGACATCGAAAAGCTCGCAGAATTGGCGCGCATCGAACTGAATGAAGCGACCATCGCTGAGACCACCAAAAGCATCGCCGACGTGCTGGCGCTGGTGGACCAGTTGCAGGCCGCCGACACCGAGGGCGTCGAGCCCATGGCCCACCCCACCGACGCGGTGCAGCGCCTGCGTCCCGATGTGGTGACCGAAACCAACCAGCGGGAGGCCTTCCAGGCGATCGCCCCCGTCACCGAAGCGGGCCTCTATCTGGTCCCGAAAGTGATCGAGTGAGGCAGCCGATCCACCATGCATAACAAAACCCTAGCCGACATCATTGCCGGACTGAACCGCGGCGAGTTTTCCAGTGTGGAAATTACCCGCCACTTCCTTGACCGCATCCAGCAGCTGGACGGCCGTTACAACAGTTTCATCACTGTTACCGCCGACGCCGCGCTGGCCAGTGCCGCCGACGCCGACCGGCAGCGCGCCAGCGGCAGTGCGCCGCTGTTCTGCGGCGTGCCGATGGCCCACAAGGACATCTTCTGCACCAACGGCGTGCGCACCAGTTGCGGCTCGAAAATGCTCGATAACTTCGTGCCGCCCTACGATGCCACCGTGGTGGAAAACTTCGCCCATGCCGGCGCGGTGATTCTCGGCAAGACCAATATGGACGAGTTCGCCATGGGCTCTTCCAACGAAACCAGCTATTACGGCCCGGTGAAAAACCCCTGGGACATCAACTGCGTGCCCGGCGGCTCCTCCGGCGGTTCGGCGGCGGCCATCGCCGCGCGGTTGACCCCGGCGGCCACCGCCACCGATACCGGCGGCTCCATTCGCCAGCCGGCGGCCCTGTGCGGCATTACCGGCCTGAAACCCACTTACGGGCGGGTGTCACGCTGGGGCATGATCGCCTTCGCCTCCAGCCTCGACCAGGGCGGCCCGATGGCCCGCACCGCCGAGGACTGCGCGCTGATGCTCAACGTCATGGCCAGTTTCGACCCGAAGGATTCCACCTCCATCGACCGCCCGGTGCCGGATTACAGCATCGACCTGAACCAGCCGTTGAGCGGCCTGAAAATCGGTATCCCCAGGGAATACTTTGGCGAGGGCCTGAATCCCGGTACCGAACAGGCCGTGCGCGATGCATTGGCAGAATATGAGAAGCTCGGCGCCACGTTAGTAGAGGTGAGCCTGCCTCACTCTCACCTTGCCGTGCCGGCCTACTATGTGATCGCCCCGGCGGAGGCCTCCGCCAACCTGTCGCGCTTTGACGGCGTGCGCTACGGCTACCGTTGCGAGAATCCCAAGGATCTGCGCGACCTTTATATGCGCAGCCGCGGCGAAGGCTTCGGCGAGGAAGTGAAGCGCCGCATCCTGGTGGGCGCCTATTGCCTGTCCGCCGGCTACTACGACGCCTACTATCGCAAGGCGCAACAGGTGCGCCGCCTGATCAAGCAGGATTTCGTGGAAGCATTCAAACAGGTGGACGTGATCATGGGGCCCACCTCGCCCTCCCCGGCCTTCGCCTTTGGCTCAAAAGGCAGCGACCCGGTGGCCATGTACCTGGAAGATGTCTACACCATCGCCACCAATCTGGCGGGCCTGCCCGGTATGTCCGTGCCCTGCGGGCTGGTGGACAACAAGCCGGTGGGCCTGCAGATCATCGGCGACTATTTCGACGAGGCCCTGATGCTGAACGTGGCACACCTGTTCCAGCGGGCCACCGACTGGCACCAGCGCGCACCGGAGGGCCTTGCATAATGCAGTGGGAAACCGTTATCGGCCTTGAGGTTCACGTCCAACTGGCCACCAAATCGAAAATCTTCTCCGGCGCCAGCACCGCCTTCGGTGCCGAACCCAACACCCAGGCCTGCGCCATCGACCTGGCCATGCCCGGCACCCTGCCGGTGCCCAATGAGCAGGCGTTCCGCGATGCCATCATGTTCGGCCTCGCCATCGATGCGGACATTGCCCACACCTCGATGTTCGAGCGCAAAAACTATTTCTACCCGGACCTGCCCAAGGCATACCAGACCACGCAATTGGAAAAACCCATTGTCGGTCGCGGCCACGTGGAGATCGAACTGGCGGACGGCAGCAAGAAGTCCATCCGCATTCACCACGCCCATTTGGAAGAAGACGCCGGCAAATCCCTGCACGAAGGCTCTTTTGAGATACATGGCCACGGCATGTCCGGCATCGACCTGAACCGCGCCGGCACGCCGCTGATCGAAATCGTCTCCGAACCGGATATGCGCGGTGCCGAGGATGCGGTGGCCTTTGCCCGCAAGCTGCACAGCATCGTCACCTCACTGGGTATCTGCGACGGCAACATGTCCCAGGGCTCGATGCGTTTCGACGTCAATATTTCCGTGCGCCCGCTGGGCAGCGACAGCTTCGGCACCCGCACCGAAACCAAGAACCTCAACTCCTTCAAGTTCATGGAGGAGGCCATCGCCCTGGAAGTGGCGCGGCAGATCGAGGTGATTGAGGACGGCGGCAAAGTCATTCAGGAAACCCGCCTCTACAACGGCGATACCAAGAAGGCCCGCGCCATGCGCAGCAAGGAAGAAGCCAACGATTACCGCTACTTCCCCTGCCCGGATCTGCTGCCCATCGTCTTCGACGACGACTACATCCAGGCCATTCGCCAGACCCTGCCGGAACTGCCGGACGCCCGCCGCGACCGCTTTATGGACCAGTACGGGCTGTCCCACTACGACGCCAACATCCTCAGCGGCGACGCCCATGTGGCGCGCTACTTTGAAACCGCCGCCGGCGGCGATGCCAAACTGGCCGCCAACTGGATCATGGGGGAACTGTCCGCCCGGCTCAACGCCGAGGACATCGCCATCCAGAACTGTCCGGTCAGCGCCGAGCAGCTGGCCGGCATGATCGCCCGGCTGGTGGACGGCACCATCTCCAGCAAAATGGCCAAGGAAGTGTTCGATGCCATGTGGAACGGCGAAGGCAGCGCGGACGACATCATCGAGGCCCGCGGCCTGAAACAGGTTTCCGACAGCGGCGCCATCGAAGCCCTGGTGAATGAAGTGATCGCCAACAGCCCCCAGCAGCTGGACAACTACCGCAGCGCCGACGAGGCCAAACGGCCCAAGATGCTCGGCTATTTTGTTGGCCAGATCATGAAGGCCTCCAAGGGACAGGCCAACCCGCAGCAGGTCAATGAAGTCCTGCTCAAAAAACTCAACGAGCTGCTCTAAAAATGCGCTTTTTCCGCGATTGCCCTGTCAGTGCCGTGCTCGACTCCTCATGTATGCCTTATACACGGCGGGTCTGTGCGCGGCGCTTCCTTGCACTCACGAAAAAATCACGATTTTTAGCGGTGGCTTAACCAACCATTCAGAATCAACGACTCATAAACACCATGTCACTGAAAAAAGATAAACAAAAAGTCCTCGGCGAAATTTTTGACGACGCCCGCATCAAAACCTTTCTGCAATTCGAAGCGCCGGAAGGGGTCAACCCCGACTTCCACATACTGGAAAAAGCCTATCGCGGCATGATGGCGGAAAACTTCGACACCTTCATCACATTCTTCCTGGAAGCGGGCCACGACATCAACGCCACCAACCCCGATGGCAACACCCTGCTCGCCATCGCCAGCCAGCACCGCCATGCGGAAGACTACGTCGACATCCTCAAGGCCAACGGCGCGCAGTAACTAACCACCGTAATTCACCCTATGAACTAGCACCTCGCAAGAAACGGTGGGGGAACTACACCCTCCGGTACTAAAGCTGGTTATCCGCCTACCTCTTCTTCACAAGTGTGATTTTGATCACATCAAATACGGTACTTATACATATACAATTCGATAACTATTCCACATTTTCCAGGCTAGACTGCATGAAGAAAACTTTAGAAGCACGAGCTACTCCAGCGAGTAAAAAAAAAGGGGGGGGGGAGAAGAGGTGAAGCTTTTTAGCTCACTCAAGCTTGGCTGCCTGTTAGCAATACTACTTAGCGCCACGCTTTTCTTTTTCGGGCTGATTCAAGACATGAAGTACCACCATCAATTGGCACAGGATTCGGTTAACACCAATGCGTTACGACTTGCGCAATACGTAGCCAGCGATCAATACAAATACCTGGAGCTGTCCGAACAACTGCTTCGCATGCTGGCGCAACAAACCAGCGGCAACACATTCACAGACCCCAGTTGTGCCGGTCGACTTCAGGAAGAGCTGAAGCGTCACCCTTACCTCGCGAACCTGGGAATTATTGATGGCGAAGGTTACCTGCTCTGCTCCGCGCGCCCCGAAAAACCCGGAATGTGGCTTGGCGATAGGAACTATTACATCGACGCCAAGAAAACCAAGGGGTTTGCCGTGGGTGACCCCCAGACCGGACGCATAACAAAGTCATCTACTATCAATGTCGCTTATCCGGTTATCGCAGAAAATGGCGCTGTAACGGCCGTAGTCTATGGGGCCCTGGATTTGACCTGGCTGAGTGCAAATATCATCGACCATGCCCTTGATCAGGACATCGGCATTGTTCTGCTTGACCAAAACGGCACCTTACTTGCGCATCACTCCACCCGGGAAGCTCCCCCCACCCTCGACAAGAAAACATTACAATACATCGGCCAACAAAAAATCGCCGGCTGGATTTCTTCAGTAGACAACAAGGACGACGTAAGACTTTATGCCTACACCCCGTTTCTGGAGGACTGGGGCAAGAACCTGTACCTGGCCGTAGTAAGCCCCCTCGAACCACCCCTCGGCCAATATCTTGGGCGCTATACCTCACTCATGATAGTGGCGTTGTTTCTTATAGCGGCCCTGTTATGGCTTTTCTTTCGCCGTTGGGTGCTGATCCCCCTAAGAGCTGTTGCAGGGTACTCTCGCCAGCTTTCACAGCATGACTACTCGGCCCGGGTCGACCTGCAACCAACCTTGCCGGAGCTGACGGAATTGGTAACAAGCATGGAATGCCTCGCCACCGAGCTGCAGCGGCTACAGAGTACCGACAACGAGCATAACAGTGAACTAAAGCGCACACACCGCGCACTTCAAACGCTGAGCAGCGGGAACCACGTATTACTGAGAGCAGAAAATGAAAAGATACTGCTACAGAAAATGTGTGACATCGCTGTGAATACCGCCGGTTACATGCTAGCGTGGGTGGGGTATGCCGAAGATAATTCCCAAAAAACCGTGTCTATCCAGGCGAGTGCCGGAGGCGAAACCAACCTACAGCGTATTCTGGCGATTACCTGGGATACGTCGGACAAGGGTTACGGACCGACGGGAACGGCCATCCGCACGGGAAAGAGCGTACATGCACGGGGCCTTCAAACAGCCGCGCAATACCAACACTGGCATGGCATCAACCGCCAGCTGGGCGTTCACTCGGCAATATCCCTGCCACTAACAATCGATCGCAAGGTTTTCGGGGCATTTACCATCTTGTCCGAAGACCCCGAGGCTTTCCTTGAAAACGAATGCCACATCCTAGAAGAGATGGCTTCGGACCTGGCCTTTGGCATCAAGGTATTGCGCACAAACGAAAAGCAGTTGGAATCGGAACGGCTCCTCCACGAGATGGCCAATTACGACTCACTGACCAAACTGCCGAATTATACGCAGTTTCGGGGGTGGCTTGCCGACCGGACTGACAGTTCGGCCAGTAATCACAAGCCTTTTGCGATATTGCTTTTTGGTTTGAACAGGCTCAGAGAGATCAATGGCACATTGGGATATGAGGCGGGCAACTGGGTTTTGCGGGAAACCGGCAAAAGACTGCGCGAAGCACTAGCGGAAAGGGGCTCGCTGGCACGTCTCCATGGCGATGAGTTTGGCATTATCCTCGACGACACCACCCCATCCCATATCGAGAAAATCGTACAAACCCTTCACAGCGCGCTCAATGAACTTTATCGAATAGATAACTACACCCTGACAGTCAAGGGCACATTTGGCATTGCATTCTTCCCCCAACACGGCCTGACACCAGAGAAGTTAATGGGCATGGCGGACAAGGCCCTGCAAAAAGCGAAGGACTCCGGCAACCTTTACGAGATATCCGAACCAGACAATGAGATGGAACGAAAACGGCTGCTGTCCCTGGCGGCCAAACTGCACAGCCTTCTAAAAAACGACAAGCTGCAAGTGTATTACCAACCCAAAGTGGATTTTCGCTCCGGGCGCGTCACTGGTTTTGAAGCACTGGCTCGCTGGTGGGACTCCGCAGAAGGCATGATCGCACCGGACACCTTTGTTGGCCTGGCCGAAAAAACTGGCATGATTCGAGAACTGAGCATACGGGTCTTCGAAGAAGTGTTACGCCAACTGTCCCTTTGGCAACAACAGGGCATTTATTTACCCGTGGCGGTCAACCTCTCTGCTCGCAGCCTGCACGACAGTAAGCTCCTCAACCTGATAGATCAACTCCTTGACCGGTGGAGCATCCCTCCGGAAATGCTCGAGATAGAAATCACCGAAACGGCCATCATGGAAGACAAGGATATCGCTTATTCAGCACTGAGCAAATTGAGGGAGAAGGGTATAAAGATCTATGTCGACGATTACGGGACAGGCTTTTCCTCCCTGTCGATACTGAAAAAACAACCTATCCACGCACTCAAAATCGACAAGTCATTTGTTATTGATATGCTTGTTGATACTGAGTCAGCGATCATTGTTGGCTCAACCATTCGTTTGGCACATGAATTGGAATTAAGCGTTGTCGCGGAAGGCGTGGAATCTGAAGCTGTCTGGGCCAGACTCTCCGAACTGGATTGCGATGTCGGACAGGGATATTACATGGGCAAACCAATGCCCGTGGAAGACGTTAACGCTTGGCTCAAGCAATCGCCGTGGGGTATCGGCTCCTCGGGCATCAAGGGGTGGTAACGATTATTTTTTAACCAACCCCCTTCTGTTTTCACCGCTCAACTGGCACTCCCGGCAAACAGCAAAAGAAATTTTCGATGCCGAGAAAGACGAGGATGTAGCTTCCCGATATTCCCGCCCATACCGTGCAGCGAGGCAATGCCCCTGCCGCCGGCTTATTTTGTGACGGTGATTATCTGTATTACAAATGCATTACTCGCTGAAGCTCTGAAGCGCCATGGCGGCGCCCTGCACGCTTAGTGTTGTCGCATGCCGCTAGGACTGCCACTACGTTGGCGCTTTGTGCCAGCTGATCTGTAACCACTCTAGTGGACAGTATTTTCTGTTTATTAGGGCGTTAACCCTCCGAGGTACCCACGACTTGTAGACACTCTGTATAGTTAGATTGACCTATATGGAGGTGCTTACCATGGCACGTAAAAAAACACAGGCTTATACCGAGGAATTCCGTCGTGAGGCGGTAAAGCGAGCCGAAAAAGAACGCAATACAACGGCTTCTGTTGCCAGAGAATTGGGTGTCAGTGCACAGCAAATCTACAACTGGC
>NZ_JBFHQR010000014.1:0-32368 GCF_041592135.1 Porticoccus sp. | reverse complement strand
GCGTGTTTCAGGCCACACGCCGTGCCAGATGTAGAACGACTCCGCCGCCTGTTCCACCAGCATCCCCAGCCCATCCGACACGGCCCGCGCGCCGTGCTGCTGTGCCCAGGTCATGAAGGGCGTCGGAGCCGCGCCGTACATCATGTCGTAGCAGCGGCCATCACCGCTCAGCAAGCCGTGGGGTAGGGGGGGCAACTCCCCGGCCAGGCTGGCGCTGGTGCCATTGATCACCAAGTCAAACTGCTGTCCCGCCAACATGTCGAAACCGCAGCCGAGCAGGTAGCCCATTTCGGCAAAACCTTTGGCGAGCTGCAGGGCTTTGTCGATGGTGCGGTTGGCGATCACCACATGCTGGGGCAGTTGCTCCAGCAGCGGCTCCAGCACACCGCGCACGGCACCACCGGCGCCCAGTACCAGCACCTTTTTGCTGCGAATCGTCCAACCGAGGTTGTGCAGAAGATCCCGCACCATGCCGACGCCGTCGGTGTTGTCCCCCAAAATAGTGCCATCGTCCTGCAGTGCCAGGGTATTGACGGCCCCGGCATGGCGAGCCCGCGATGTCAGTCGGGCAGCGTAACTGTAGGCATCCTGCTTGAATGGCACCGTGATATTGAGGCCCCTGCCACCGGCGGCAAAGAAGGCATCGGCAGCGGCAGCGAACTGATCCAGCGCTATCCGCTGGCTGGTGTAAGTCAGGTCCTGTCCGGTCTGGGCCGCAAAGGCGGCGTGAATGGCCGGGGATTTACTGTGCGCTACCGGGTTGCCAAAAACGGCATATTGATCAGTCATGCAATGTCTTCCCTCAGATCCACTCGCGGGGTTGCAGGTAAACGTCGTACAGCTGCGCTTCCGCACTGCCTGGTTCGGGCTGCCAGTTGTACTCCCAGCGCACCAGCGGCGGCAGCGACATCAGGATGGACTCGGTGCGCCCGCCGGTCTGCAGACCGAACAGCGTGCCGCGATCATAGACTAGGTTGAACTCCACATAGCGGCCGCGGCGATAGAGCTGGAATTGCCGCTCCCGCTCACCCCAGGGCATGGCCTTGCGGCGCTGCACGATCGGCTGGTAGGCCTCCAGGTAGCTGTCGCCCACGGCGCGCATCAAGGCAAAGCTCTGTGCAAATCCCGGCTGGTTGTAATCATCAAAAAACAGTCCACCCACACCGCGGGGCTCGTTGCGATGCTTGAGAAAAAAGTAGTCGTCACAGCATTGCTTAAAGCGCGGATAAATATCCTCACCAAAGGGCTCACAGGCCGCCTTGGCCGTCTGGTGCCAGTGGCGGCAATCCGCCTTATGACCGTAGTAGGGGGTCAGGTCATAGCCCCCACCAAACCACCAGACCGGCGCCTCGCCCGCCTTTTCGGCAATAAAAAAACGCACATTGGCGTGGGAGGTGGGCACATGGGGATTTTCCGGGTGCATTACCAGGGAGACACCCATGGCTTCAAACGAGCGGCCGGCCAACTCGGGGCGGGCGGCCGTGGCCGAGGGCGGCAGCTGGGTGCCGTGAACATGGGAAAAGTTGACGCCACCTTTTTCAAATACCGCCCCGCCGGTGATGACCCGGCTGCGACCGCCACCCCCCTCCTCGCGGATCCAGCTGTCTTCCGCAAAGGTGCTGCCGCCATCCTCGGCCTGCAGCCCGGCACAGATGCGATCCTGCAGGTCCAGCAGATAGTTTTTAACGGCGATTTTATCGGTCATGTGAAGTCACCTGACGAAGTGCTATGAGAGAGCGCTATGGGAGAGTGTGATTACCGGTACGCAAGTTTGCGGCGACAGCGGCACATTGACAACCGGTTCGACAAAAATGCACTCAACCGGAACGAACCAGTTCGCCGCTAACGAGATGTTTGATTGGCGTGGGCTTTGGCAGGCCGCCCAGCGAACCCGGCACCACCACATCAATCAAACCGTGAAAATACAGTTCAACCTTGAGCCTTGAGCCGGCCGGTGGGCGACCGTGGGGGTTGGCCGAGGTGGAGACCAGCGGGCCGCCGAAGGCTCGGCACAACGCCGCTGCCACGGGATGATCCGTCACCCGCAGCGCCAGGGTATCCCGGCCGCCACTGACCCAGCAGGGGGCGCGGCCGTTGTTGGGCACCAGCCAGGTTTGCGGCCCCGGCCAGCTGTCTTGCAGCTGCCGACGGTGCACTGGTGGCAAACCCGCCAGAAACGGTTCGAACTGCTCCATGGATGCGGCGATCATGATCAACCCCATCTCGCGGCGGCGCCGCTTCAACGCCAGCAGCCGGCTCACCGCCTGCTGGTTAAAGGGATCGCAACCCAAGCCCCAGACCGCTTCGGTGGGGTAGGCGATCACACCGCCACGGCACAGGACAGAGACCGCCCGGGCAATGTGCAGCGATGGCAGGTGAGGCTGGTTCATGTGGTTGCAGGTTAGCCGTTATTCAGCTTGTCCTGTAACGCCGCATCCTTGTCGAGGATGGCCTGGGCATTGGCCTGGCGCTCCTCGATCAGCTTGCGGTGCAATTCGGTATCGCTGACGCCGATAATCTGTGCCGCCAGATAGGCGGCATTCTTGGCGCCGGCCTTGCCAATGGCGACGGTGGCCACGGGAATGCCGCCGGGCATCTGCACCGTGGAAAGCAGTGCATCCAGTCCATCCAGGGAGGAATTGATCGGCACCCCGATCACCGGCTTCAGGGTGTTGGCGGAAACGGCCCCCGCCAGGTGGGCGGCCATTCCCGCGGCGCAGATAAAGGCCGCGCAACCGCGCTGGTCCGCATCCTTCACATACTGATGGGTTGCTTCCGGTGTGCGGTGAGCGGAAAGCACCTTGACTTCAAAAGGTACGGCGAATTTTTTCAGAATCTCAAAGCTGGCTTCCATGACCGGCAGGTCGGAATCAGAACCCATGAGAATGGCCACAAAGGGTTTGCTCATTTTTACTCCCCCGCTAAAAAACGCCGCAGGCTACCGGAACGGCCCGGCTTTCGCAATAGCGACAGGGAATATAAGGGATTGGTTTTGTTACTAAAAATGATCTACCGGTCACTTTCAAGTTCGCACTACCCCGATCCGAGTCGCTGAAAACAACCATTGATGGAAACAACTTTTCCATCCAACTCTAATAGCATCAACATACGCGTCACATCCCTGGTCGGCAAGCCCGTTCTTGTCACCAGGGTATCCACATCCACCGGATCAAAGCCCATCGCACCGAGCAAGCGACCCTCTTCCGTCGCCGGCGCCGCCGCAACGGCAACAGGCTCCTCCGCCAGATAGGCCAACATCCCCCCCAGTTGCTCAACAATATCCGCTGCGGACTCCACCAGTGAGGCGCCCTGTTTCAGCAATTGGTGAACCCCCTTGCTCAAGGGGTTGTGGATGGATCCCGGTATGGCGAACACCTCGCGCCCCTGCTCCAGGGCATAGCGCGCCGTGATCAGCGAGCCGCTCTTGAGCGCCGCTTCCACCACCAGCACCCCCAGGCTGAGGCCGCTGATCAACCGGTTGCGGCGCGGAAAATGGGACGGCAGCGGCGCGGTACCCGGCAGGAATTCACTGACAATGGCGCCGCCATTCTCCAGTACGTTTTGATACAGCGGTCGGTGTTGGCGCGGATAGATCACATCGATCCCGGTACCCATCACGGCCAGGGTTTTGCCGGTCTGCAGGGCACCCCGGTGGGCGGCGCCATCGATACCCAACGCCAGTCCACTGGTCACCGCAAAGCCGCTCGCCGCCAGGGTGCGCCCAAAGCCTTCGGCATTCTGGAGGCCCTGGGGACTGGCGTGTCGACTGCCGACCACGGCCACCTGCGGCAGCGACAACACCGTCACATCACCGCTTACAAACAGCAGCGGCGGGGCGCCGACCACTTCCTTGAGCAGAGGCGGATAATCGCCATCCGCCTGGGTCAGGCAGTGAACCTGATGATCCCGACACCACTGCAACAGTTGATCGGTGCGACTTTCCAGCGCGTCCCGCTGGCGCTGCAACCCCTGCAGGGCTGCCAGGGTTTTGGGGGACAGACCCTCAGCGCGAGGCGGTAGCGGCTGGGCCAGCAGGGTATCCAGCGATTCGCACTTCGCCTGCAGTGCATTGATATCGGCGGGGCCAATGCCCCGGGCCAGTGACAGCAGGATCACCGCCCTGGATGCTTTATCCATGTCGTTCTCTCCCTGAACATTTGCCATCCTGGCCATATTCTATACAAAAAAAACGCCGACAAATGTCGGCGTTTTCGATCACCCGGCTATCAGGGGTTTTTAACCATATCGTTGACCGCCAGTGGCCGCTCGGCACTGAGCACCAGGCCATAGCTCATTTTCTCAAAGGTGCGGAAGACCATCACCAGTCCGGCGCGTTCGCTGGGGAGGGTGATTTTTTCCTTGGCGATACGGTCTTTGACGGTTTCACCGCGCTTGTAGATGGCCAGCATATTGCCGATCTTGAGGCCTTCCCGCTCGCCGCGGTTAATCGCGACAACATCCAGATGACCCACCTGGGTAATACCGCCCTCGACGGCCATGATCACCCCGTCTATTTCGCCCTCTGGCCTGCTGGGATAGAACATGGAATCCAGACTGCGCTCCTCGTAGGGCAGCAGCCGTTCACCGATGCGCACTTCCTCCACCACCCGGGTGGCCAGCAGGGTGGCGATATCGCCCTCGACTGTTTTGACCTTGGCGGAACCGACGTCCTGGGCGCGAATGCCCAGCATCTCCCCGGTCTCTGGGTCCACATAGGGAGCACCGATGCGGTAGAGGCCGTAGGCGGGGGTTTCATCAAAGGTACCGCGGGCATAGAAATTGTCATCGAGGCCCGTGAGGAGTCGCTTCTCATGGCCGGCCACCACATAGGGTGCCCCGTCGACCTCCTCCTGTGTCACCACCCGGTTGCGGGTCAGGAAGTTATTCACAATATCGAGCGGCAGTGTCGGAATGGCATCGGCGTGGGGCAGCACCTTCACACCGGGAGTCAATTTTACGTCGCGACCTCGCTGCAGCATCAGCCGGGGGCGACCATCAATGTACACCAGGGAAATGATGTCGCCGGGGTAAATCAGGTGGGGGTTGCGGATTTGCGGGTTGACGTACCAGATTTCCGGCCACAACCAGGGATCGCGGAGAAACAGATCGGAAATATCCCAGAGGGTGTCGCCTTTTTTGACTGTGTATTTGTCGGGCACATTGTCATTAAAGGGCGCGTCTGCAGCCATTGCTGCCATCGCAATAGCGCATGCGGCTATCACTCCCAACAATGTTTTTTTCATCTTCTGGCCGTCCTGTGTGCTATATCCCGATTGTGTGTATACTTCCCACCCGGCGGTATTCCGTGAAAATACCGTACCATTGGCCCTATGTTAGCAGTGGTTTGCGCCATATTGCTAGAAACCCGTCACAAACAAATGGCTTTACTCAACATACTCGAATTCCCCGATGCACGCCTGCGCACCGTGGCCAAGCCCGTTGCCGATGTCGATGACCAAATTCGCACCCTGGCGGACGACATGCTGGAAACGATGTACCACGCCCAGGGCATCGGTCTGGCTGCCACACAGGTAAATGTGCACCTGCGGCTGGTGGTGATGGATTTATCGGAGGCGGGCGATCAACCGATGGTCCTGATCAACCCCGAGATAGAGGTGCTGGACGATCAGACCTGCCCACACCAGGAGGGCTGCCTGTCGGTGCCGGGATTTTACGAGACCATCCAGCGCCCGGAGCATATTCGCCTCTCCGCTCGCGACCGCGATGGCAACCCGTTTGAGTTGCTGCCCGACGGCCTGCTCGCCGTCTGCATCCAGCACGAGATAGACCACCTCGACGGCAAGCTGTTCGTGGATTACCTGTCTCCCATCAAGCGACAGCGCATCCGCTCAAAACTCGAAAAACTCCACCGCCACCCTGACTAAGCCCCGCTGTCGGGCTGAGGATATTTTCTTGCGCGTCGTTTTTGCTGGCACCCCCGAATTTGCCGCCTGTCACCTCCAGGCCTTGCTGGACACCCCCACTGTGCAAGTGGTGGCGGTTTACACCCAGCCGGACCGGCCCGCTGGCCGCGGCAAAAAACTCACCGCCAGTGCCGTCAAGCAGTTGGCCGAACAACATCAGCTGCCCGTTCTGCAGCCCGCAAGCCTGAAGCCTGCCGAGCAACACCAGCTGCTGGCCAGCTATCGGGCCGACATTATGGTAGTGGTAGCCTACGGCCTGCTGCTGCCCAAACAGGTGCTGACCATTCCCAGGCTGGGATGCATCAATGTGCACGCGTCGCTGTTGCCGCGCTGGCGCGGCGCGGCACCCATCCAGCGGGCCATCGAGGCCGGCGATCGCGAAACCGGCGTCACCATCATGCAGATGGATGTGGGGCTGGACACCGGCGACATGCTGTTGAAAGCCCATTGCCCCATCACCGCTGAAGACACGGCGGCCAGCCTGCACGACAAACTGGCGAAGATAGGCCCCGCTGCGCTGTTAATGTGCCTGGAGGAACTCGCCCGCGGCACAGCGGTCGCGGAAAAACAGGATGATCAGCTGAGTCATTACGCCCCCAAAATTACCAAGGAGGAGGCCCTATTGGACTGGTCACAACCCGCCACCCAAATCGACCTTAAAATTCGCGCCCTCAACCCGTTTCCGGTCTGTTACACCACCCTGGCCGGAGAGCGCATCCGCATCTGGCGCGCCACGCCCCTGCCAGACACCGCCGCCAACTGCGTACCCGGCACGATCTGCCAGTCAGATCGCAGCGGCATACGCGTCCAGACCGGCTCGGGCCAACTGCTGATCAGCGAATTGCAATTGCCGGGCAAGAAACAGCTGGGCGCCGCCGATGTCCTCAATGCGCATTCAGCACTGTTTGCTCCCGGCACGGTACTCGGCTCATGAACGTCCGGGTCGCTGCCGCACACATCATTGCCTCCATCCTGCAGGGCGAGGGTTCCCTGAGCAGCCTGCTGCCGGTTTATCTGGGCAAGGTGGAAGAGCGTGACCGGGGTTTGCTGCAACAGCTCTGCTACGGCACCCTGCGCTTTTACCCTCGCCTCAGCTGCTACCTCGGTCTGCTGCTGGCCAAACCCTTCAAGGCAAAGGATCTGGATATCGAGGCGGTCCTCGCCTGTTCCCTGTACCAGTTGCTGGAAACCCGCGTCCCCCCCCACGCCGCCGTCAATGAGGCGGTGGCCGCCGCTATTGCCCTGAAAAAGAACTGGGCCAAAGGCCTGGTCAATGCGGTGTTGCGCCGTTTTCTCCGGGAGCAGGCTGCTCTCACTGAAAAGCTGAAAGGCAATGCCACCTTTAACAGCGCTCACCCGGCCTGGTTAATGCAACTGCTCGACGACGCCTGGCACGAGCAACTGGAGCAGGTACTCGAGGCCAACAACCAGCAAGCGCCGATGGTGCTGCGGGTGAACCGGCGCCACGGCAGCCGCGACGACTACCGCGCGCGACTCGAAGCGGCTGGTATCGCGGCCCATGCCACCCCGTTCAGCGACGACGGCCTGCTGCTGCAACAACCCTGCGACGTATCGGCATTGCCCGGCTTCGGCGAGGGCGATGTCAGTGTGCAGGACGAGGCCGCGCAACTGGCGGCACCGCTGCTCGATGTCGTCCCCGGCCAGCGCATACTGGATGCCTGCTGCGCCCCCGGCGGCAAAACCGGTCACCTGCTGGAATTGCTCGATGACAAAGGCGAAGTGGTGGCACTGGATCTGGCCCCGCAACGGCTGCAACGGGTGGAAGAGAACCTCGAACGACTCGGGCTACAGGCCGAACTGATTGCCGCCGACGCCCAGGATCCCGCCAGCTGGTGGGATGGTCGCCCCTTTGACCGGATACTGCTGGATGCCCCCTGTTCCGCCAGTGGTGTTATCCGCCGTCACCCGGACGTTAAATTACTGCGCACGCCGGCAGATATTGCTAAGCTGGCGGCGTTGCAGCGGGCACTGCTTCAGGCGCTCTGGCCACTGCTGGCCGACGGCGGGATGTTGCTGTACGCCACCTGCTCGGTTTTGCCCGACGAGAACGACCGGGTGATCAGCGCGTTTGTGCGCGCCACGCCCGGTGTGACCGTGGAAGCGGTGCCGACGGATGCGGGCATGGCGACCTCAATGGGACGGCAGTTGCTGCCGCAACTTCAGGGCCACGACGGCTTCTACTTTGCCCTGTTGAAAAAAATGGCTGCCGCTTAATCAATGATCTCCCTCTATTGCGGGTGTCAGGTGGTTTAATCAACTGAACAGAACGGTCTGCTATGAAAATCGTCATTACCGGTGCCGGACAAGTGGGCGGCACACTGGCAGAACACCTCGCCGGCGAAGCCAACGATATCTCTGTCATCGATCTCGATGAACGCCGCCTGCGCGAACTCCAGGATCGGCTCGATATCCGCACGGTGCAGGGCATGGCATCCCACCCCGATGTACTGATTCGCGCCGGTATTGAGGACGCGGACATGCTGGTGGCAGTCACCAACAGCGATGAAATCAATATGGCCGCCTGTCAGGTGGCCTACACCCTGTTTCGCACCCCCACCAAGATTGCCCGTATCCGCAACCGCGCCTACACCTCCGGCAACCTGGGGGAACGCCTGTTCAACGAAACCAATATCCCGGTGGACTTCCTGATTACCCCGGAACAGGTGGTTACCGACTACATCAATCGCTTGGTGGAACAACCCGGCGCCCTACAGGTACTGGACTTCGCCGGCGGCCTGGCCCAGCTGGTGGCGGTGCGCGCCATTAAAGGCGGCCCGCTGGTCGGTCGGGAGTTGCGCTTCCTGAAACAACATATGCCCAACGTGGACGCCCGGGTGGCCGCTATTTTTCGCCGCGACCGCCCAATCTTTCCCGAGGGCAATACCGTGATCGAGGAAGATGACGAAGTCTTCTTCATCGCCGCGAAAAAAAATATTCGCAAGGTCATGGGTGAACTGCGCCACCTGGAAAAACCCTATCACCGGCTGGTGATTGCCGGTGGTGGCAATATCGGCTACCGTCTCGCCAAGGCCCTGGAAGACCGCTACAACATCAAGATCATCGAACACGGCGTGGAGCGCTGCCAGTACATCTCCGAGCGTCTCAACAAGACCGTGGTGCTGAACGGTTCGGCCACCGACCAGGAGCTGCTGCTGGAGGAAAATATCGAAAAAACCGATGTATTCCTGGCCCTCACCAATGATGACGAAGTCAATATCATGGCCTCATTGCTGGCCAAGCGCCTCGGCGCCGCCAAGGTCATGACCCTGATCAACAACCCGGTCTATGCCGATCTGGTGCAGGGTGGTGAAATTGATATCGCCATTTCACCCCAGCAGGCCACCACCAGCACCCTCCTTGGCCACGTAAGACGTGGTGACACTGTAAGCGCTCACTCACTTCGCCGTGGCGCGGCGGAGGCCATGGAAATTATTGTTCACGGCGACAGCAAGACCTCCAAGGTGGTCAACCGCGCCATCGAGGAAATCAAGTCGCCCCCGGGGGTGACGCTGGCGGCACTGGTGCGCGATGGCGAGGTGCTTATCGCCCACCACGATACCGTTGTGGAGAACAATGACCACGCCATTGTGTTTGTGGTGGACAAACGCCGCACCCGGGAAGTGGAAAAACTGTTTTCCGTCGGCTTTACCTTCTTCTAGCGGCCACTGTCACAGCATGCAATTTCGGATCATTTCAAAAATTCTCGGGCTGATGCTAATGAGCTTCAGCCTGACGCTGCTGACGCCCATGTTCATTGCCAGCCTGTATGGGGAACAGACCCACGAGGCTTTCTTCCTGTCCTTTGCCATGACCTTTTCCCTCGGCATGTTGATGTGGTTGCCCTACAGCCGGGTGAAAGGCGATTTGCGCACCCGAGACGGCTTCCTGATCACCACCCTGTTCTGGACGGTGCTGAGCTTGGTGGGTGCCTTGCCCTTTGTGCTGGTGGATGCCATTCACCTGCACGTTACCGACGCGGTATTCGAGTCCATCTCTGGACTCACCACCACCGGGGCAACGGTGATCTCCGGTTTAGACAATCTGCCCAAATCCATTCTTTACTACCGCCAGCAACTGCACTGGCTGGGCGGCATCGGTATCGTGGTCATCGCCATCGCCATCATGCCGATGCTCGGCGTCGGCGGTATGCAGCTCTATAAGGCGGAAACCCCAGGGCCGGTGAAAGACAACAAGATGACGCCGCGCATTACCCAGACCGCCAAGGCGCTGTTTACCATTTACCTGTCCCTCACTGCTGCCTGCTCTCTCTGTTACTGGCTGGCGGGCATGAACGTATTTGATGCGATCACCCATGCCTTCTCCACTATCGCTACCGGGGGCTTTGCCAACTACGACGCCAGCATCGGTTACTTCAACAGTCCAACCATCATGATCCTGGCGATTTTTTTCATGACCATTTCCGGCATCAGCTTTGGCCTCCATTACTACACCTGGATCAAGGGCAGTGTGATCCACTACTGGCACAATTCCGAATCGAAGATGTACCTGAACATGATTTTCGGCGCCAGTATCATTTGTTGCGGCTACCTCTACCTGAGTGGCACCCTGACCCTGACCGACAGCCTGCTGCACGGCATTTTCCAGCTGGTCTCCATCATGACCAGCACCGGTTTTGCCACCGCCAACTTCAGTGACTGGCCGACCTTTTTGCCGGTATTTCTGATGGTGTTGTCATTTTTCGGTGCCTGCGCCGGCTCCACTGGCGGCGGTATCAAAGTCGGTCGCATGCTGATTCTCGCCAAGCAATCCCTGCGGGAAATCTACCGCCTGATTCACCCCAGCGCGGTGTTCCCGATCAAACTGCGCAACCGCACGGTACCCGAGCGGGTAGCCGACAGTGTGTGGGCCTTTTTTGGGGTTTACCTGGCCATCTTCTACTTCCTGGTGTTACTGCTACAACTGACTGGCCTCGATTACCTGACCGCCTGGTCCTGCACGGCGGCGGCCCTGAACAATCTGGGGCCCGGCCTCGGTGAGGCAGCAGCGCATTATGGCGAAATCAACAATGTGGCCAAGTGGCTGCTGTCTGCGGCCATGATTATCGGCCGCCTGGAGATTTTCACCGTACTGGTGCTGTTTACCCCCATGTTCTGGCGCCGCTGAGGACGCCCTGTGGACCGCCGACACGGGACCCTGGCGATTCCGCTGCCCATCATTGCTATGCTTATGCCAACTCCCCGAGCGCCATGGGTTTCTGACCGCTATGAGCCTGATCGACAACCTTGAAAACATGCTCAGCCAGGGCAAGGACTCCGCCATGTTGCGCTTCGGACTGGGGAGCGCCTATTTTAATGAACAGCGTTATGACCGGGCCATTCCACACCTGCAACAATGCCTGGTTTTCGATCCGGGCTACTCTGCCGCCTACAAATTACTCGGTCGCGCCCTGGTGAAGCGGGGCCAACCCGCCCTGGCCCGCCAGATTTTCACTACCGGCCTGGAAAAGGCCGTTCAGGCCGGTGACAAGCAGACCGAGCGGGAGATATCCGTTTTTCTAAAAAAACTGTCCCGGGACTGACGCCTGTCAACGCCCGGACCCAATCGAGGAAATTCAATGCCGTTGTTGATTGGCTGGCGAGAATGGCTGGCGTTGCCCGACCTGGGTATTGCCCGAATCAAGGCCAAGGTGGATACTGGCGCCCGCACCTCCTGCCTGCATGCCCACCGCCTCGAACACTTCACGGAGCAGGGGGCACCCTGGGTGCGAATCTGGGTCCACCCCCTGCAAAAAACCACACAGAGTCTCTGCTGCGCGGCGCCCATTGTTGATGAACGACTCGTCACCGATTCCGGCGGCCACCGGGAGCAGCGTATTGTGATTCAAACCACCGCAGTGCTCGGCGAGGAATCCTGGCCCATCGAGATGACCCTGACCAATAGGGATACCATGAAATTTCGGATGCTGCTGGGCCGGGCGGCCCTCGCGGGCCGTTTTACCGTCGACCCCAGCCGATCCTATTTACGCGGAACCATTAAATGAGAATTGCCATCCTGTCGCGCAATCCCAACCTCTATTCCACCGGGCGACTAAAGGAAGCCGCCCTGGAAAGAGGCCACGAGGTGAAAATCATCGATGTGCTGAAGTGCTACATGAACATCAACATTCAGCATCCCAATATCCACGTTAAGGGGGAAGAGCTGCCCGCGTTTGATGTGGTGATCCCGCGCATCGGGGCATCGGTAACAACCTATGGCACGGCGGTGCTGCGCCAGTTCGAGATGATGGGCGTCTACCCCCTCAACGAGTCCGTGGCGATCACCCGCTCCCGGGACAAACTGCGCTCCCTGCAGTTGCTGTCCCGCAAAGGCATCGGCCTGCCCGTGACCGGTTACGCCAACAAGCCCAGCGATATTCCCGACCTGATCGACATGGTGGGGGGACCACCACTGGTGGTGAAACTGCTGGAAGGCACCCAGGGTATCGGCGTGGTACTGGCGGAAACCCGCAAGGCGGCGGAAAGTGTGATCGAGGCCTTTATGGGCCTCAAAGCCGACATTATGGTGCAGGAATACATTGGTGAATCCGGCGGTGCGGACATCCGCTGTTTCGTGATCGGTGACAAGGTGGTCGCCGCCATGCAACGGCAGGCAGCTCCCGGGGAATTCCGTTCCAACCTGCACCGCGGCGGCACCGCATCGCTGGTGCGGCTATCGCCGGTCGAACGTGCCACCGCCATCCGGGCGGCAAAAACCATGGGCCTCAACGTGGCCGGCGTGGATATTCTCCGCTCCAACCACGGCCCGCTGGTGATGGAGGTAAACTCCTCGCCGGGACTTGAGGGCATCGAAGCCGCCACCGGCAAGGATGTGGCGGGCGCCATCATCGGTTTCATGGAGAAAAATGCCCGCCAGTCCCGAACCCAAACCCGCGGCAGAGGATGACAATATGAGCAGGGAACCCTTCAAGCTGGCCGGCACATTGGTCAATCCGGGGGAAACCCGGCTCATCTCCATTCCCGCCGCCCGGCTTTATACCGATACCCCGGTCGATCTGCCCGTCGAGATCATTCACAGCCGCCGCCCGGGGCCGGTGTTGCTGGTGTGCGCCGCCATCCATGGCGATGAAATCAATGGCATCGAGATTTGCCGCCGCATCGTCGGCAAACGCCTGCTGCGGCGCCTCAAGGGCACCTTACTGATTGTGCCCATCGTGAACATGTTCGGGTTTCTGCAGCAATCCCGCTACCTGCCCGACCGGCGCGACCTCAACCGCTGTTTTCCCGGCTCACCCCGCGGCCCGCTGGGCAACCGCCTGGCACACCTCATACACAGCGAACTGCTTAATCAGTGTACCCATGTGATCGACCTCCACACCGGGGCCATCCATCGCAAAAACCTGCCTCAGGTGCGCGGCGATCTGGACGACCCGGTGGCCCTGGGGATGGCCGAAGCCTTTGGCGCACCGGTAATCATGGATGCCAAGGTGCGCGATGGCTCATTGCGCGCCGCGGCCAGCGAATTGCACATACCGGCGATTCTCTACGAGGCCGGGGAGGCACTGCGATTTGACGAACCCTCGATCCGTGCGGGGTTGCGGGGCATTCTCGCGGTGATGCGCCATCTCGGCATGCTCGCTGCGGCCAAGTCTGACAACACCCCGCGCAAGCTGGTGCCCGTCAAGGCCCGGCGCAGTTACTGGCTGCGCGCCGAGCGGGACGGTATCGTCATCACCAAGATCAAATTGGGCCAACGGGTCAAGGAAGGCCAGTTGCTGGCCAACCTGGCCTCTCCCTTCGGCGGGCCGGAAAAACCCCTTAAATCCCGCAGTGACGGCATTGTCATCGCCGCCTCACAAATTCCGCTGGTGAATGAGGGCGAGGCCTTGTTCCACATCGCCGAGTTCAGCACCCTGCGCAAGGCCTCGGACAGTGTCGAGGCCTTTCAGGAACACTTCCAAAGTGAACCGGAACAGGAGAACTTCAAGGAACCCCTCTGAGTGCCGTTCCGGGGGAGGATTACTTCAATTCGCGGGCCCGGTAGTAGGCCTCTTCAGAAATTTTGCCGTATTCCACAGCCTGCTCCTGGAAGGCCTTCTGTGACCCATAGACTTTCTTGAACATGGGGTCGGCGGCGCTCAGCTCCTCGAGTACCTGCTCGGTGACGCGGTGCAATTCCGCCAGCACATCGTCCGGCAGCTGGCGCAGCTCCACGCCGTGGCTGTTGACCAGCTCATTGAGGGCCGCATTGTTGCGGGCCGTGTAATCATCCAGCATGTCCTGATTGACGGCCCGCGCCGCGGCTTCCACGATGGCCTGCAAGTCCGGGGGCAGGGATGCATAGGCCTGCTGGTTGACGATCAGCTCCAGGGTGGGGCCGGGCTCGTGCCAGCCGGGATAGTAGTAATATTTGGCCACCTGGTGAAAGCCGAACGCCAGGTCGTTGTAGGGACCAACCCATTCCGTGGCATCGATCACACCGGTCTGCATGGAGGTGTACAACTCACCGCCGGGGATATTGACCGCTTCCACGCCGACCCGGCTCATCACCTCGCCACCGAGCCCCGGAATGCGCATTTTCAGGCCCTTCAAATCCGCCAGGGAATTGATTTCCCGGTTGAACCAGCCGGCCATCTGCACGCCGGTGTTGCCCGCCGCCAGCGGCACCAGATTGAACGGCGCGTAGAGCTCGCGCCACAGCTCCATGCCGCCGCCATAGTGCAGCCAGCCATTCATCTCCTGGGCGTTGAGGCCGAAGGGAATGCTGGTAAACAGCGCCGAGGTGGGGGTTTTGCCCTTCCAGTAGTAGGCGGCACCGTGGCCCATTTCGGCAGTGCCCTGGGAAACGGCATCAAATACCTCCATGGCCGGCACCAACTGGCCGGCACCGTAGACTTTCACCTGCAGGCGGCCGGCACTCATCCTGTCCACCATGACGGCAAAGTTTTCTGCCGCCATGCCGAGGCCGGGGAAATTTTTCGGCCAGGTGGTCACCATCTTCCACTTGTAGACTTGCGACGGCGCCGCCTGCCCGGTGCCATCGGAGGCTGCCTGCTCAGCGCCACCGCAGCCCGCCAACAGCAAGGTGACCAGCGCCATTATGGCTATTTTCGTTTTCATTACTTTTCCCTCAAGTCTTCAACAAAGCGGCGTCAGTTTGGCGTAGGAGAGCACCAGCCACTTGCTGCCCTCGCGGTCGAAATTCACCTGTACCCTGGCGTGGGCGCCGTTGCCTTCAAAGTTTAACACCACCCCCTCGCCAAAGATGTGGTGTGACACCCGCTGCCCCAGGGAGAGCCCGGTATCATCCCCGGCATCGCTGAAACGAACCCCCGGTTTTTGGGCATAGCTGGTGGGGCGGTGGATCTGGGTTCGCAGCCGCACCTCTTCAACCAGTGCGGCGGGGATATCCCGCACGAACCGGGACACCGAATTGTAGTTCTCCGAACCGTACTGCTGCCGGGATTCGGCAAAGGTCAGGTACAGTTTCTGCATGGCGCGGGTGATGCCCACATAGGCCAGCCGCCGCTCTTCCTCCAGTCGCCCCGGTTCCTCCGCCGACATGCGGTGGGGAAACAGGTTCTCTTCCATGCCCGCCAGAATCACCAGGGGAAATTCCAGGCCCTTGGCGGAGTGCAGGGTCATCAACTGCACGGCATCCGCTCCGGCATCGGCCTGGCGGTCACCGGCATCGAGGGCGGCCTGGTCGAGGAACTGGGGCAGGGGCGGCAGGGATTTGTCCTCGGGCTCATAGGCGCGGCAGGCCGTCACCAGTTCCTGGAGGTTTTCCACCCGCGATTCACCGCGCTCACCTTTCTCCCGGCGGTGGAAATCGATCAGGCCGCTGGCTTCCATGACGTGGTCGGCCAGTTCATGCAGGGGCAGCTCCCCGCTCTGCTGATCGAGCTGTTCTATCAATTCCAGAAAGCTCGCTATGGCATTGCAGGCCCGGCCATTGAACAACCCGCTATCGAGGGCTTTTTGCGAGGCCCGCCACAGCGACATGCCCTCATCCCGGGCCAGCTCCCGCAGTCCCTGCACGGTTTTATCGCCGATGCCACGGGTCGGCGTGTTGACCACCCGCTCAAAGGCGGCATCGTCGTTGCGACTCACCAGCAGGCGCAGGTAGGCGAGGGCGTTGCGGATTTCCTGGCGCTCGTAGAATTTTTGACCGCCGTAAATGCGGTAGGGAATACCGCTGCGCAGCAGCGCTTCTTCAAGCACCCGCGACTGGGCGTTGGAGCGGTACAGCACCGCCGCTTCTTCGCGCAAATTGCCCTGGGCGGACCAGTCCTTCAACCGCTCGGCAATAAAGCGCGCTTCGTCGTGTTCGTTAAACGCGGAATAAAGGGAAATCGGCTCGCCCTCGGCCCCTTCGGTCCAGAGGTTTTTGCCGAGCCGGTCGACATTGCGCGCGATCACCGCATTGGCGGCCTCGAGGATGTTTTTACTGGAGCGGTAATTCTGCTCCAGGCGCACGGTTTGCGTGTCCGGATAGTCCCGGGAAAAATTGAGGATGTTTTCCACCTTGGCGCCGCGCCAGCCGTAGATGGACTGATCGTCGTCCCCCACCGCGGTAACCGGCAACTGATCCCCCGCCAACACCCGCAACCAGGCGTACTGGATGGCGTTGGTATCCTGGAATTCGTCCACCAGCACATGGCGGAAACGCTGTTGGTAATGTTGCAGCAACTCCGGCTGGTGCAGCCAGAGTTCGTGGGCGCGCAGCAACAACTCACCGAAATCCACCATTCCACCGCGCTCGCAGGCCTCTTCGTAGGCGGCGTAGATCTGCTGCATGGCGCGCTGATAGGGATCCTGGGCGGGCTGCAGGTGTTTGGCCCGCAAGCCTTCATCCTTTTGGGCATTGATAAAGCCCTGGGCCTGGCGGTAGGGCCAACGGCTGTCGTCGATGCCGAGGCCCTGATAGACCCGCTTCACCAGCCGCAGCTGATCGTCGGCATCGAGAATCTGGAAATTTTCCGGCAGACCCGCCTGCTGCCAGTGCATTTTCAACAGCCGGTGGGCCAGGCCGTGAAATGTCCCCACCCACATGCCCTGGGCGGAAAATTCCAGCAGCTCTTCGATGCGCCCGCGCATCTCACGGGCGGCCTTATTGGTAAAGGTCACCGCCATCAGACTGTAGGGGGAGAGCCGCTCCACTTGGATCAACCAGGCGATACGGTGCACCAATACCCGGGTTTTGCCGCTGCCGGCCCCGGCCAGCACCAGCAGGTGGCGGGCGTTGCTGGAAACCGCATCGCGCTGCGCGGGGTTGAGGGGGTCGAGAATAGCCGTTACATCCATGGCCGGGGATTCTACCAGAGCCCCGCCGCTATGAGTCAGCGACTTGAGCCCTGCGGTCACTACAAAAATACCAATTTTATGTAAATAATTTACAATAGCAGCTCACACACACAGGGATCTGCCATGAAACCCGCTGAACTCACCTGGGCCATCAGCAACAGTCTCCCGGAGCTGCGCAAGTCGGAGCGCAAAGTTGCAGAGTACATCCTGGCCAACCTCACCGACGTCATCCGCATGCGCATTGTCGATCTGGCCGAAAAAGCCGATGTCAGTGAACCCACGGTGGTGCGCTTCTGCCGCGCCGTGGGCTGTGATGGCTTCCAGGATTTCAAGCTGGCACTGGCCCAACAACTGGCCTCCAGTCCCAGTTACGGCCAGATCGCCGTGACCGACAAGGATTCGGTGGCGGAATACACCTTCAAGGTGTTTGATTCCACCGTAGACACGTTGTTAAAGGTGCGGGACGCACTGGATTTGCAAATGCTGGATCGCGCGGTGCAGGCCATCTGCGCCGCCAAGCGGGTGGAATTCTTCGGTTTTGGTGCCTCGGCGGCGGTGGCCTTTGATGGCCAGCACAAGTTCTTTCGGCTGCAGGTGTCCGCCGCGGCCTATGCGGATCCACACCTGCAGAATATGTCCGCGACCTTACTTTCCCCCGGCGACGTGGTCATCGCGATATCCCAGTCGGGCCGCACCACCACCTTGCTTAACGCCATGGAACTGGTTAAAAAACGCGGCGCCATCGTGATTGGTATCGCGCCTTCCGATTCACCGGTGGCACGGGCCGCCACGATTCCCCTGACCGTGGACGCCAAGGAAGACTTCCAGATTTATACTCCGCTGTCCTCGCGCATTGCCCATCTGGTGCTCATCGATGTACTGGCCATTGGCATCGCTCAGCACAAAGGCGGGCAGTTACAGGAACATTTGCTGGAAATGCAGCGCGGCCTGGAAGACCTGAGGTTCCCGCAGGAACCATAAGCGCAAACTTATTTCGGCTTGATATTGCCGCAACTGCGGTTGGTGGGTACCGCAACCTCCATGAATTTGGGGAGGGTATCTAGCTGGCTGGCCGTTACATACGACAAGGGCGGGGATCTGAAACGGGTGCCAACCGATGGTGCGCCATTCATGGCTCAGGTAGCGGCATGACAGATAGCGGTACTCCCGCCGCCACCCTGGCCTTCAGCTCACGCCAGGATTGCAGGCTGTCTGCATCACCGGCCTTTACCTGCTGGCGGCGGGTTTTTGCCAACCACAGCTCCTCGCCATTGAAGCTGTATACCGGCAGTAGGTCCGCTCGTTCGGACGCCGGCAAAATGGCTGGATTGAGGTTGTCGAGGATCAGCGGCACGGCACTGGGCCGGGGGTAATAGGCCAGCACCATATGGGCCTTGTCGAGGCTCAACGCTTTGACGAAGGTCAGTCGCATTTTCTCTGCGGGGACGCCCATCTCTTCCAGGGTGAAATACTTGGCGATACTGAAGTCCTCGCAATCCCCGGCATCCACTATCAGAAACTCCAGTGGCGTGGCCCAGTAATCCTCTCGCTGCCATACCTCAGGGTCGCTGAGAAAGCGGGCGCCATTGAAAAAGTCATTGACCTGTTTGAGCCGATCCTCGTCGGACAGCGTCCCGAACCGGCGAATCATCTCCTGCCAGTGCCTCACCCGGGCTTCGGCCGTCGGCCCGTAGCGATCACCGATATCGGCCATTTCCACCTCGGTCAGCATTCCGGCCGGTTGTTCAGCAGCCACTGCTGACACCGCCTTTGGCTGGCTGGAACAACCACCCAGCAGCAGAGAAGCCAATATGGCAGCAAGCTGTAAGCACACACTTACTACTAACGATGACAGGGCGTTCAGCGCGGCACCTCCTACTCTCTGGTTTCTATCAAAGACCATTCCGGAATGGCCCATTGACGGCCATGACCAGGTTGTTCGGCAATAATCCCTAATTCGCGACGGCGCTGGCAGCGTGGGAGGAGTGGGAAGTCGCTGTTTGCCTTGGCCCGAACGCGGGACTATCCTTTTCCTGCACGCTACAATCCCCTTTACCCGCCGCTGTGCCAACCCATAGTCTGCAGTGGCGAGGATACCGGATCGACGCTATGCACAACAACTTGATCCAACCCCCAGCTCGACTCTGGCAAGGATGAATGACATTTTTTAAAGCCGCTAGACAGCGAACGGAGTTTTAAATGCGCCTTGTTAAAGTGTCAGCTATGCAATTACAACCGGGAATGTTTGTGGCAGAGCTGGACCGGCCCTGGCTGGAAACCCCTTTTGCACTGCAAGGCTTTATGATTCAAAACGACGATGAGGTGCTCTACATCGCCGATCACGTCGATTATGTTTACATCGACGCCGACTATCAGGGCAGCCCGCGCTACCTTCCCGTCCAGATTATGGACAGGAAACAAGTTGCCCGAAAAATCAACATCAAAACCGAGTTTGAACGGGCACAGGTTTGCTTCGAGAGTGCTACCCAGACACTCGACAGGGTTTTCGATTCCCTTCGCCGGGGCCTCCAGACCGATATCAGCGCCGTGACTCAAACCGTGCGCCCCCTGCTCGACGGCGTATTCCGCAACAAGGACGCGCTGGCCGCGCTGGTGCGCCTGCAAAAGGCCAGCGACTACCGCTACAACCACGGCATATCCATGGCGGTGTGGGCGGCTATTCTCGGGCGCCATATCGGCCTCCACCACGACGAGTTGGAAAAACTGGTGGTCGGCTGTGCCATGTGCGACGTGGGCATGACCAAGCTATCCCAGGAGCTGCTGGAGCGACCGGGACCGCTGACCGATGAGGAAAGGGGAGACATCAAGCAGCATACGCTGGTCGGCGCCAAAATGGTCGCCGAGTCGGGACACGAGGTGGACTTCGAAGTGCTCGCCATCATTGAAAATCACCACGAGCGCTTTGACGGCTCCGGCTACCCGCGCGGCATGGAGGGCGCCACCATTCCCCTGCTGGCGCGTATCGCCGGCCTGGTGGATGCCTACGATGCCATGATCACCCCGCGCAGCTACGCCCGCGGGCACTCCTCGTTCGAGGCGACCCAGGAGCTCATTGAATCCCAGGGCAAGCTGTTCCAAGATGTGCTGGTAGAGCAGTTCATTCAGGCCATCGGCCTGTTCCCCACCGGATCACTGGTGGAGCTGAACAACGGCGAGGTGGCCATCGTCGTCAAACAAAATCCGCAACGGCGCCTGAAACCGGAAATCGTCATCGTATTGGACGCGCACAAAAAAGCCAAAACGCGCTATGAACTCATCGATCTTGCCCACGAGGGCATGGCCAACATGCACTGGATAGCCCACGAACTGCAACCGGGAACCTACGGGGTCAACAGCGAGGACTTCTTTCTCTGATGCCGGACGAAAAGGGACACACCATGGCGATTGTGGAACTCAGCCACCGGGATTACCTGATCGACCGGTATGGACCCGAGTCGTACAAGTTGTTGTACGAAGCCTTTCTGGAGCGCCTGACCAACTGGGTGCGCAGCTGCGATCAATCCCGGCCCCTGGGCAACAGCCGTTTTCTCGCCATCCTGAACGGTGTCAGCGGTGAGGCCGAACTGCAACTGGCCGCGGCGAAACTGACCCGGCTGTTCGAGCCGCCCATCGATTTGCTGGGGGAGGTGGTCCCGGTGGAGGTTCACGCGGGTTTTGCCCCGCTGCAGCCGGGACAGCGGGATTCCCAATCCACCCTACAGCGCGCCCGTTACGCCCTGTGGCAGGCGAAGACATCGGCCACCCCCTGCCACATCTACAACCCCGGAAAAAACCGCCGCTTCTCCGATGAGCGCAAATTGGTCGCCGCGCTCGAGGCGGCGGTTGAGCTGGGTGAATTGCACCTCTACTACCAGCCCAAAATACACGCTGTCTTTCGCTCGCTAGTCGGCTCTGAGGCCCTGCTGCGCTGGCATACCCGTGACGGGCAGGTGCTGCTGCCCAACCACTTCATTCCCACAGCTGAAAAACACCCGGTCATCCGCCCCATGACCTGGTGGGCATTGAAATCTGCCATCGCGCGCCTGGCCCATTGGCCGGATAACCTGTCCACCGCGGTCAACATCACCCCCGACCTGCTGCACGACGACGAAATCGTCACCATCGTCGCCGACGCCGTCGCCCTCTATGGCATAGATGCTTCCCGCCTGACACTGGAAGTGACCGAACGGATAATGACCAATGATCCCGCCAAGGCGTACGCCGTGCTGTCGCAGCTACAGCAACTCGGGGTGCGTATTTCCATCGACGATTTTGGCACCGGGTTTTCCTCGCTGGCCCAGTTCCGCGATCTGCCCGCCGATGAACTGAAAATCGACCAGAGCTTTGTCATCCCCATGCTCAGCTCTGACAAAAACCTGGCCATCGTCAAGGCGATCATCGACCTGGCGCACAATTTTTCCCTGAAAGTCACGGCGGAAGGGGTGGAAACAGAGGCCATTGCCAAATACCTCGGCGAGCTCGGTTGCGACATCCTGCAGGGCTACCTGTTTGACAAGCCCCTGTCGGTTGACCTGTTTGAAAAACGCTATCAACTGCAGAGCACGCAAAAATCGGCGCCGGCGCGGACATCTTGATCGCGCTGCGCCAGTTACCTCTCAACTAACGCGAACATTTATAACGTAAGTATCAGCTAACTTGCTTAGGCTTGATCTTGAACCAAATGGAATACATGGCTGGCAGGAATACCAGGGTCAGGATCGTCCCAGCAAAGGTGCCGCCAATCAGCGTGTAAGCCAGCGTCCCCCAAAACACCGATTGGGTCAGCGGGATAAAGGCCAGGATCGCAGCCAGTGCGGTCAGGATCACCGGACGCGCGCGCTGCACGGTGGCCTCGACAATTGCACGGAATGGATCCAGCCCGACTTGTTCATTTTCACGAATCTGCCCGATCAATATCAGCGTGTTGCGCATGAGGATACCCGATAATGCAATCAAGCCAACCAGTGCATTGATGCCGAATGGCTGCTGGAACAGAAGCAGCGTCGGCACCACGCCGATTAGTCCCAGCGGACTGGTCAGGAACACCATGACCAGCCCGGCGATCGAGCGGACCTGCAGGATGATGACGAGAAGCGTGAGCGCGATCATGATCGGGAACAGCGGCAACATCGCCTTGCTGGCCTTGCCGGATTCTTCAATCGAGCCAGCCTGTTCAATTCGGTAGCCCGAAGGAAGCCGGTCGATGATCGGCTGCAACTGCTTTATGACCGCGGTGGAAACGTCCGGCGGTTGCAGCCCTTCGGTGATGTCACCGCGGACCGTAATGGTCGGTGTGCGATCACGTCGCCTCAGAATGGGATCTTCCATGCGGACATCGACAGCGCCCACCTGGGACAGCGGGATGCGTTGTCCTGTCGCCCCGACCAGCGTAAAGCCTGCGATCTTTGCGGGGTCGAGACGAATATCGCCCGCCGCACGACCGACTACCAGCACCGAGCGGATATCCTCGCGCACTTCCGTAAGCGGCAGCCCGCTCAGCAGGAACTGCAACTGCAAGGCCACTGAGTTGGAGGTCAACCCCATGGTCTGGAGTCTGTCCTGGTCGAGAGTGAAGTGCAGGGTGGGTATACGCGGCCCCCAATCCGTGTTGACGGTGCGCATCATCGGGTTGGCACGAATGACATTCACAACTTCATCGGCGATCACGCGCAGCATGTCAGGGTCGGGCCCCATGACACGGTAGGCCACAGGAAATGGTGAAGGCGGGCCGAACACGATCTGGGTGACACGCACCTGCGCTTCGGGCGCCAAACCGTCGGCTATTGCACGTCGCAGCCTGAACTTAAGGGTTTCCCGTTCCTTGTCATCGCCCGCGAGCACCACGATTTTGGCGAACGATGGATCCGGCAATTCAGGTGACATTGCCAGGAAGAAACGGGGAGCACCCTGACCGATGTAGGACGTCACTATCCGAGCTTCCTTCTGCTTCGCCAGCCAGGCTTCGACCTTCGCCGTTGCTGCACTGGTTTGCTCGATTGAGGTGCCATAAGGCATCTGCACCTCGACAAGCACCTCCGGCCGGTCGGAAGTCGGGAAGAACTGCTTCTTGACCAGCCCCATACCGACGATGGCCAGCACGAACATGCTCACGACCGCGCCGGCCACCAGCCATTTGCGTGAGATGACGCGCACGAGCACCTGCCGGAAGCGGTTGTAGTGGCGAGTGTTATAGATGGCTTCGTGCCCGCCTTCTATTTTCTTGAAGTCCGGCAGTAGCTTCACCCCCAGATAGGGTGTGAACGCCACCGCTACCACCCAGGAAGCGATCAAGGCAATGCCGACGATCCAGAACATATTGCTGGTGTATTCGCCTGCCGTGGAGCGCGCGAATCCATTGGGCATGAAACCGATGGCCGTAACCAGTGTGCCGGAAAGCATGGGGGCCGCTGTGTGGCTCCATGCATAGGCCGACGCGGCAACGCGGCTAAACCCTTCCTCCATTTTTACCACCATCATTTCGATGGCGATGATGGCATCGTCCACCAGCAGGCCAAGCGCCAGAATCAGTGAGCCAAGCGTGATGCGATCGAAGTTCTTACCGGTAGCCGCCATGATGACAAACACGACCGCTAATGTTAGCGGCACAGCCGCCGCGACCACGATGCCGACACGCCAGCCCATGCTAAGGAAGCAGACCACGATCACGACAAGCAAGGCGACGAAGAACTTGACCATGAACTCGTCCACCGCCGCGCTGATGTTGACCGCCTGATCCGTCACCTTGGTCAGTGTCATGCCCAAGGGCATCTCCGCGTTGATCTTAGTGACTTCCGCCTGTAATGCCTTACCGAGATCGAGGCCGTTCCAGTCGTCACGCATTACAATACCCAGCAACAGTGTCGGTTCACCGTTATTGCGAATTAGGAAGGTGGGCGGATCTTCATAACCACGGTCAATGGTCGCCACATCCGACAATTTCAGCGTTCGCCCCTGCGCAACAATCGGGGTCTGTCGAATCTTCTCCAGGTTATTGAGCGCACCATCGACGCGAAGGAAAATCTGCGGCCCCTTGGTTTCAATGGAACCGGCGGGAGTCAGCACATTCTGGCTGTTGAGCGCGGCGAAAATGTCTTGTGGCGTGACGCCCAGCGTAGCCAGGCGGTCGTGGGAGAAAGACACGAAAATACGTTCGGGCTGCTCGCCGATGATGTTGACCTTCTTCACGCCCGGGACGTGCAGCAGTTGTTGGCGTAGCGTTTCTGCCTCACGCACCAGTAATCGATGCGGTTCGCCCTTGGCTTTGAGGGCAAGCAGCGCAAAGGTCACGTCCGCATACTCGTCGTTGACTATCGGTCCGATAACGTCGGCATGTAGCTTCTCGGCTTCGTCTCTAAGCTTCTTGCGGGCCTGATAGAACTCCTCCTGAACCTTCGCAGGCGGAGCGCTGTCGAGTAAGTAAACCACGGTGAAGGCCAGGCCGGGGCGTGTGTAGGTTTCCGTGCGGTCGTACCACCGCAGCTCTTGCATGCGCTTTTCCAGTGGTTCGGCGACCTGATCCTGCATCTCCTGGGACGTTGCTCCCGGCCATGCGGTGACAATAGTCATCTGTTTGATCGTAAACGGTGGGTCTTCCGCGCGCCCGAGCTGGAAAAACGCGATAACGCCCGCGGTGGTGATCAGGAAGATCAGGAACAGCGTGATCGAACGCTCACTTACTGCGAGCGCCGAAAGGTTGAAACGACTCTCGCTCACGGATGTGCTCCCTCTGTGACTTCGGTGGCAGAAGAAGTAGACACACGCACCAGTTCCCCTTCATGTAATAAATGGGCGCCGAGAGCAACGACCTGATCCCCTTGTTTGATTTGGCCTGTGACACGGGCAGAATCATCATCAAGGTTTATAACGGTGACTGGATGCCAGGATATTTTTGCGGGTTCTCCCTCAACGCTCCAGACGCCAGGGCCTTTGCCCGCATCAAATAAAGCCCCGATTGGCACCTGCAAACCCTCCGCTGCAACAAGGCGTTCATCTGCGATCTTAATAGTGATGGTGGAACCTAAAGGAGCGTCTTCCAGTGCTTTTGCCAGCACATACCTCGCTTCAAAGGTGCGAGTAATTGGGTCAGCGGCGCCTGAAAGCTGTCTGAGCTTTGCCACTGATATAACATCATCTCTACCAAAGAGTTTTGCTTGCCCCAGAGAACCCAATGAGGGACGCAAGGTTTCTGGTAATTGAATAACCGCTTCACGGGCACCCGCGCGCGCGACGCGAACCACTATTTGTCCGGCATTAACGACTTGCCCAGGCTCTGCAAGCGTTTCTACAACAGTACCGTCTGCATCAGCGACCAGATCAGTATAACGAGTCGCATTACGTGCTACTTCAGCTTGCGCTTCGGCAGCACGGAGTTGAGCTACTGCGGTATCCGCAGCAGCCTTGACTAGATCGTAACTCGAAGCCGATATCGCTCCCGTTCCTCGCAAATCCCTGTAACGAGCTTCTTCTTCTGTCGCTTGTTTTGCCCCTGCTTTAGCAGCCACAACAGATTCCTGTCGCGCATGGGCCGCGAGTTTCAGATCAACGGGGTCTATACGCATCAGCAGTTGACCCTGCCTAACGGTTTGTCCGGTGTCCACTAACCGTTCCAGCACCTTGCCAGAGACACGAAACCCTAAGCCACTTTCTACACGAGCCGCCACAACCCCAGTAAAAGAGCGTGATTCAACCCCGACGTCATTGACCGTTACTGTGCGTACCAACGGTGCTTCAGTACGTGGATCTGGTTGTTTGTCTTCACCGCAAGCCGTTAAGACAAGCGCTAAAGCAGTGATAACTGCAATGGTAAGTATGTTGTGACGAGACATACATAAGCCTCCATGAATAGCTGTTCAGGAGGCAATTATTATTCTAGTGACTAAATTAGTCAATAGTCACAAAGTATTTTTACGGCGCAAGACTACGAAGAACTAGGTTGGATAGCTGAATGGGGGCCTCTTCAATGTTGTCAAAGCTATGTTGTAGCATGAGCGGATTTATGTAAGGCCGCATAACAAGATAAATTGCCATTGTCATTTCATCTAAGGGGGTTTTGCGCTCAAAGTCTCCTGTTTGACGCCCTTCATGGAGAATATCCTGAAGTAACATTTTGATGTTTTGCTCGTAGATGATAGTGGCCTGCCAGCGCTCGGTAGCCGCTGAAGCCGCGATTTCGTAGAGTTTGCGATCTTCGGAGAACAAGCGACAACTTGCCTGGACAATTTCTTTAAACATCCGACGCAGTTTCTCTGGTGGCTGATCAACCTCCCCAACCGCTCTTCGCACATCTTCCTCTATCTCCCCCAGACAATTTGCACAGATGCCCTCGCCAATTGCCTGCTTGGAAGAAAAGAACTTGTAAATATAGGCCTTTGAAAAACCTATTGATTTTGCCAAATCTGAAACCGTTGTTTTGCCATAGCCGTAACGACTGAAATGCTCCCTTGCGGCAACAACAATCTGATCCCGCACATCGTGATCAACAGGACCGCGATTCAAAGCAGGGCTGTTGTTTTCTTCGCTCATCATTTTTCTCTCGAACTTCATTAGGTTCTGGAATTTTAACGCCTGATGGTCAGATTGACAACGAGTGACCATATGGTAATATAGTCACAAACGTCGGCCTTTGGTGAAAATATGTTGCTAAAACACCCATCCATAATGTTTGTCGTTACCAGCTTACTGGCCGGTTGCGCCGTTGGACCTGACTATGCCCCTCCTGAACTTTCCGCGTCCAAGCACTTCGTTGGGCAGTCATCCCTGGGCAAACAAGAAGCGATCGACGAAGCTAATCTCCAAGCCTGGTGGGAGAAATTTGGTGACGAGCAATTGACTCGATACATCAACATTGCGCTGAAGCAAAATCTTGACCTGGCACAAGCAACAGCACAAGTAACTCAGGCTCAAGCAGGTCTCGGCGCAGCAAGCGCGGCCTTGCTACCAGCAGGAAGCATCTCGGGACAGGTAGCTCGTTCCTATCAATCCATTGAAACGCCACTGGGGCAGGTTTTGAACGCTTCTCCTGGTTTTGACCGTCATGGAAGCAGTTACGAAGCCGATCTGAACGCGAGTTGGGAGCTTGACTTGTTTGGTGGTCTTCGTCGAGACCGGGAAGCAGCGCTGGCTGAATACCAGGCCACATCAGCGGGAGTCGCTGCAACACGGCTGGCTGTTACAGCGCAAACCGCGAGCATCTACATCAACATTCGTGCACTACAAACCCGACTTAATATTGCCCGCAAGCAGGTAGAAACCCAGCAAGAAATGCTCGCCATGATTAACCTTCTTTATAGCAAGGGACTGGCAGCAGAGCGTCAAGTACATCAAGCACAAGCTTCTCTCGTGCAATCCCAGGCTTCCGTACCAGCCCTAGAAGCAAGCCTGGATGCGACCCTGAACGCACTAGATGTAATGTTGGGTACTCCTCCAGGCACACACAGGGAAGAACTAATCACATTGGTACCCATTCCAGCTACACCTGAAATTATTGGAATGGGGACACCGGGTGAATTACTGACACGCCGACCCGATCTCATTGTCGCGGAACGTCATCTGGCGGCGTCGAATGCTAAGATCGGTGCGGCAGTCGCAGAATACTACCCTAAGCTCTCACTCAGTGGTCTGCTCGGTAGTGCCACATCAGTAGCTGCAGATAGCCTGTTTACTAGTGGTGCTAATCAAGCTGTAGGTGTGTTCGGTTTACGCTGGCGCCTGTTTGATTTTGGTCGAATCGACGCCCGGATTGAGCAGGCTAAAGGACGTGAAGCAGAGATGCTTGCAGCCTATCGACTTGCTGTTCTAAGAGCCACTGAAGATGTTGAAAGCGCATTCTCAACATTGGTAAAGCGAGAGCAACAAGCAACCATACTGGCGCAAGGGGTTGGTGCCCTTCGCCGTGCTCGAGAAGCTTCTTTTGCTGCTTACCAGCAAGGTACTGCCAGTATGATCGAGGTCTTACAAGTCGACGAAGGTTTATTGCTAGCTTCTGATAGACAAGTTCTGGCACAAGCTGAGTCAGCCATCGCGGCGATAACCGCATTTAAAGCGCTTGGTGGTGGTTGGCAAACAGATTCGGAGCGCCCGTAATGCCAGTTATTGCATCCAGGTCGGAGCAACCAGGTATCGCTGGCGACGTTTCTGCTTATTCGACGGTTACCGACTTCGCCAGATTGCGGGGCTGATCCACATCCGTGCCTTTCAACACCGCCACGTGATAGGCCAGCAACTGCAGGGGCAGGGTGTAGATGATGGCTTCGAGGCTCTGCGGCACGTGGGGGATATTCATTACCGTCACATCCGTTTCATTTTCAAAACCCGCCGCCTTGTCGGCAAACACAAACAGCTGCCCGCCGCGGGCCTTGACCTCGTGGAGATTGGATTTGAGCTTCTCCAGCAACTCGTTGTTGGGGGCGACGGCCACCACCGGCATGTCGTTGTCCACCAGCGCCAGGGGCCCATGCTTCAGCTCGCCGGAGGGGTAGGCCTCGGCATGAATATAGGAAATCTCCTTGAGCTTCAGGGCGCCCTCGAGGGCCACCGGATACTGGACGCCGCGACCGAGAAACAGCGCGTGGTGTTTTTCGGCAAAGCATTCAAAAATCTGTTCGATATCCTTGTCGAGGGACAGGGTTTCCCGACACAGGGCCGGCAATCGATGCAGCGCCTTGACCAGTTGTGTTTCTTTTTCGGCAGAGAGGCCACGGTGTTTGCCGAGGCCGATACAGAGCAGCTGCAGTGCCACCAGCTGGGTAGTGAAAGCCTTGGTGGAGGCGACCCCAATTTCCGGCCCGGCATAGGTCATCAATGCCATGTCGGATTCCCGCACCAGCGAACTGTTGGCGACATTGCAAATCACCAGGCTGGCCAGGTACCCGGCCCCTTTCGCCGATGCCAGGGCCGCCAGGGTATCCGCTGTTTCACCCGACTGAGAGATGGTGACGAACAGCGTATTGTCGGGTACCACCACCCGGCGATAGCGGTATTCGCTGGCCACTTCCACCTGACAGGGTATCCCGGCCCAGTCCTCCAGCCAGTAGCGCGCCACCAGCCCGGCGTGATAGCTGGTACCACAGGCCACGATGTGAACGGCCTGGACCTTTGGAAAAACACCGGTAGCCATGCTGCCAAAGGCTTCCGGCAGAACACGGGAGTCACTGATGCGCCCCTGCAGGGTGCCTTCCAGCACCGCCGGTTGCTCAAATATTTCCTTCATCATGTAATGGCGATAGCCGCCCTTATCGGTCAGGGTGTCGTCGCCGGAAAGCTTGATCACTTCCGGCTCAACAACTTTTCCTGCGCGATCGACGATGCGATAGCGTCCGCCTTTCAGTTCTACCAGATCGCCATCCTGTAAATAGATAAAGCGATCCGTCACCTGGCGCAGGGCCATTTGATCCGAAGCGATAAAGTTTTCTTCGATGCCGACACCCACCACCAACGGGCTGCCGCTGCGGGTGCCGATCAGTACATCGGGTTCGTTGGCACTGATCACGCCCAGGGCATAGGCGCCCCGCAAGCGCTGTACTGCCGCCTGAACCGCCGCTTTCAGCGACGGCTCTGTGTGCAGCAAGTGGTTGACCAGGTGGGCGACCACTTCGGTATCTGTATCCGAGACAAACTGAAAGCCGAGGGCAACCAGTTCCTCGCGCAATGGCTGGTGATTTTCGATAATGCCGTTGTGTACCACCGCTATCGGTCCGGAGCAGTGCGGGTGGGCATTGATTTCATTGGGGGCACCGTGGGTCGCCCAGCGGGTGTGGGCAATGCCCAGTAACCCGCGCGCCGGATTTTCCACAATGGCATCGACCAGCGTCGCCACTTTGCCGGCTTTCTTGCGAACCTGCAGTACCGCTCCTTTGTCCAGTACCGCCAGGCCGGCCGAGTCATAGCCGCGATATTCCAGTCTTTTCAGACCTTCTATCAGAATACCGGTGACATTTCGCTGCGCCTGAGCGCCGACTATTCCGCACATAATGGTTTCCGTTGTTGCATTCGCGGCTTCAGGTATTTTTGACCGGGCGCTGCCAGCCGGCAATATTCTTCTGTTCGGCCCGGGTCAACCCCAGCTGCTCATCCGGGACATCCCGGGTAATGGTGGAACCGGCACCCACCGTGGCCATTTTGCCCACCCTGACCGGCGCCACCAGTGAGGTATTGGAGCCAATAAAGGCATTGTCGCCGATCTCGGTGCGGTGTTTATTGACGCCGTCATAGTTACAGGTAATGGTGCCTGCACCGACATTGACCTGGGCGCCCAACTGGGCATCACCCACATAGCTCAGGTGGTTGATTTTGCTGCCCTTGCCGACTCGGGTTTGCTTGGTTTCGACAAAGTTGCCGACTTTGGCACCCGCCTCCAGCACCGTGCCGGGCCTGAGCCGCGCAAAGGGGCCGACCACACAATCCGCTGCCACCTCCGCACCCTCGATGTGGCTGTTGGCCTTGATTTCGACGTTATCGCCGATAACGCTGTCGATGATCTGGCAATTTGGCCCGATGCTGACCTGGCTGCCCAGTACCACGCGACCCTCGAAAACAGCGTTGATATCGATAAAGTTATCGCTGCCGCTATGCAGTTCCCCGCGCACATCCAGCCTGGCGGGGTCCGCCAGGGTAACCCCGGCCGCCATCAACCGTCGCGCCTGCTGTAGCTGGTAAAAGCGCTCCAGCTCCGCCAGTTGCTGGCGGTTGTTGACCCCCTGCACCTCTTCCTGGTGGTGGGGCTGTAGGGTTTTAATCCGGGTGCCACTGGCGCAGGCGAGGGCGATGATATCCGTCAGGTAATATTCACCCTGGGCGTTTTCGTTGCCGATACGGGGCAGCCAGTTGCGCAGTTGCGCGGCGGACAGCGCCAGCACGCCGGTATTCACTTCCGCTATCAGGCGCTGTTCCGGTGTGGCGTCTTTTTCCTCGACAATGGCGACGACACGCTGCTGTTGATCCCTGAGTATGCGCCCGTAGCCGACGGGATTTTCCAGCACGACCGTAAGCAGTGCCATCTGATCCTCGGACACCTCGCCGACCATCGCCTCAAGGGTATCGAGGGCGATCAGCGGTACATCGCCGTAGAGGATCAATACCGTACTGTCTTGCCGCAGCTCAGGCATCGCCTGCAACACGGCGTGGGCTGTGCCCAGTTGTTCCGGCTGCTCGACAAACAGTAAACCTTCCGTATTTAGCGCACCGTTGACTTCAGAGGCCCCGTGCCCGGTGACAACGAGCAAACGGGCGTCGGGCAGTTGTGCTGAGGTGGTGAGCACATGTTGCAACAGGGGGCGGCCGGCCAGTGTGTGTAACACTTTGGGCAGCGCTGATTTCATGCGGGTGCCTTTGCCCGCTGCCAGCACAACGATATCTGTCGCCATCTCCATCCCCCAGTCGATCTCGCGTATTTAATCAGGAACCCAATGCATTTGCCATGCTGCCCGCCACCGGCGGAGCAGGGCGGGTAGGCAATTTTGAGATAAAAAAAAGGTGGCTGGCGCCACCTTTTTTCTGCAAGAAGCTGAGCGGGTTATCTTTTACCGCCCATTTTCTTACGCAGTTGCTCAATGGTACGCAACTGGGCAGCCGCTGCGGCAAGTTGTGATGCCGCGCGGGAGTAGTCGAACTCGCTACCCTGATTGGAAATGTCCTGTTCTGCCTGTTTTTTCGCTTCGATAGCGGCAGCCTCATCGAGATCATCCGCACGCAGGGCCGTGTCAGCCAGAATCGAAATCCTGTTGGGCTGCACCTCCAGGAAGCCACCGGAGAGATAGTAGATCTCTTCCTCGCCATCCTGTTTGAGAATGCGCACCGGGCCCGGTTTCAGATCCGTCAACAAGGGAGCGTGGCCAAAGGTAATACCCAATTCACCCTGGGAACCTGTGGCAACAAGCATCTCAACAAGACCTGAAAACAGGGATTGTTCTGCACTTACAATGTCGCAGTGGACGGTCATAGCCATATCATAGCGCCTATCTTGTCGCGTTTACTTCATTTTCCCGGCTTTCTCGATCACTTCATCAATGGTGCCAACCATATAGAAGGCCTGCTCGGGCAGGTGGTCGTAATCACCGTTGAGAATGCCCTGGAAACCGGCAATGGTTTGCTTCAGGGATACGTACTTGCCGGGAGAACCGGTAAATACTTCCGCCACGTGGAAGGGCTGGGACAGGAAACGCT
>NZ_JBFHQR010000013.1:0-32374 GCF_041592135.1 Porticoccus sp. | reverse complement strand
GAACCGAGAGAAATTTTACTGCCTGTCGATGTTTCCTTATCCGTCGGGCAAGTTGCACATGGGCCACGTGCGCAACTACACGATCGGCGACGTGATTAGTCGTTACCAGCGAATGCAGGGCAAAAATGTGCTGCAACCCATGGGTTGGGATGCCTTTGGCCTGCCGGCTGAAAACGCCGCCATCAAGCACCACACGGCACCGGCTGTGTGGACCTACGAAAACATCGACTACATGAAAGCCCAGTTGAAACAACTGGGCTTCGGCTACGACTGGTCCCGGGAACTGGCTACCTGCAAACCGGACTACTACCGCTGGGAACAGTGGTTCTTTACCCGCCTGTACCAGAAAGGGCTGGTGTACAAGAAGACCGCCGCGGTCAACTGGTGCCCCAATGACCAGACCGTGCTCGCCAACGAGCAGGTCATCGACGGCTGCTGCTGGCGCTGTGACACCGCCGTGGAGCGCAAGGAAATTCCCCAGTGGTTCATCAAGATCACCGCCTACGCCGAAGAACTGCTCGACGACCTGGACAAACTGGACGGCTGGCCGGAACAGGTGCGCACCATGCAGCGCAACTGGATCGGCAAGAGCCGCGGTGTACAGTTTCGCTTCGATCTCACCGCAGCGGTGGCTGGCATCGACAGCTTTGAGGTGTACACCACCCGCCCCGACACCCTGATGGGGGTCACCTACGCCAGCATCGCCGCCGAGCACCCCATCGCCCTGGCGCTGGCGAAAAACAACCCGCAACTGGCCGCCTTTATCCGGGACTGCAAGACCCAGTCCGTGGCCGAGGCCGACATGGCCACCATGGAGAAGAAGGGCATGGCTACCGGCCTCACCGCCATCCACCCCATCAGCGGCGAAGCGGTGCCGGTGTGGGTCGCCAACTATGTACTGATGGACTACGGCAGCGGCGCCATTATGGCGGTACCCGCCCACGACGAGCGCGACTTCGAATTTGCCAACAAACACCAGCTGCCCATCAAACCGGTGTTCGAAAACATCTCCACAGAAGTCGGCGAAAATGAGGAAAACTTCCACAAGGGTCTCAGCAATGACAGCGACCCCGAGGAAATCCGTAAGCTGTACGAGTTTGACACCTCCCGCTGGCAAGATTGGTACGCATCAAAAGATGACAACCTGGCCATGGTCAACTCCGGCGAGTTCGACGGCCTCACCCCCGCCCAGGGCTTCGACGCCATCGCCGCCAAATTGACCGCACTGGGCTGCGGCGAAATCAAAATCAACTACCGCCTGCGGGACTGGGGCGTATCGCGCCAGCGCTACTGGGGCGCGCCCATCCCCATGTTCAACCTGCCGGGCGGCGGCGAAATCCCGGTGCCCGCCGAGCGGCTGCCGGTGCTGCTGCCGGAAGACGTGGAGATGGACGGCGTGCAGTCGCCCATCAAGGCCGATCCCCAGTGGCGGGTTGCCGAACTGGACGGCGCGGCGGTGGAGCACGAAACCGATACCTTCGACACCTTTATGGAGTCGAGCTGGTACTACGCCCGCTACACCTGCCCCGACTACCGGGACGGCATGCTGGACAGTGCCGCCGCCAACTACTGGTTGCCGGTGGACCAGTATGTGGGCGGCATCGAGCACGCCATCCTGCACCTGCTGTACGCGCGCTTTTTCCACAAGCTGATGCGCGATGAGGGCCTGCTCAACTCCGACGAACCCTTCACCCGCCTGCTGTGCCAGGGCATGGTGCTGAAAGACGGCGCCAAGATGTCCAAGTCCAAGGGCAATACCGTCGACCCGCAACAGCTGATCGATCGCTACGGTGCCGACACCGTGCGACTGTTCACCATGTTTGCGGCGCCGCCGGAACAGTCCCTGGAGTGGAGCGAGAGCGGCGTTGAAGGTGCCCATCGCTTCCTACGCAAGCTGTGGAAGATGGTTCACGCCCACCTGCAGGGGGGCGCGGCACCGGCTGTGGACGCCGAGGCGCTCGACCAGGCTCAGCGAGACCTGCGCCGCAAAACCCACGAAACCATCGCCAAGGTCGGTGACGATTACGGCCGCCGCCAGACATTCAACACCGCCATTGCCGCGGTCATGGAACTGCTCAATGAGCTGGGCCGCCATGCCGATCGCACAACGGCTAACGGCCTGGCAGTGGAGCGTGAAGCCCTAAGCGCCGCGGTCTTGCTGCTGGCGCCCATTGTGCCGCACATCTGCCACCGGTTGTGGCAGGCACTGGGGCACGAAGACAACCTGCTCGACGCCTGCTGGCCCGCCGCCGACCCGGCAGCACTGGTAAAAAGCACCATCCAGATGGTGGTGCAGGTAAACGGCAAATTGCGCGCACACATTGATATCGCCGTGGCAGCGGACCGGGATACCATCGAGCAGGCCGCGCTGAGCCACGAAAACGTTCTTCGCTTTACGGAGGGCCAAACCATCCGTAAAGTAATCGTCGTCCCCAACAAGCTGGTCAATATTGTTGCCAACTGAACGCCGCAACCAAGCGCCGCGCAACCCACAAGTTAAGGAATACCGATGAAAAAATTGAGCTGCCTGGTCATCACAGTTCTTCTGGCCACCGCCACTCTCGCCGGCTGTGGCTGGCATCTGCGCGGCTCCGGGCAGGTCGACAATATTTCCAGCGTGCATATCAGCGCCGAGCAGCGTTACAGCGATTTCTACACGGCCCTCAGCCGCGCCCTGAAGGCCAACCAGATCACCGTTGCCCGCAATGCCACCGAAGCCGAGTACAGCATTGTCATTCTCAGCCACAGAAGCGACCGCCGGACCGCCTCTGTCAGCGTCAGCGCCCGGGTATCGGAGTACCAGCTGACAGAGGAGGTGACGGTCATGATTCTCGCCGCTGACGGCAAACCGCTGCTGTCGCGCACCACCCTCACCTCCGAGCGGGTTTTTGATTTTGACGAGAACGATGTGCAGTCCAAAGAGGACGAAGCCAACCTGCTGAGGCGCGAGATGCGGGAAGACCTGATCCGGCAAGTCCTGTCCCGGCTCGACAGCGTCGCCAACCGCCCGGCAACACCGGTGGCTCCGGCGGAGCAGAATGCGGCTGCGAACTGAACAACTCGCCGCACACCTCGCCCAGGGGCCGCTGTTACCTGTCTACCTAATCAGTGGCGATGAGCCACTGCTGGCCCAGGAGGCCGCCGATGCAATTCGCGGCGCCGCCCGCGGCCAGGGCTTCAGCGAACGTGAATTGCTGCACGCAGAAACCGGTTTCGACTGGGATACCGTGCTGACGGAGGCCAATAGCCTGTCCCTGTTTGCCGCCAGGAAAATCATTGAACTGCGCATCCCCAACGGCAAGCCGGGGGACAAGGGTTCCAAGGTGTTGCAGCAATACACCGCCAATCCCAGCCCCGACAACCTGCTCCTGGTGATCACCCCCAAACTGGAGAGCGCCGCCACCCGCAGCAAGTGGGTGAAAAGTATCGAGACCACCGGGGCATTTATCCAGGTCTGGCCGGTGCCACCGGAACAACTGGCCAGCTGGATCGGCAAGCGCCTGCAACAGGCCAACATCCAGGCGAGCCGCCAGGCCGTGGACGTCCTGGCAGATCGGGTGGAGGGCAACCTGCTCGCCGCGGTACAGGAAATTGAAAAACTGAAGTTGCTGTTGCCGGATGCGGAGGTTGATGCGGCCACCATGTCCACCGTGGTCGCCGACAGTGCTCGCTTCAATGTCTTCTCCCTGGTGGACAAGGCGCTGGAGGGCGACGCACAAACTGCCAGCCGCACCCTGAGGGGCTTGCGCGACGAAGGCACCGAGGCCACGGTTATCCTGTGGGCGCTGGCGCGGGAGCTGCGCACCCTGATCAAGGCAAAAGAGGCCTTGGCCGCGGGCGATCACCTGGACTGGGTATTAAAAAACCTGGCGGTCTGGGAAAAGCGCAAGGGCTTGGTGAAAACAGCGCTGAAACGCCTGTCATTGAATCAACTGCAGCAGATGTTGCGCCTGGCCGGAGGCATTGACCGGGCGATCAAGGGCATGCGCACCGCCAATCCCTGGGATGACCTGGGCACCCTGACACTGATGTTTTGTGGCAGGGCCGTCCTGCAGTCCGCCAATTTGCGCCTGGCCCTGAAGGACTAGCCGCAACAGCCGCCGGCACGGCGGGTGCGCCGCGACCACCATGCGGCCACCAGCAGGCCGACCAGGTCCGCCAGCGCATCCAGCAGCTCCATGGAGCGATAGCCGGTCAACCCCTGCAACAGTTCAATCACCACGCCATAGGCCAGCAACCCCCCGAACAACCACCGGTGCCCGGTCGCGGGAACAGCGCGCGAACCGAGCAGATACAGCGCCATAAAGGTCACCCCGTGTAGCAACTTGTCCTGCCCCGGCAGCATCTGTCCGCCGGCGGATGGCAGCAACATCAAGACCGTTACCCCACACAGACTGCCCGCAAAACACCACCGCCAAAGACGTTCAGCCATACTTTTTCTCCGCTGTTTTCCCACTGTCTTGACACGACAGCTTACCGGTTAAAACCCTAGTGACCCAGCTCCCCGCCCCCACAGGGGCGCGCTCAGGTAGCCGTTTGTTTATACTCTCAGCAGACATCCATCACACTCCCGGCAGGCACACCATGACCGACCAACAGGATAACCACCAGGACGATCGCGAAGCCGTCAGTGCCCTGGAGGGGCTGGGCGCCTTTCTGGAGGGCTGGAAGGAACTGTCCTCCTCGGCCCTGAAATATGCCGCGGAAAAAACCCGCGACCAGGCCGCCAAGGCCATCAAGCAGACCCCGGAACAGCTGGAGCGGATGGGCAAGGCGGGGCACTCGCTGCGAGATCTGCGCGAAGTGGCCGGGCTCACCATCAGCGAGCTGGCCCAAGCCATTGACCTGAAAGACACCGACCTGCTGAAAGCGGTTGAAGAGGGCAAGGCGGCGCTGCCCTTTGAAATTATCCTGCGGCTGGCCTCCTTTTATTCCCGCAATGACCCGCTGCCTTTTATCCTGAAATATGTGCGCACCTACAGCCCGCGCCTTTCCGATCTGCTGGAGAAGATCGGCATTGATCGGCTGGCAATCACCGCGGAAAGAGAAGTGCAATTATTGAAGATTTACCGCAACCGGGACGCCGCCCGCAAACTGTCTGACGAAGGGTTTCAAAAGGTGCTGGCCTTTACCGACCAGGCATTTGAAATGGCGCTGCACTTTGTTGCCGCGCAGGAGCGGGGGGAAGCGCAGACCGATGAAAGGACTGCGCGTGTCGACGAAGAAGCCAAGAATTAACCGGCCTTAAGTACCGGCTTTTTTTCGAGCACAATCTCCCTGCCGGAAACCAGTGCATTGAGCGCCTCAAGGCGCTCCAGGGTGCCGACGTCCCACCAGATATCGCGATACACCTCGCCGCTGACATAGCCATCGCGAATGCCGCTGGCGAGCACATCGCGGATCGGGAAACGTTCGCTGGCGGAGCTAAACAGGGCGAATATTTCGGGCCTCATCACGCTGATACCGCTGAAGGTATAGGTCGCATCGCCCTCGGCGGGATAGCGCACACAGAGCTGCGGGTCCAGGGTGAAGTCGCCTTGCGGGTGGTGGGCTGGGTTGGGCACCAGCACCAGATGGGCATCCATCTCTTCCGTCCAGTTCCTTTCCACCAGGGTAGCCAGCGGGTAATTGCTCCAGACATCGCCATTGATCACCAGGAAGGGATCGCCCCCCAGCATCGGCAGCGCCCGGCGAATGCCGCCGCCGGTTTCCAGGGGATCGCTCTCCCGAGACCACTGGATGCGGACGCCAAAGCGGGAACCATCGCCGAGGAAGGACTCAATCTGGTCGCCCAGCCAGGAGGTATTGATCACCAGTTCCCGTACACCGGCCTCAACCAGGCGCTCCACGTGGTATTGGATCAGCGGTTTATTGGCAATTTTCAACAGCGGCTTGGGGGTTTCATTGGTGAGGGGGCGGAGGCGTTCGCCAAATCCGGCGGCCAAAATCATAGCTTTCATAGTGGTTCCCTTAGCGAGTCACCGGCCTGTTGCCAGGGCTGATACCAGGGCTGTTCGACCACGGCGGGCAACACCCGCCGCTCAAACCAGCGCTTGAGATTGTCCAGCTCCGGATAGGAGTCCAGTTGTTCCAGGGTGTAGCGGATAACCAGTGGCAGGTCGTGGAGGTAGCCCGCCTTGCCATCGCGCAGGTACAGGCGGGCGAAAATACCCAGAACCTTGATATGCCGCTGTAACCCCATCAGGTCGAACCAGCGAAGAAACTGCTTATCGGACACCGGGGTAGCGATGTCGGCAGCCACAGCACGCCGGAAGTAGTTCAGCGCCCGCCGGGAAACAACGTCGGCGGGCCATCGAATATAACAGTCCCGCAACAGGGACACCAAGTCATATGTCAGCGGACCTGTGACCGCATCCTGAAAATCGATCACGCCAATGTCGCCATTTTCCAGCAGCATCAGATTGCGGGAGTGGAAATCCCGGTGTACCAACACCGTCGGCTGCGACAGCGCACTGTCCAGCAACAGTTCAAAGCCCTGCTCCAGCAGCTGGCGCTCGCCCTCGCCCAACTCGACACCCAGCAGCCGCGAGACGAACCACTCGGGGAACAACTGCATTTCCTCCAGCAGTCGCCTACTGTCGTAGGGAGGAATCGCGTGTGCACCCACCCCGGCCCGCTGAATGGCCAACAGCGCTGACTCCGCCTTCAGGTAGAGGGCATCAACCGTTTGAGCATTCAACAGCGGCAGCAATAACTGGTCTCCAAAATCTTCCAGCAACAGGTAACCATGCTGATAATCCACCGCAAAAATGGCCGGGGTGTGAACCCCCTGCCCCCGCAACAGCAGGGCGATGTCCACAAAGGCCCGGTTGTTTTCATGAGTCGGAGGCGCGGAAACCGCCAGCAGGGTCGGCTGGCAATTCACCCGAAAATAACAGCGGAAACCGGCATCGCCATTGAGGGGCGTCAGAGACAAAGATGCACTCGTCTTGTATCGATCAGGCAGAAATCTTTCCACCCATTCAGAGAGGCTCGGGTCGGCAGGCATATTTCAGGGAGCTGGTAGAAAAAAGGTTGGCCATTCTACCCCAAACCCTCGCATGATGTCGCAGAATGGGTAAAATGTACCGTCGCATTAAAGCCACAGCTCGCCAGAGAGATCACGGACCATAAGAATGCCAATAAAACCGAGTCATATTCGCACCAGGCTCTATCAAGCGGTGCGCTCGCAATCTGTACAAACTTCCACCCTGCTTCTCTCTGGATTTTTGATTGCCACCCCCGCCGTTGCGCAAAACGCCGACAGCCATGTCCAATGGGAATGTCGTGCGGACGCCTCCGGCGCATGGGCATGCGGTGAAACGGTAATGCCCGGCAGGGTCTTCCCGCGCCCGGCACGCCCGGAACCGGTGGAAACGCCCCCGGCAGATGGCGGCCCGCAGGTACAGCTGGCCCGCAACCTTGACTGGGTTGACGAGGAATCCCTCAGCGAAGCCGAGCAGGAAAAAATCTCCTCCGGTTGTTGTGGCGCCTACATCGAGCCCCCCCGCGACTACCCGGAAGGGGGTATGGACCCCGCGGATGCCCCCATGCGGGTGGCCTCTGAAACCACCGAAGTCGAGCAGGAAAATATTGCCCACCTGCGCGGCAAGGTCCAGTTGACGCAGGGTTATCGACAGGTGCGCAGCCAAAATGCCACTGTCAACCAGAGTGCCCGCACCGTCGATCTGGATGGCGATGTGCAGTTCCGCGAACCCGGCCTGTTGCTCACCGGCGATCACGCCCAGATCAATATGGACACCAAGGACGTCACGGTCGACAACGCCACCTACCTGCTGCACGAATCGAATGTGCGCGGCACCGCCGACCGCATGAACCGCATTGGCGATGTGTTCTACATTGACAATGCCACCTATACCACCTGTGAACCCGGCAGCAACGCCTGGCACCTGGTCAGCTCGAACGTCGACATCAACCCGGAAACCGGCATCGCCCACGCCCGACACGTGCGCCTGGAAGTCAAGGATATCCCGGTGCTCTACGCCCCCTGGTTGCGCTTCCCCATCGACGAGCGCCGCGCCTCCGGACTGCTGTTTCCCTCATTTAGTTTTGGCGAGGATAACGGCTTCGATTTCGCACAACCCATCTACCTGAATCTGGCCCCCAATTACGATGCCACCATTACCCCCCGCTATCTCCAGGAGCGGGGCGCCATGGCAGAAGCCGAGTTCCGCCATATCTCAAAACGAACTGACACCATCGTCAGCGGCGCTTTCCTGCCCAGCGATGACGGCGGCAACGGCAGTGCTGAAGATCCCACTACCCTTGCCGGCAAAAAGGACCATGAGGGGGATGACCGCTGGTTGCTCAATATGGAGCATCTGGGTGGCATCGGCAAACGCTGGGAGACCCGCGTCGACTACACCAAGGTCAGCGATAGCGACTACTTCCGGGATCTGGGCAACGCCACCATCGAGGTGAACAGCCAGACCTACCTGAAACAGCTCGCCTCCGCCGCCTATCAGGCCGACAACTGGTACCTGAGTGTCAGAAGCCAGCAGTACCAGACCATCAACGACGATCCCAACAGTATTGACCAGTACAAAATGCTGCCGCGAGTGGATGCCAACGGCAATTACCGGTTGGGCGACTTTGTCTTTGCGCTGAAAAACCAGTACACCTTGTTTGACCATACCGATGACGATGGCCTGCTCCCCGCCAGTCTCCAGGGCAGCACCTTCTTTGAAGACGATCAGGGCACCTTTGTCACCGGCCACCGCCTGCACCTGGACTATGGGGTCAGCTGGGACAAACAGTGGGGCTGGGGTTATTTCCGGCCGACCCTCAAGGTCAGAAACCTGACCTACAACCTGGATGACCCGCTGCTCAATCAGTCCAATGACAACCCCTCCGTGACGGTGCCCACCGGTATTATTGATGCGGGAATTTATCTGGAGCGCGATACCACCTGGCTGCCCGGCTATACCCAGACCCTTGAGCCGCGCCTGTACATGGTACACACCAAGTACGAGGACCAGAGCGACCTGCCCGACTTCGACACATCCCCGATGACCTTCAGTTACAACCAGCTGTTCCGGGATGACCGTTTCATTGGCGGAGACCGCATTGGCGACACCAAACAGATCTCCGTCGGCCTCACCAGCCGCCTGCTCGAGCAAGCCACCGGCACAGAGTGGCTGAGAGCCAGCATCGGCCAGATTTTCTACCTGGAAGACCGCTACGTGTCCCTCGACCCCACCCTCAGCAAGTCATTCCTGAAATCAACCGACCCGGACAGCCTGTCACCGACACTCCGCGATATCGCCCATGACCTGTTGCGCGATGAATCCGACTTTGCGGCGGAATTCGCCCTGCGCTTGAGCGAAAACCTCAAGCTGCAGTCCGACATTCTCTACGATGAACGCGATGGCCGGTTTGATCGAGGCACCACCAGCCTGCGCTACAATGACCGGCAAAACCACGTTTTCAATCTCGGCTACCGCTTCAATCGCAATATCCCGCAGCTGATTGGCGGCCAGCTGGTCGACACCGACATTGAACAGGCGGAGATTTCGACTATTTTCCCGATCACTCGTGCCCTGAGCCTGATTGGTCGGCACAGCTATGACCTGACCAACAGTCGCGATCTGGAAACCTTTGCGGGCTTCCAGTATGACAGTTGTTGCTGGCGCTTTAGCCTGGTGGCGCGCCGCTGGCTCGACCGGAACGACTATGTCCTGGTTCCCGAAGAGGATCTAAACGAAGACAGTGGCGTGTTTTTCCAGATCCAGTTTAAGGGTCTTGCCGGCACCGGCTCCGGCGTTGATTCCATCCTCGAGGATGGCATTTACGGCTACCTGCCGCCCACCTATTAAATTCGCACAGGCTTAATCATGAACTTCCGCAGTTATGTTCTATCGACGCTCAGCATCGCCGCCGCGCTGCTCGCGGTTGCCGCACCCGCGTCCTCTGAAGAGGTCCCGCTGGACCACATCGTCGCCATCGTCAACGAAGATGTGGTGATGTCCAGCGAGCTGGAAGAGCGCATCAAGGAGATCTACTTTCGCCTGAAAGAGAGCGGCACGGAAATCCCCCCCCAGAATGTCCTGGTGCCACAGGTACTGGAACGACTCATCCTCGAACAACTGCAGCTCAGCCGCGGACAACGCGCCGGGATCCGCATCAGCGACGAAGAGCTCAACCAGTCGATCGAACGGCTGGCCAAAAGCCGCGGCCTGAGCATGGAGGACATGTTAGAAGAGGCCCGACAAAACGGTATCGACCTCGGCAGGCTGCGGGAGCAGCTGCGCAACGAGATGATCATCAAGCGGGTTCAGGACGGCTTCGTCAACCAACGCATCAATATCTCCGAGCAGGAGATCGACAACTTCCTGAAATCCGAAGAGGGGCAGCAGTGGTCTTCGCCGGATGTCAATCTCGGTCATATTATCCTGACCCTGCCCGCCGGGGCGCCCAGGGATCAAGTGGCCGCAGTGGAGCAGAAAGTGCGCGAACTCTACGAACAGCTGCAAGCGGGCGCCGACTTCCGCAGCCTTGCCATCGCCAACTCCTCCGGACAAAACGCCTTGAAGGGCGGCGATCTGGGCTGGCGCAAGACCACACAACTACCCAGTATTTTTATTACCGCGGTTGATAAACTCTCGCCCGGCGAAGTCAGCGTGCCCATTCGCAGCGATGCCGGTTACCACCTGTTAAAGCTTTACGAGCGTCGCGGTGGCGGCGAGAAAATTGTCGTTCAACACCATGCCCGGCATATCCTGATCAAGCCCAATGAAATCCGCACCGAGGAAGAAACCAAAGCGATGCTCGAAGGCATCCGCGCCGACATCCTCAACGGCGCCGACTTTACAGAACTCGCCCGGGAAAACTCCGAGGACATCGCCTCCTCGATGGCGGGCGGCGATGTCGGTTGGTCCCTGCCCGGACAGTTTGTCCCCGAATTTGAAACGGTCATGCACAAACTCGAACTGAATGAAGTCAGTGAACCGTTCCGCAGCCAGTTCGGCTGGCACATCCTGCAAGTCACCGAGCGTCGTCAACAGGATTTCAGTGAAGATATTCGCCACCAGCAAGCAGAAAATATCCTCCGGCACCGGAAGTACGAGGAAGAGCTGCAACTCTGGCTGCAAGAAATCCGCGATGAGGCTTTTGTAGAAATCAAGTTGTGATCAGGCTGGCGATTACTCCGGGAGAGCCCGCGGGCATCGGCCCGGATTTGATCGTGCAGCTGGTGCAACAGCCCCAACCCTGTGAGCTGGTGGCCTATGCAGACCCGGAGCTCCTGCTCGCCCGGGCGCAACAACTGGGATTGCCCCTGCGGCTCCGCCCCCTCGGTGATGAACCGCCCCGCCCGCTGTCTGCGGGCGAACTGGCTGTGCGCCCGGTCAAACTCCGTCAACCCGCCCAAGCGGGCACCCTCAATTCCGCCAATGCCCCCTATGTACTGGAAACCCTCACGGCGGCGACCACTGACTGCCAGCGCGGCCTGTGTAATGCCCTGGTTACCGGCCCCGTCCACAAAGGCATTATCAATGACGCGGGGGTGCCGTTCAGCGGTCATACAGAGTTTCTTGCCGACCTGACGGGCACCCCGAGAGTGGTGATGATGCTTGCCACAGAGGGGCTGCGGGTAGCGCTGGCGACCACCCACCTGCCGCTGGCGCAAGTGCCCGCCAGTATCACCCAACTACTGCTCCATGAAGTAATCGGCATCCTGCATCGGGATTTGCAGCACAAATTTGGCATCGCCGCACCCCGTATCCTGGTGTGCGGTCTCAACCCCCACGCCGGGGAAGGCGGCCACCTGGGCAGAGAGGAAATAGAGGTCATTACCCCGGTGCTGGAGCAACTGCGCAGCTCGGGCATGCTGCTCGAAGGCCCGCTGCCGGCCGACACCCTGTTCACCCCCAAACACCTGGCACAATGTGATGCCGTGCTCGCCATGTACCACGATCAGGGATTACCGGTATTGAAATACAAGGGCTTTGGCGCCGCGGTGAATATCACCCTGGGATTGCCGATCATCCGCACTTCGGTGGATCACGGCACCGCACTGGATTTGGCCGGCACCGGTGGTGCGGAGACCGGCAGCCTGGTGACGGCCATCGAGTATGCTAGAGCCATGGCAGAGGCCACACAATGAACCGCAACAGATCCCCCGGGGGGCACCAGGCGCGCAAACGCTTTGGCCAGAACTTTCTGGTCGACGCCTCGACCATTGCCAAAATTGTTGCCGCCGTGGCGCCAAAGCCCAGCGACAATATCGTCGAAATCGGACCCGGACAGGGCGCCATCACCGAGCCCATGTTGTCCCGCTGTCCCAGCTTGAACGTCGTGGAACTGGATCGCGACCTGATTCCGCTACTGCAGGCAAAATTCCAGCAATACCCGGCATTACAGATTCACCAGGGCGATGCCCTGTCTACCGACTTCAGCCGCTTTTACCAAACCGGCCGACCGCTGCGCATCATCGGCAATTTGCCCTACAACATCTCCACCCCTTTGCTGTTCCATCTGCTCGGCTACAGCGGAATGATCAAGGACATGCATTTTATGTTGCAGAAAGAGGTGGTGGATCGACTCGCCGCCAGCCCCGGCGAGAAGCACTACGGTCGACTCAGTGTGATGGTGCAATACCACAGCCAAGTACAGCCGCTCTTTCGTGTTCCACCCGGCGCTTTCCGGCCGGCACCCAAGGTGGAGTCCGCTATCGTACGACTGGTGCCCTATCCGCAGCCGCCCTGTCCGGCAACAAACCTCGCCCGGTTATCGAAACTGGTCAATGCCTGTTTCCAGCAGCGGCGCAAGACTATCCGCAATACCCTCAAACACCTGGTGACGGAAGCGCAACTGGCGGAGCTGGAAGTCGACTTATCCCTGCGCCCTGAAACCCTGAGCGTTGCCGATTTTGTCCGCCTGAGCAATCAAATGGAGGCGTTCTCTTGAACCGTATCGCCGTCCGGGTCACGACCGAATACCTGCCGAGGCAATCCGTCCCGTCACAGGGAAAATATGCCTTTGCCTACCACATCCGTATCGAGAATCGGGGCGAAGAGGCTGTTCGGCTGCTCAGTCGCCACTGGATCATTACCGATGGCAATGCGCGAGTGAAGGAAGTTCGCGGCCCGGGCGTGGTGGGAGAAACACCGCGTATCGAACCGGGGGATGACTATCGGTACAGCAGCAGTGTGTTGCTGGACACGGAAGTCGGCACCATGGAGGGCAGTTACCAGATGATCAGCGACCAGGGCGAATCCTTTGATGCCATTATTACCCCCTTTCTGCTGGCCGCGCCCGGAGCCGTACATTGACCACCTACGTGGTCGGCGATATCCAGGGGTGCCTGCTACCGCTGCAACAGCTACTGGATAAAGTGGCATTCGACCCCGCTGAAGATCAACTCTGGTCAGTGGGTGACATTGTCAATCGCGGTCCGCAATCCCTTGAGGTGATGCGCTTCTGCCTGCGACTGGGCAACGCCTTCCGCATGGTGCTGGGCAATCACGATTTACACCTGCTGGCGGTGGCCAGGGGCATCCGCCCCCCTCACCGCGCCGATACCCTCGACGATATTCTCGCCGCCCCTGATCGCGAAGAGCTACTCCACTGGCTGCAAACACAACCACTGCTGCTCGACACCGGGGGCCATCTGCTGGTCCATGCGGGCATCCCACCCCAGTGGTCCAGGGAACAGGCCGTCGCCCTGGCTGAGGAAATGCGGCTGGTGTTGTCTGATACGGCCATGGCCGATGACTTTTTTCAGGTGATGTACGGCAATGCGCCGGACTGCTGGAGCGACAGCCTGGCGCCGCCACTGCGCTGGCGCCTGATCACCAATTATTTTACGCGCATGCGTTTTTGCTCCGCCGCAGGTCGGCTTGAACTCGCCAGCAAAGCGCCCCCCGACCAGCCCCCCGCGGGCTACGCCCCCTGGTACAGCCACCCCGACAGACTGACCAGAACCAGCAATATCATTTTCGGGCACTGGGCCGCGCTGCAGGGCAAGCCCTGTGGGCCGCGTCTTTTCCCTCTCGACACCGGCTGCGTGTGGGGCGGGCCGTTGCGGCTGCTGAACCTGGACAGCGGCGACTATCATCACCAGCTGCCCGACTGACCTCGCCGGTTTAAGATGCGCCCTGAAGCCGATAGAATAGCCAGAGAATTTGCCATCAACTGATAACCCATAACAAAGGTGATGCAAGTGGTCCGCACGCTCTCCAACTTTTTTACCACCATCATGCAGCGCTGGCTGCCGGACGCCTTCATCTTTGCCATTATCCTGACCTTCATCGTGTTCCTTGCGGGCATACTGGGGGAGGGGCACGCCCCCGCCGAGATGGTCCAGTTCTGGGGTGACGGCATCTGGAACCTGCTGGTATTTTCCATGCAGGTTACCATCAGCCTGGTCACCGGCAGCGTGCTGGCGCAAACCAGGGCGGTAAAAAAAGTGCTTCGATCGCTGGCCTCGCTGGCCAGGACTCCCGGCCAGGCCATCCTGCTGATGACCTTTATTTCGCTGATATGCGGCTGGATCAGCTGGGCGTTTGGCTTGATCGCCAGCGCGCTGATGGCGCGGGAAATTGCCCGCCATGTCAAAGGGGTACACTACCCGCTGCTGGTGGCGGCGGCCTATTCCGGCATGGTGATCTGGCACGCCGGGCTATCCGGCTCCATCCCCCTGAAAATCGCCGTGTCCGATGGCGATGTGCTCAGCAAGCTGATGAATGGCATCACCATCCCCCTCAGCGAGACGATCTTCAGTTGGCAGGTGCTGCTGATCAGCGCGCTGGTACTGGCAACCCTGCCATTGATATTCCGCCTGATGATGCCGCCCCCGGAAGAGACCAGGGAAGTCGATGCCCACCAGCTCGGCGAGGTGGAGCAGGTCGCCATCCACATCAACACACCCTCCGACCGCATCGAGCACAGCCGCCTGCCGACACTCCTGCTGGGGCTATTGGGGGGCTATTACCTGGTGGGCTTCTTCCTCGACGGCGGCAGTGTCGGCCTCAACACCCTGAACCTGATCTTTCTCGTCACCGGACTGCTGCTCCATCAATCCACCACCAGTTACCTGGCCGCCGTCAGTGAAGCGGTCAAAGGGTTGTCGGGAATCGTGCTGCAATTCCCGCTCTATGCGGGGATCATGGGTATGATGGCCCAATCCGGGCTGGCGGCATCGGTCTCCGCCTGGTTTATTGATATTTCTACAGCCGACACCTTCAACCTGTTCACCTTCCTCAGCGCCGGCATTGTCAATTTCTTTGTCCCCTCCGGCGGCGGACAGTGGGCGGTGCAGGCCCCCATTGTTATCCCCGCTGCCCAGTCTCTCGGCATCCCGCTGAACCATGCCGCCATGGCCATTGCCTTCGGCGATGCCTGGACCAACATGGTACAGCCGTTCTGGGCATTGCCCCTGCTCGGTATCGCCCGGCTCGGCATTCGCGACATTATGGGTTACTGCACCGTGGCACTGTTGTGGACTGGGCTGTTGTACGGGCTGGCGATGGTGGTTATTTTCTAATGCGCCATCTCGCCTGCGCCAAGCTGGCAGCGAGCATCGCAGAGTCCGTGCGGTGAACATTAAATCGAGCGTTCACCACCGCGACAAAGGCTGCCTGGCGGTGGTCTGGTTGTGGTAGATTGCCGCCATCATAAAGAAACTGTTTCGCACACTGTCACTACGACCACCTGTCCCGTTAAAATCACTCCTATTGGAAACCAGGCCAAACTGCAATGAAACTAACAGCTCGCCCAGTCCCTCTAACTACACTCGGGAAGAACCAACCGACCTCACTGTCAAGCCGTTAAAAAGTACCTTCATCTATGAAAAAACACTTTTGGTCCCTATTGTTACTTTTGGTCAGTCTGCCCCTCTACGCCGGCCTTGGCGATTATTTCCGCACTGCGGACGGCCATACCAACTGGCAGTACGTCGCCAACTGGTCCAGCGGCATACTAATTCTGCTGCTCTCCATTACAGTCGTCACCCTGTTGTTCAGCCGGCTTCAGGCCTACCGGGCAAACAAGGCGCTGGAAGCCATACGGCAGGACCTCGAACAGCGTGTCAAGGAGCGCACCGCAACCCTGGATGAGTCCAACCGCCTGTTACTCGAGGCAAACCAGTTGCTGCAAGGAGAAATCGCCCAGCACAGGGAAACCTCCAATCGCCTGCGTTCATCGGAATCCTATATACGCGATATCCTGAGCTCAATGCCCCTGATACTGATCGGTTTGACGGAACAGGGGGAGGTCACCCAATGGAACCGCAGGGCCGAAGAGATTACCGGGATCCCGGCCAGCAAGGCCCTGGGCCAAAACCTTTGGCAAACCTACCCGACCATCACCCTCAGTAAAAGCCAGGTCAAACAGGCACTGGAGCAGCAGAAGACCCTCACCATCAAGCACAGCCAACGGGGTCAATATCATTTTGATATCACAATTTATCCACTGCAGGAGCACGGTGAAACCGGTGCAGTGGTGCTGATCGACGATGTTACCCAGCATGTGCTGGCTGCCAATATGCTGATCCAGCGGGACAAAATGTCGTCCATGGGGGAGCTGGCCGCCACCATGGCCCACGACATCAACCCACCCTTGCAGCAGATTCTTGAAGACATGGAGACCGTCAAGCGCACCTTGCGCGCGACAGACCTACCCTCGAGCGCACAGCAGACCATCACCCAACTTATGGACGAAACCAGTCACCAGGGCGCGCAGGCCCTGGCGATTATTCAGAATTTACTGGATTTTGCCCAAAGTCGGGGAGGTGAACGGCGCCCGGCCAATGTCATCGACATCATCGAACACAGCCTCCAGTTGGCCAACGATGTCCTCTCCGTGCCCTCGGGGCTGCGATTCAGGGACATCAGCATTGAGCGCCATTACAGCCAGCCCCTTCCCCAGGTTCCCTGCTACGTTGCCGAATTACAGCAGGTATTCCTGAGCCTGTTCCGGCATGCCTGTCATGCCCTGGGACAGGTTCAGCGGGCCGGGCATACGCCCATCGTCCGGCTGCAGGTGATGGTTTGCTACGATATGCTGTGGATCAAGGTGCAACATAATGGCGCCGGTATCAGCAACGAGGAACAACAGTATCTTTTCGAACCGTTTTTTACCCACACCACCGGCAAGGCTGAAGACTATGATGCCGGCAAGCGACTGTCATTTTCGCACTTCATCATTACCGAGCAGCACCGCGGCCAGCTGGCCGTCACCTCGGATGTCAACGTGGGCACCACCTTCCATATTCAGTTGCCCCTAGCCTAGGCCGGCCCAGGGGTACAGGTCTACATTGCGGGACTGGGATAACCTTCAGGATTTTGCTGTTGCCAGTGCCAGCTGTCGCGCATCATATCCTCCAGGCTATGGCGGGACTTCCAACCCAGTTCCCGAGCCGCCCGGCTCGGGTCTGACCAGCATGCCGCCACATCACCGGGCCGCCGCTCGACCACCTTGTAGTGAATGGCGCGGCCGGAGACAGACTCAAATGCCCGGATCATCTCCAACACGGAGTAGCCCGATCCCGTACCCAGGTTCCAGGCTCGACACCCGGCCCCGCTGTCCGATTCCGTCAATTTCCGCAGCGCGCAAACATGCCCCTCCGCCAGGTCCATCACGTGCAGATAGTCGCGCACGCCAGTGCCGTCGGGGGTCGGATAGTCGTCACCAAACACCGACAACTGCTGCAACTTGCCCACCGCAACCTGGGTGATATAGGGCATCAGGTTACTGGGGATACCGCGCGGGTCTTCGCCAATCAGGCCGCTGCTGTGTGCCCCGGCGGGATTGAAATAGCGCAACAGGCCTATTTTCCAGAATGGTTTGCCCGACAGCCTGTCGGCGTCCGCCAGATCGCGGAGCATATCTTCGATCATCAGCTTGGAACGGCCGTAGGGGTTGGTGGTCTGTAACGGAAAATCCTCGCCGATGGGCGTCGTTGCGGGATCACCATAAACGGTGGCAGAGGAACTGAAAATAAAGGTGCCCAGCCCGGCAGCCCGCATAGCCTCGAGAATGGTCAGCGCGCCCGCAACATTATTGCGGTAGTAACTCAACGGGGCTGTGCACGACTCGCCGACCGCCTTGAGGCCGGCAAAATGCATGACGGCATCCACGGACTCCCGCCTGAACAGCTCATCAAGGGTTTGGCGGTCGTTGACATCGGCCTCCAGTACGGCGAAATCCCGGGACGTAATCTGTCCAACCCGCTGCAGTGACGTACGGCAACTGTTGGAAAAATTGTCCAGCACCACAACGTCGTGGCCGGCCTCTAGCAGCGACACACAGGCGTGGCTGCCAATGTAGCCGGCCCCACCGGTTACCAATACTTTCACTTGTCTCTACGCTCTGTAAAACTATCGAGGCATTATCCCACAGGGAATGTTGCAAGGAAGAGAAAAAATACAGCCAAAAAAAACCGAGCTATATGCCCGGTTTTTTTACGACTGCGGTTGAGCGCGAAAGCTTTATTCGTCGCCGTCGTTCAGTTCGACTGCTTCGACATCCGGACGGTCAACCAACTCAACATAGGCCATTGGCGCGGCGTCACCGGAGCGCAGCCCGCATTTCAGGATGCGGATGTAACCACCGGGACGGGCTTCGTAGCGCGGGCCCAGCTCGCCGAACAGTTTACCCACAGTAGACTTGCAGCGCAGACGGCTGAAGGCCAAGCGACGGTTGGCAACACTGTCCTGCTTGGCCAGCGTGATCAGCGGCTCGGCAAAACGGCGCAGTTCTTTCGCCTTGGGCAGAGTGGTTTTAATCAGCTCATGTTCGACCAGTGAGGCTGTCATATTGCGGAACATGGCGCGACGGTGCGCACCAGTACGGCTTAATTTGCGGCCACTATAACGATGACGCATGGTTCTACTTCCTTTAAAAGTGTTGCTATCGCAGCAATAAACTCGGTTTAACAGGTGCCAGAAGGCTGGCTAACCCCATCAATTAAATATGGTCACTCTCGGTGCGCAGACTGGAGGGCGGCCAGTTTTCCAGGCGCATACCCAGAGACAAACCGCGAGATGCCAGGACATCCTTGATTTCCGTGAGTGACTTTTTGCCCAGGTTCGGCGTTTTCAGCAATTCAACTTCCGTGCGCTGAATCAGGTCGCCGATGTAGTAAATGCTCTCGGCCTTCAGACAGTTGGCGGAGCGCACGGTCAATTCCAGATCATCGACCGGACGCAACAGAATCGGATCGACTTCCTCTTCCTTCTCAACGGGCTCGGACAGGCTTTCACTCTCCAGGTCCACGAACACGGCCAACTGTTGCTGGAGGATCGTGGCGGCACGACGGATGGCTTCTTCCGGATCGATGGTGCCATTGGTTTCCAGATCCAGAACCAGCTTATCCAGGTTGGTGCGCTGCTCTACACGAGCACTCTCGACCACATAGGCGACACGGCGAACCGGGCTGAAGGTTGCATCCAACTGCAGCCGACCGATGGAACGGGTTTCTTCCTCGTCGCTGGAACGACTGTCTGCGGGCTGGTAGCCGCGACCGCGCACAACATGAAGAGTCATTTCCAGAGCGGTGTCACCGGTGATATTGGCGATCACGTGCTCCGGATTTTTGATCTCAGTACTGTTGTCCACCTGAATGTCACCGGCAGTCACCACGCCTTTACCCTTTTTATTCAGAGTAAGGGTAACTTCGTCCTTCTCATGCAGGACGATGGCAACATCCTTCAGATTCAGAAGAATTTCAATCACATCTTCCTGAACGCCTTCAATGCTGCTGTACTCATGCAGGACGCCATTGATCTCCACCTCGACAATCGCGGCACCGCCCATCGAAGAAAGCAGGATGCGACGCAGGGCGTTGCCCAGGGTGTGACCAAATCCGCGCTCAAGTGGCTCAAGAACAACTTTGGCGCGAGTGGGACCAAACTCGGTTACATCAATGTTTCGCGGTGTCAAAAAATCATTTACTGATATCTGCATATCTATTCCTGCTCGATGGCGTCGCTTAACTGTCTGTTGAACTACAGTGCGTTACTTGGAGTAGAGCTCCACAATGAGGTTTTCATTGATTTCGGCAGGAAGATCAGCGCGCTCGGGACCGCGTTTGAAAACACCTTCCAGTTTGCTGGCATCCACTTCCATCCATTCGACCAGGCCGCGCTGGGTAGCAATCTGCATGGCAGATTGAATGCGCAGTTGGTTCTTGGCTTTCTCACGGATGGTGATCACATCGCCGTCCGCGACGCGGTAGGAAGGAATGTTGACCTTCTTGCCGTTGACGAGAATGGAGCTGTGTGAAACCAGTTGGCGAGATTCTGCACGCGTGGCACCAAAACCCATGCGATAAACAACATTGTCGAGACGGCGCTCGAGCAATTGCAGCAGGTTTTCACCGGTTGCGCCTTTCAGACGGGCAGCTTCCTTGTAGTAGTTGCGGAATTGCTTCTCCAGCACGCCGTAGAGACGGCGAACTTTTTGCTTCTCACGCAGCTGAATACCATAGTCAGAGAGACGACCACGGCGCTGACCGTGTTGTCCGGGCGCACTTTCTGCGCGGCACTTGGATTCCAGAGGACGAATACCGCTCTTCAGGAAAAGGTCGGTGCCTTCGCGACGGGAAAGCTTACAAGTCGGTCCGAGATATCTTGCCATTAGTTCACTATCCTCGTTATACCCGACGTTTTTTCGGCGGACGGCATCCGTTGTGCGGGATCGGCGTCACGTCGGTAATATTGGTAATTTTGTAACCGGTATTGTTCAGGGCGCGCACCGCGGATTCACGGCCGGGGCCCGGACCTTTTACCTGTACGTCCAGGTTTTTCAAACCGTACTCCTGAGCGGCGAGACCAGCGCGTTCAGCGGCGACCTGTGCGGCGAACGGAGTACTCTTGCGCGAACCGCGGAAGCCGGAGCCGCCGGAGGTTGCCCAGCTCAGGGTATTACCCTGACGATCAGTGATGGTCACAATCGTGTTGTTAAATGAGGCATGGATATGTGCCACACCGTCAACGACGGTCTTTTTAACCTTCTTACGAACAGTTTTTTGTCCAGGCTTTGCCATTTGTCTGCTTTCCTATCGCTTGATGGGCTTGCGAGGGCCTTTACGCGTGCGCGCATTTGTCTTGGTGCGCTGGCCACGCAAAGGCAGGCCACGGCGATGACGGAGGCCGCGGTAACAACCGAGATCCATCAATCGCTTGATATTCATACTGACCTCACGACGCAGGTCACCTTCCACAGTGCGTTCGCCTACAGCATTGCGCACAGCGTCCATCTGCTCGTCGTTCAGATCGGCAATTTTAACATCTTCAGCAATACCAACCTGGGCACAAATCGCCTTGGCAGTGGTACGACCTACCCCGAAAACATAGGTAAGTGAGATCACCGCATGTTTGTTATCAGGGATGTTGACACCGGCAATACGGGCCATCACTACACTCCACTTTAATGTTTAACTGTTGTCCGGCTAATCTTTGCCTGACTTGCCATACACGGCAGGCCAAAAAGGCGCAAGAGGATAGCTTTCAAGACAATAAAAATCAATAACTCCGTGCAATTAACCCTGACGCTGCTTGTGGCGGGGTTCAGCACTGCAAATTACTCTTACAACACTTTTGCGTTTTACAACCTTACAGTTGCGACACATTTTTTTTACAGAAGCACGTACTTTCATTTCGTCACCTCAACTCCTACTAGCGGACTCTACTGCCGTAGCCCTTCAAATTTGATTTTTTCATCAAGGAATCGTATTGATGAGACATCAAATGAGACTGGACCTGCGCCATGAAATCCATGGTTACTACTACTGCAATCAACAGCGATGTGCCACCCAGATAGAAGGGCACATTGAAATAAACATTCAAGAACTGCGGCAGCAGACAGACAAAGGTCATGTAAAGGCCGCCGATCAGTGTCAATTTGGACATGACACCATCTATGTATTTTGCCGTCTGTTCACCGGGCCGAATACCAGGCAGGAAGGCACCGCCGCGCTTCAGGTTATCCGCCATCTCTCTCGGGTTGAACATCAGCGCCGAGTAAAAGAAACAGAAGAAAATAATCAATCCCGCAAACAGCAATACATGCAGCGGCTGTCCCGGACCAATAAGCAACGCGACATCCTGCAGCCAGTCCGGGCTGTCCGCACCTTGCCCAAACCACTGAGCAATAGACGCCGGGAACAACAGAATACTGCTGGCAAAGATCGCCGGAATCACACCTGCCATATTCACCTTCAGCGGCAGGTGACTGCTTTGTGCAGGACCGCGACCGGGCTGGCGTTGAGCATAGTTGACCGTGATACGACGCTGGCCTCGCTCAATAAAGACCACGAAGTAAACCACCGCTATCGCCAGCAGACCGACGAACAAAAGCGCCAGAATATGCAGGTCACCCTGCCGAGAGGATTCGAACGCCTGACCGATAGCCGACGGAATTCCTGCGACAATACCGGCAAAGATCAGCATGGAGATACCGTTGCCGACGCCGCGCTCGGTGATCTGCTCACCCAACCACATCATGAAAACAGCACCGGTGACCAGCGATACCACCGCGATAAAATAGAAGCTGAAGTCGGCGGTGAAAGCCAGACCCTGTCCGGCCAGGCCAACCGACATACCAATTGCCTGCACAGTAGCCAGCAACACCGTGCCGTAGCGGGTGTACTGGTTGATCTTGCGACGACCGGCATCACCTTCTTTCTTCAGCTGCTCCAGGGACGGGGTAACGGCCGTCATCAACTGCATAATGATAGAGGCAGAGATGTACGGCATGATGCCGAGCGCCATGATACTCATGCGCTCCAACGCCCCACCGGAAAACATGTTGAACATGCCGATGATCGTGCCCTGATTCTGATTGAACAGATCAGCCAGCCGATCGGGATCAATCCCCGGCACGGGGATATGGGTACCGATACGGTAAATCACCAGAGCGAGGAATAAAAAGCGAAGGCGAGCCCACAGCTCGCCCAAACCTTTTATGTTGCCCTGCGGCATGTTCCCGGGTTTGGCCATCAGGCGTTACTCTTCGACCTTGCCGCCAGCAGCTTCAATAGCAGCCAGCGCACCTTTGGTAACACGCAGTCCCTTGACGGTAACTGCCTTGTTCAGTTCGCCGGACAAGAAGACCTTGGCGCGGGAAATGGAGCCATTGATCAAACCTGCGGCGCGCAGAGACGCGATATCAACCACATCGCCTGCAACGCTGTTCAGCTCACTCAAGCGGATCTCAGCGGTAATCCGTGAAATACGTGAAGTGAAACCGTATTTCGGCAGGCGCTTCTGCAACGGCATTTGGCCGCCCTCGAAACCGGGACGAACACTGCCACCGGAGCGAGCTTTTTGACCTTTGTGGCCACGGCCAGCAGTTTTACCCAGGCCGCTGCCGATACCACGACCGACGCGCTTGCCTTCTTTAATTCTGCCGGGTGCGGGACTAAGCGTATTCAGACGCATGATTACTCTCCCTCAACCTTAACCATATAGTTAACTTTATTGATCATACCGCGCACCGAGGGAGTGTCTTCGACTTCCACAGTGTGGTTGATCCGACGCAGGCCGAGCCCGGCCACACAGGCTTTGTGTGATGCCAGACGACCGTGGACGCTGCGCACCTGGGTAACCTTGATTTTCTTAACGTTCGTCATGGTAAAGCTTCCGTTGTACTTCGCTCGGCATCAGCCGCCGTCTTAATTCAGAATTTCTTCTACGCTTTTGCCGCGTTTTGCTGCCACTTCTTCTGGCGAGCGCATGGTTTTCAGCGCCTTGAAGGTGGCGCGAACCACGTTCACCGGATTGGTGGAGCCATAACATTTGGCCAATACGTTTTGCACACCCGCGATCTCAAGTACAGCGCGCATGGCACCGCCGGCGATGACACCGGTACCTTCAGAGGCCGGCTGCATATAGACTTTGGAGGCACCGTGGTTGGCCTTAGTGGGGTACTGGATAGTAGTACCCTTCAGGTCTACCTGAATCATGTTGCGGCGGGCCGATTCCATGGCTTTCTGGATAGCCTGGGGCACTTCACGTGCCTTGCCGCGACCGAAGCCCACTTTACCGTTGCCGTCGCCGACGACAGTCAATGCAGTGAAAGCAAAAATGCGTCCACCTTTAACCGTTTTGGCAACGCGGTTTACCTGCACCAGCTTTTCCTGCAGGCCTTCGTCCGCAACTGCTGTATCTTTTTGATCTCTCGACATAACGCTAAACCTTTAGAATTCCAGTCCGGCTTCACGGGCGGCATCCGCCAAAGCCTTTACACGACCGTGATATTTAAAACCACTGCGGTCAAATGCAACCTTGGTTACACCCGCTTCTTTGGCGCGCTCGGCAATCAGCGCACCAACGGTTTTAGCCGCGTCGACATTGCCAGTCTGACCGGCACGCAGCGCCTTATCCAGTGTGGATGCACTGGCCAGCACGCGACCGCCATCGGGTGAAATCACCTGCGCGTAAATATGACGCGGGGTGCGATTGACACACAGACGGTTGGCGCCCAACTCGCGAATCTTGCAGCGGGCACGGCGTGCACGACGCAAACGTGATTGTTTCTTGTCGCTCATAATCCTGACCTATTTCTTCTTCGCTTCTTTACGATGTACTTTTTCATCCGCGTAGCGAACACCTTTACCCTTGTAAGGCTCCGGCGGACGGAAGGCACGGATCTCCGACGCCACCTGACCGAGCAACTGCTTGTCAGCTGCTTTCAGCAAGATTTCTGTCTGGCTCGGGCACTCGGCAGTGACGCCTTCCGGCAGTTGATACTCAACCGGATGAGAGAAGCCCAGTGTCAGATTGATTTTGTTTCCCTGCGCCTGGGCGCGATAACCAACACCGATGAGCTGCAGTTTCTTTTGAAAACCTTCACTGACACCAACAACCATATTGTTGACCAGTGCACGGGTAGTCCCGGCCATGGCATTGGCTTGCTTGCCGCCATCTTTAGCGGCAAACGTCAGCACATTGTCATCTTGCTTGATTTCAACATTGCTGCTCACCGCCATCGAGAGTGAGCTGTTGCCACCCTTGACAGTAATTTCACTAAGGCTGAGTTTGACCTCAACACCGGCCGGCAACGTAACCGGACTTTTTGCAACTCTAGACATCTCGACTATCCCGTTAGAAAACTGTGCAGAGAACCTCGCCACCGACACCGGCCGCACGGGCTGCGCGATCAGTCATCACACCCTTGCTGGTGGAGACGATAGAGACACCCAGGCCACCACGAACATTCGGCAGCTCACCAGCACCGGCGTATTGACGCAGGCCTGGACGGCTGTAGCGAGCGATCGCTTCGATGACTGGCTTGCCCTCAAAATACTTCAGGGTCAGCGTCAGTTCGGGCTTGGCACTTTCGGCCACGCTCAAATCGTTGATATAACCTTCATCTTTAAGCACCCGGGCAACGGCCACTTTCAGCTTGGAGGAAGGCATGGAGACACTTTTCTTTCCCGCCATCTGCGCGTTGCGGATGCGGGTCAGCATGTCTGCCAGAGAATCTTGCATGCTCATCAGTTTAATTCCTCAATTGACCGCGGCTTACCAGCTCGCCTTGACCAGGCCAGGCACGTCACCACGCATCGCGGCTTCACGCAACTTGTTACGGCACAGACCAAACTTCCGATAAACGCCGTGTGGGCGGCCAGTCTGACGACAGCGACTGCGCTGACGGCAGGGGCTGGCATCGCGCGGCAGTTGCTGCAGCTTCAGCTGAGCTTCCCAGCGCTCTTCTTCGGTGCTGGAAGCACTGTTGATAACAGCCTTCAGCGCAGCGCGCTTTTCAGCAAATTTAGCGACTGTAAGTGTGCGCTTCTTTTCGCGCTCAACCATGGATCTCTTAGCCATTTATCTCACCTCATCCTTTCAGCGGAAAGCTGAATGCGCGGAGCAGTGCACGACCTTCGTCGTCGTTGCGAGCTGTGGTAGTAATCGTGATATCCATACCACGCAGGGCATCAACCTTGTCGTACTCGATCTCGGGGAAAATGATCTGCTCATTCACACCCATGGAGAAATTGCCGCGACCGTCAAACGACTTGGGGCTGATGCCGCGGAAGTCGCGGATGCGCGGAATCGCAATCGAGATCAATCTCTCCAAAAATTCGTACATACGCTCGCTGCGCAGGGTCACCTTGCAGCCAATCGGCCAGCCTTCCCGCACCTTAAAGCCCGCAATGGATTTGCGCGCCTTGGTCACTACCGGCTTTTGCCCGGAGATCATGGCCATATCGGCGACCGCACTTTCCAGCGCTTTCTTATCGGCCAGGGCTTCACCGACACCCATATTCAGGGTAATTTTGGTGATCTTCGGCACTTCCATCACATTCGCCAGGCCAAGCTCTTCTCGCAGCTTGGGAGCAATCTCTTTTTTGTAAACTTCTTTCAGCCTTGCCATGTCAGTTTCCTGTCAAATTAGGCGTCAACGGCTTCGCCGTTGGATTTGAAAACGCGGATTTTCTTGCCGTCTTCAAGGACTTTAAAACCAACCCGGTCGGCTTTCTGGGTGCCGCCGTTGAAGATAGCCACGTTGGAAGCCTCGATAGAAGCCTCTTTTTCAATGATGCCGCCAGCAATATTCATTTGCGGATTCGGCTTCTGGTGTTTCTTGATCATATTGATGCCGGAAACCAGCAGGCGACCATCGGCCTGTACTTTCAGTACCTTGCCGCGTTTGCCTTTGTCTTTCCCGGCAATCACGATGATTTCATCATCACGTTTGAGCTTGCGCATAACCCTTTCCTCTCCTCCGGCTTAGAGCACTTCAGGTGCCAGAGAGATAATTTTCATAAACCGTTCACTGCGCAGCTCGCGAGTAACGGGCCCGAAAATGCGGGTACCGATCGGCGAAAGCTGCGTATTCAAGAGAACCGCGGCATTATCATCGAACTTGATCAGGCTGCCATCCTGACGACGGACACCTTTCTTGGTGCGAACCACAACCGCGTTCATCACCTGACCTTTTTTTACCTTGCCGCGCGGAATCGCTTCCTTAACGGTAACCTTGATAATGTCACCTATGCCGGCATAACGGCGATGCGAGCCACCCAACACCTTGATACACATCACGCGACGCGCACCGCTGTTGTCTGCCACATCCAGATAACTTTCTGTCTGAATCATCGTATCTCTCCGAACCCGTTACTGCTGCTCGCCGATTAAACTTCGGCAGCACGCTCATCAATGTTGACCAGCGTCCAGGATTTTGTCTTGGACAGTGGACGAGATTCCGCAATGGTCACCTGATCACCGGCCCGACACTGGTTTTCTTCGTCGTGAGCCTTGATTTTGGTGGACTTGTTAACGATCTTCCCATACACCGGGTGTTTAACGCGGCGTTCGATCAGCACGGTAATGGATTTATCCATCTTGTCACTGATAACACGACCAGTCAGCGTGCGAGCGTTTTTCTCTGCTTCACTCATCTCAGTTACCCGCTTTCTCATTCAGCACAGTCTTGATGCGCGCAACATTAACGCGCGCCTCTTTGATCTTGTGGCTTTGTCCCAGCTGACCAGTAGAAGCTTGCATCCGCAGTTTGAACTGCTGCTCCTGCTGCTTGGCCAGCTCCTGGCTCAGTTCTTCAACTGACTTTTCACGCAATTCGTTGGCTTTCATCACATCACCGACCGTATAACAAAGGTGGTTTGAAGTGGCAGCTTGGCTGCGGCCAGCGCAAAGGCTTCGCGGGCCAGCTCTTCAGATACACCTTCCATTTCGTAGAGCACCTTGCCGGGCTGAATCTGTGCAACCCAGTATTCGACGTTACCCTTACCTTTACCCATCCGTACTTCAAGGGGCTTCTTGGAAATCGGCTTGTCGGGGAACACCCGAATCCAGATTTTTCCACCCCGCTTGATGTGACGGGTCATTGCCCGACGAGCAGATTCGATCTGGCGCGCAGTAATACGACCGCGCGCAGTGGCCTTCAGGCCAAACTCGCCAAAGCTTATTTTGCTACCGCGCAATGCCAGGCCACGGTTGCGACCCTTGTGTTGCTTACGGAATTTTGTACGTTTCGGTTGCAGCATCTCGCTTGACCCTTAACTCGCAAACTTACTTCTTTTTAGCCGGTGCTTTCTTGGCTGGCGCTTGCGCCGCCTCTTCACCACCAATAACCTCGCCCTTGAAGATCCACACCTTGACACCGATGATGCCGTAGGTGGTTGAACCTTCCGCTGTGCCGTAATCGATATCGGCACGGAGGGTGTGCAGGGGTACACGACCTTCCCGGTACCATTCGGTCCGCGCGATCTCGGCACCGCCGAGACGACCACTGACCTGGATCTTGATACCTTTGGCGCCCTGGCGCATGGCGTTCTGTACCGCACGCTTCATAGCGCGACGGAACATCACACGACGCTCCAACTGTTGAGCCACGTTCTGCGCAACCAGTGTCGCGTCGAGATCGGGCTTGCGCACTTCCTCGATATTGATGTGAACGGGAACACCCATTTGCGCGGACACTTCATTGCGCAGGGCTTCCACATCCTCGCCTTTCTTACCGATCACGATGCCTGGACGGGCAGTGTGAATGGTGATGCGCGCTGTTTGCGCGGGGCGCTCAATTTCGATGCGGCTAACTGATGCGTGGGCCAGCTTCTTGCTGATAAAGGCCCGCACGTTCAGGTCGGCGTTCAACTTGTCTGCATAGTCTTTCTGGCTGGCGAACCAAACAGAGGTATGCTTCTTAACAATACCCAGACGAATGCCAGTTGGATGTACTTTCTGACCCATTAAACGGTCTCCTCGTCGGCAACTTTCACGGTGATGTGACAGGAGCGTTTAAAGATCCGGTCAGCGCGCCCTTTCGCACGGGGCTTGATACGCTTCATGGTTGCGCCTTCGTCCACAAAAATGGTCGACACGCGCAGCTCATCCACATCTGCACCTTCGTTGTGCTCGGCGTTTGCAATCGCAGACTCGAGCACTTTTTTAATAATGGCGGCGCCTTTCTTGGGGCTGAACGCCAGGATATCCAGCGCTTCTTCAACCTGCTTGCCGCGAACTTGATCGGCGACCAGGCGAGCTTTCTGCGCCGACAGTCTGGCTCCGCGTAATTTTGCTGCTACTTCCACAGTCATCTACCTCTCAAACCAACGCTTAGCGCTTGGCCTTTTTGTCCGCGATATGACCGCGGAAGGTGCGCGTCGGGGCAAACTCACCGAGTTTATGCCCAACCATTTCTTCGTTGACCATCACCGGTACATGCTGACGTCCGTTGTGTACGGCGATAGTCAGACCGACCATATCGGGGCTGATCATGGAACGACGCGACCAGGTTTTGATCGGACGTCTGTCATTTTTTTCCAGCGCTTCATCTACCTTCTTTACCAGGTGCAGGTCGATGAACGGGCCTTTCTTGAGAGAGCGTGGCACTATTGTTTCCTCTTCTCTATCAATTACTTGTCGCGACGGCGCACAATCATATTGTTAGTGCGCTTGTTCTTGCGAGTTTTGTAACCCTTGGTGGGAATACCCCAGGGAGTAACCGGGTGACGACCACCAGAGGTGCGTCCTTCACCACCGCCGTGCGGGTGATCAACCGGGTTCATCACAACACCGCGAACGGTGGGACGAACGCCGCGCCAGCGAGTAGCACCGGCCTTACCCAGAGAGCGCAAATTGTGCTCACTGTTGGAGACTTCACCGATGGTAGCGCGACAATCTACCGGCACTTTACGCATTTCACCACTGCGCAGACGCAAAGTGGCGTACTGACCTTCGCGGGCCACCAGCTGCACTGCGGCACCGGCACTGCGTCCCAGCTGAGCACCCTTGCCGGGCTTCATCTCGATACAGTGAATCACTGTACCGACGGGAATGTTTCGCAGCGGCAGAGTATTGCCAACCTTGATCGCCGCATCGACACCGGACTGAATGCTGTCACCCGCCTTCAGGCCCTTCGGCGCGATAATGTAGCGGCGCTCACCGTCGGCATAACACACCAGCGCGATGTAAGGGGTGCGATTGGGATCGTACTCCAGGCGCTCTACTTTCGCGGTCACGCCATCTTTCTGGCGCTTAAAATCGATCACACGGTAGTGCTGTTTGTGTCCACCACCCACGTGACGGGTAGTGATCCGGCCGTTATTGTTACGACCGCCGGACTTACTTTTCTTTTCCAACAAAGGCGCATAGGGCGCACCTTTATGCAGATCCGGATTGACGACGCTGACAACAAAGCGGCGACCGGGAGACGTTGGTTTTCTCTTAACAACAGGCATCTCGATAACCCCTTATTCAGCTACCGCAAAGTCAATCTCTTGACCCTGCTCCAATCGGACATACGCCTTTTTCCAGTCAGAGCGCTTGCCAAGACCCACACGAGTGCGCTTGGTTTTGCCCTTGACGTTGGTGACGCGAACATCGGCCACCTTGACGTTAAACAGCTTCTCTACCGCCGCCTTGACTTCAGGCTTGGTGGCATCACCAGACACCTTGAACACAACCTGGTTCTGGCTATCTGCAACGCTGGCAGTTTTTTCAGTAATGTGCGGACTCAGCAGCACTTTGAAGATGCGCTCTTGATTCATACCAGCATCTCCTCAATCTTTTTCAGAGCGGGCACAGTAACCAGCACTTTTTCAAAACGAATCAGGCTGACCGGATCGACACCTACCGCATCGCGCACGTCTACTTTGTGAAGATTGCGTGATGACAGGTACAGGTTTTCAGTGACTTCTTCCGTCACGATCAACACATCCTGAACACCGTACTCGCCAAGCTTCGCTACCAGCGCCTTGGTTTTTGGGGCGTCCAGATCGAAGGCCTCAACCACCACCAGACGCTCCTGACGAGCCAGCTCAGAGAGGATTGAACGCAGCGCAGCGCGGTACATCTTGCGGTTCAGCTTCTGCGAATGATCCTGCGGCTTGGCTGCAAACGTGACACCACCAGTGCGCCAGATCGGCGAACGAATGGTGCCGGCGCGAGCGCGACCGGTACCCTTTTGACGCCAGGGCTTCTTGCCGCCACCACTCACTTCAGAGCGAGTCTTCTGGGCGCGAGTACCTTGACGGGCACCGGCCAGATAAGCGGTTACCGCTTGATGCACCAGATCCTGGTTAAATTCTTTGCCGAAGGCCGCATCAGAAACTTCTACCGTTCCCGCGCTACCTTTGGGTGTTGCTATATTCAATTCCATCGATGATCCCCTCAGCCCTTCACAGCAGCACGAATGATCACGTCACCACCCGGCGCACCAGGCACAGCCCCTTTAATCAGGAGCAAGTTACGTTCGGCATCAACACGGACAACTTCAAGGTTCTGCGTAGTAACACGCTCCGCACCCATATGGCCGCACATCTTCTTACCTTTAAATACGCGACCCGGGGTTTGACACTGGCCAATGGAGCCAGGGGCACGGTGGGACAGAGAGTTGCCGTGAGTGGCATCCTGCATGCTGAAATTCCAGCGCTTGATGACACCCTGAAAGCCTTTACCCTTGGAAGTGCCGGTCACATCAATTTTCTGGCCAGCTTCGAACTGCTCAACAGTGATGGTGCCGCCAACCTGCAGCTCATCCTGAAGACCGTCTACACGAAACTCCCAGCAACCGCGGCCAGCCTCGACACCCGCCTTGGCAAAATGCCCGGCTTGTGACTTGCTTACACGGGAGGCGCGACGGGCACCAGCAGTCACCTGCACAGCCACATAGCCGTCAGTTTCACCGTCTTTTATCTGGGTAATGCGATTCGGCTCCGCCTCGATCACTGTGACCGGGATGGAAACACCCTCGTCGGTAAATACGCGAGTCATGCCGCATTTGCGGCCGACAATACCAATATTCATTTGTATAACCTCATAGTGTACGGGGCTGTCACCCGCTATGGCCGCCCATTTCAGAGCGTTACACCCACCTGGCGTTGGCCCGGCCTGGGTTTTGTTGCGATGGCGCTTATGTCAGGCTGATTTGAACCTCAACACCAGCAGCCAGATCCAGCTTCATCAAGGCATCGACAGTTTTTTCTGTCGGCTCAACAATATCCAGCATCCGTTTGTGGGTGCGGATCTCGTACTGATCACGCGCGTCTTTGTTGACGTGCGGTGAAATCAATACAGTAAAGCGTTCTTTGCGAGTCGGCAGCGGAATCGGGCCACGAATTTGGGCACCGGTACGCTTGGCCGTCTCAACGATTTCCTGAGTAGAGGCATCAATCAGCTTGTGATCAAATGCCTTCAGGCGAATTCGAATGCGTTGATCCTGCATGGAATCAAACTCCAACTGTCTAAAGAGCCATCGAATCCCGCTCATCGGGACCCGGAAAAACGGAGGCGAGATTCTAAGTCCGCCCCCACCCCCTGTCAAGGAAAAATCCCGACACAGAAAAAGGAATTTATCTCTGCCCGGATTGCTGCTGACACAGCTTTATTTAAAGGATAAAAAGGGGGCCCACAGGGCCCCCTCGGTCGAACGTTTTACGCTT
>NZ_JBFHQR010000012.1:0-34769 GCF_041592135.1 Porticoccus sp. | reverse complement strand
CGTCGCTGAAAGGGAAATGGGTGGTGTTGTTCTTCTATCCCCTGGATTTCACCTTTGTCTGTCCCTCGGAGCTGATCGCATTTGATCACCGCTATGCCGAGTTTCAGAATCGCGGCGTGGAAGTGATCGGTGTCTCCATTGACTCTGTCTTCACCCACAACGCCTGGCGCAATACCCCCGTTAACGAAGGCGGTATCGGTGCAGTCAAATACCCGCTGGTTGCTGATATGAAGCACGAGATCTGCAAGGCGTACGACGTGGAGTTTGACGCTGCCGGTGTGGCCTTCCGCGGTTCTTTTCTGATTGATGAAGACGGTGTTGTGCGCCACCAGGTGGTCAACGACCTGCCGCTGGGCCGCAATATCGATGAAATGCTGCGTATGGTTGACGCACTGAGTTTCCACCAGAGCCACGGCGAAGTGTGCCCGGCCGGTTGGAAAGAGGGTGACAAGGGTATGGACGCTTCTCCGAAAGGGGTTGCCGATTACCTGGCTGCCAACGCCGACGCCCTGTAAGGGGTTGTTCTTCAAAAAAACCGCAGGCTGTGCCCTGCGGTTTTTTTGTGTGCAGCGGTTCTGGAATTGAGGAGTGCGAGGGTGGATGAGGAGCGACTGGTTGATATCGAAATGAGGCTGGCTTTTCAGGAAGACACCATCGAGCGGCTGAATGATGTGATCTGCCGTCAGCAGGAGCTGCTGGATCGCCTGTTGGCGCGCTGTGACATGCTGGGTACCCGGGTGCGGGAGCTGGCGGACAAGTTGCCCGACGAGGGCGGCGGTGATGAAAGGCCGCCGCACTATTAGTTTGTACGTTGCGCAGGTAGTTTGCAGGTCGCGCAGGCAGTTGCCTGCAGGCATAAAAAAACGCGGCACCGGCCGCGTTTTTTTATGGTGACAGGGGTTTACTCGGATTTTGAGGTGATATCCGCCCCTATCAGTGCGGTCATGTTCAAAATACCCCGTCCCGACACGGATGGGATCAGGATGTGGGCCGGTTTGTCGAAGCCGAACAGGAAAGGGCCGACCAGTCGCGCATTGGTCAGGGAGCGCAGCAGGCCGAGGGTAATACTCGCCGCGTCCATGTTGGGCATGATCAGTACATTAGCGCGCCCCTGCAGGTTGGCATTCTGGTAGGTCTTGCCGCGCAGGGTCTCATTCATGGCAGACATGGCGTGCATTTCACCCTCGATCTGCACATCTGGGAACTGGTTGCGCAGTTGTTCTGCAGCCCGTTTCATCTTGTGGGCGGAATGGTCGTCATAGGTGCCGAAGTTGGAGTGGGACAGCAGCGCCACCTTGGGTTCAATGCCAAAACTTTTGACAAAGTTAATGGTGTTGAGGGTGGTGGCGACCACTTGCTCTTCCGTGGGGTCCACATTGACGAACGGGTCGGCCAGGAACAGCGGGCCATCTTCCATCAGCAGTACGCACACGGAGGACATTTGCGTGTGGCTGCTCTGGGGCAGGATGACTTTGATGTCCTTGAGGTGCTTGTCGAAACGGCCTACCTTGCCGCAGACAAAACCGTCTGCATCCCCCAGTGCCACCATGATGGCGGCCAGCACGGTGTTGTTGGTGCGCACGGCGTTTTGCGCTGCCTCAACGGAGACACCTGAGCGGCCTACACGCTGGTGGTAGAACTGCCAGTAGTTTTCGTGGTGGTCGCCTTCTTCGGGGTTGAAGATCTCAATATCAACGCCGGGCTGGATGCGCAGGCCCATTTCGGTGATTTTACGCTTGATGACAGTTGGACGACCGATCAGGATCGGTTTGGCCACTTTTTCATCCACTACGCCCTGCATGGCGCGCAGTACGTCGTCGTTCTCCCCTTCGGCATAGGCAATGCGCGACGGATTGCGGCGAGCCTGTTCGATCATCGGCTGCATAAACAGGCGGCTGCGGCTCACGTAGGAGTGCAGTTTGTTGCGGTAGGCTTCCATGTCTTCGATAGGGCGAGTGGCGACACCACTTTCCATGGCCGCTTTTACGACGGCAATGGGGACTTCTTCAATCAGGCGTGGGTCGAACGGTTTGGGGATCAGGTAATCGGGCCCAAACTTCAATACTTCGTCCGCGTAGGCTTCGGCGACGGCCTCGGAGGGTTCGCGGTGCACCAGGTCGGCGATGGCTTTCACGCAGGCCTGCTTCATGGCATCGTTGATCACCGTGGCGCCGCAGTCGAGGGCGCCGCGGAAGATGAACGGGAAGCACAGAACGTTGTTGACCTGGTTCGGGTAGTCGGAGCGGCCGGTGGCCAGAATGGCGTCCGGGCGCGCAGCCTTGGCGACTTCGGGCATGATTTCCGGGGTCGGGTTGGACATGGCCAGAATCAGCGGATTGGCGGCCATTTTCTTGACCATGTCGGCTTTCAGCACGCCGGGGCCGGACAGTCCCAGGAACAGGTCGGCACCGTCGATGGCATCGTCGAGGGTGCGATCTTCCGTCTCAACGGCATAGCTCTCTTTCCAGGGATTCATGCCTTCCTTGCGGCCGGCATAGATGACCCCGCTGCGGTCGATCATGCGGATATTGGCTTTTTGCAGGCCCATGCTGACCAGCAGGTCCACACAGGCAATACTGGCGGCGCCGGCACCGGTTACCACCAGTTTGATGTCCTCGATGTTCTTGTTGACCACCCGCAGGCCGTTGTAGACGGCGGCGGCGGAGACGATGGCGGTGCCGTGCTGGTCGTCGTGGAACACCGGGATGTTCATCCGCTCCCGCAGTTTGCGCTCCACCAGGAAGCACTCCGGCGCCTTGATGTCTTCCAGGTTGATGCCGCCAAAGGTGGGTTCCAGCGAGGCGATGGTGTCCACCAGTTTGTCCACATCGGTTTCGGCGATCTCGATATCAAACACATCGATGTTGGCGAACTTCTTGAACAGTACCGCCTTGCCCTCCATCACCGGCTTGGCCGCCAGCGGGCCGATGTCACCGAGACCGAGCACCGCCGTACCATTGGTAATCACCGCTACCAGATTGCCGCGGGCGGTGACGTTCGCCACTTCCGTCGGGTTTTTGACAATCGCTCCGCAGGCGTAAGCCACCCCGGGGGAATAGGCCTGGGACAGGTCCCGCTTGTTGGCCAGCGGCTTGGTGGGGCGGATTTCGATTTTTCCCGGAACGGGATGGGTGTGGTAGTAGAGGGCGCTTTCTTTAAATGAATCAGCCATTTCTTTCTCGGTTTAATGAATCAGTAATTATCTGGTCAGCTTGGCAGGGCGGCTATTCTAACGCCAATGGCGGCGTTATTACCATGCGAATTGCGGGCGCTGAGCGGGTCAAAAGGGTCTGTAGTATAGCTACAAAATATACGCTATTCAATATGGATGTTTTCGTTTAATTCCTTTTGTCTTAGATTGAAAATACGTATTTAAATGAATTTAATCGTTTAATAACAATATGTAGAGTTTATTTTGTGCGAATATTCTTTATCTAGTTTTTCTACATTTCGTGTGCATTTGTTGGCGTTCCTTATTGGGGCGCGGGGATCAAAATCTCCGTACCCCCGGTCGTTCGTGCGCCGGTGCTTGCCATTGATTTGTGGCTGTCCCGATAATGTCCTGGTCAGGATGAGAGAGTGAGATGATGAAACAGCGGGTGATTATTGTCGGTGCCAGTCATGCGGGAGCCCAGCTCGCTTCCAGTCTGCGCCAGGGTGGGTGGCAGGGTAACATCCTGATGATCGGGGATGAGCCCGGCGCCCCGTATCAGCGGCCGCCGCTGTCAAAGGGCTATCTCTCCGGCTGCGAGGATAGCGAGCACCTGTTGATCCGCCCGGCTGAAATGTATGCCCGGCACGGCGTTGAGTTGCTGTCTGGCCATTGTGTAAAGGTGGTGGATCGCGCGGCGAGGCAAGTCCTGCTGGAGAGTGGAAAGCGTTTCGATTATGACATGCTGGCGCTCTGTACCGGCGCCAGGGTGCGGCGGCTGGAAGTGCCCGGCGTGGACTTGCCCGGTGTGCACTACCTGCGAACCCTTGCCGATGTGGATGCTATTCGCGCCGGGTTGGCGCCGGGCTGTCGCGTGGTCATTGTCGGCGGTGGATATATCGGTCTGGAGTCGGCCGCGGCGCTGTGCAAACGGGGTGTCGAGGTGGCTGTGCTGGAGGTGCAGTCGCGGGTGTTGGCGCGGGTCACGGCGCCCCAGGTGTCGGCGTTTTACCAACGCATTCATGCCGAGGCAGGTGTCGTTATCCATACCAACTGGTCGGTGGCGGCCATTGAGGGCGAGGAGCGGGTGACGGCAGTGGTCGGTGCGGATGGGCGGCGGTTGCCGGCGGATATGGTAATTGTCGGTATCGGGGTGATGCCGAATGTGGAACTCGCCAGTCAGTGTGGCCTGAAAGTGGGTGACGGTATTTGGGTGGATGAGTTTGCCGCCACGGAAGACCCCGATATCTATGCGGCCGGGGATTGCACCAACCACCCCAATCGCTTGCTCGGGCGGCGGGTGCGGCTGGAGTCGGTGCCCAATGCCATGGAGCAGGCCAAATCGGCGGCGGCGAGTATCTGCGGGCGCCGCCAGTGTTACGACGCCTATCCCTGGTTCTGGTCCGACCAGTACGATCTGAAGTTGCAGATCGCCGGCTTGAGCGAGGGTTACGACAGGGTAGTGCTGCGCGGTGATGCAGACACCGGCCGCAGTTTTGTGGCCTGGTATCTGCGCGGCGATCGGCTGCTGGCGGCGGATTGCATCAATCGCCCCAAAGAGTTTATGGTGGCCAAGCAGTTGCTGGCCGGCGCGTTGCCGGTGTCTGTGGAGCGTCTGGCGGATGAATCTCTCGATCCGAAGCTGTTTTTAAAAACAGAGAAAAATTAAATAGTTGTAAGGAATATTTAATGCCAATTATTCATTATATCGAGCCGAATGGGGCGGAATATGAGATCGATGTGCCGGTGGGGCACACGGTGATGCAGGGTGCGGTGGACAACATGATCGACGGCATTCTGGCCGAGTGCGGCGGCGTGTGCAGTTGCGCTACCTGTCACTGCTATGTGGATGAGGCCTGGTTTGAGCGGGTCGGCGAGCCCCAGGGCGCTGAGAAAATGATGCTGGAAATGGTTGTCGCACCGGAGCCCACCAGCCGTCTTAGTTGCCAGATCAGGGTCGCTGAAGAGCTGGACGGCTTGGTGGTCAGACTGCCGTCTTCCCAGTACTGAATCCCGCCCGGGGCTGTTACAGCCCCTTGAACCACTCCTGGAAATACTTGCCCACATAGGGCAGTTCGCTTTTCTTGTCTGTGCAGGCGCCCACCAGGCTGATCAGCCAGGCGACCAGAATGACCACACCCCAAATCATTGCCAGACCGTTGTGCAGGGACATGAACAGGATATTCCCTGCAAAGCCGCAGAGCATGATGCCGAGGTATTGGCGAATGTAGTAGGACGCAAAACTGTCGCGGTTTTGCATGTTCAGGATCAGCGCAATGATCCAGCCGATCAGGGTGATGTGGGCGAGAATCGCCTTGCCTTTGCCGCTCATACTGTCTCTCCTTGGGGTGAAGTTGGCATTCGTTTGCCGGCGTTCGGGCGCACTCCGGTCAGCGCCAGCCGCCGAGATCTCTCCAGCGATTGACGATACCACAGAACAATTCAGCGGTCTTTTCCGCATCGTAGGCCGCCGAGTGCGCCTTGCCGTTGCTGAATTCTATTTCCGCTGCCTCGCAGGCCCTGGCCAGCACGGTTTGACCGTAGGCAAGCCCCGCCAGGGTGGCGGTGTCAAAGCAGGAGAAGGGGTGGAACGGGTTGCGCTTGATGTTGTTGCGCTCCGCGGCGGCATTGATGAAGCCGAGGTCGAAATGGGCGTTGTGGGCCACCATCACGGCACGGCTGCAATGGGCATCTTTTACGGCATTGCGGATGGGCTGAAACAGTTGCCGGAGCGCTTCATCTTCTTCCAGCGCCATGCGGTAGGGATCATCGATGTCGATGCCGGTGATATCCAGTGCCGCTTTTTCGATATTGGCGCCCTCAAAGGGGATCACGGCGTGGCAGATGGTTTCGAAAGGGGTGAGCAGGCCATCCTCGTCCATGGTGAGGGTCACCGCGGCCACTTCCAGCAGGGCGTCGGTGGCGGAGTTAAACCCCCCAGTCTCCACGTCGATGACCACCGGCAGAAAACCCCTGAAGCGGTAGGAAATAGGTGGATGTTCCATCAGAGCACCCGCCACTGGCGCAGTTCGCCGCCGCCCAATGGCGTGAGTGTGTCGCCGGCAAAGGGCAGCAGGGCCGGGCTCTGCCAGGGGGCTTTCTCCAGGGTGATGCTATCGGTATTGCGGGGCAGGCCGTAGAAGTCGGCGCCGAAATGGCTGGCGAAGCCTTCCAGTTTTGCCAGGGCGCCGGCTTGCTCGAACGCTTCGGCGTAAAATTCAATGGCGGCGTGGTTGGAATAGCAGCCGGCACAGCCGCAGGGGTTTTCCTTGCGGTGGGTGGCGTGGGGCGCCGAGTCGGTGCCGAGGAAGAATTTCGGGTTGCCGCTGGTGGCGGCGGCGACCAACGCCTGCTGGTGCTGCTGTCGTTTCAGGATGGGCAGGCAGTAGTAGTGGGGTTTGATCCCCCCGGCCAGCATCTGGTTGCGATTGAACAGTAGGTGCTGGGGGGTGAGGGTGGCCGCTACATTGGCCGGGGCCTCGCTGACAAACTGGACGCCCTCGCGGGTGGTGATGTGTTCCAGCACGATTTTCAGTCCGGGGAAGGCGGCGGTCAGTTTGCCGAGGTGGCGGTCGATAAATACCGCCTCGCGGTCAAAGATGTCGACCTCGGTGTCGGTCACCTCGCCGTGCAACAGCAGCGGCAATCCCTCCTGCTCCATGCGCGCCAGCACCGGGTAGATATTGGACAGTTCGGTGACGCCGGAGTCAGAGTTGGTGGTGGCGCCCGCCGGATAGTATTTGCACGCAAAGACCAAACCAGAGCGTTTGGCGCGGCTGATTTCTTGCGGGTCGGTATTGTCGGTGAGGTAGAGCACCATCAGCGGCTGCCACTGGTTGCCGGCGGGGCGCTGCTGCAGAATGCGCTCCCGGTAGGCCTGCGCCTGTGCGGTATTGAGTACCGGCGGCACCAGGTTGGGCATGACGATGGCGCGACCGAAATAGCGGGCGGCGTCGGGAACGGTGTAGGCGAGTATGTCCCCGTCACGCAGGTGCACATGCCAATCGTCGGGGCGAGTGATGGTCAATCGGGTCATGGGGCTACTTCGGCGGTAAATTAAAGGGTGAATGCTACCGGAATCCCGGGCGGCTTAACAGCGGAGGCGGTCTGCGGCAGTATTGCTGGCCAATCGCCGGGCCATTTGCTGTGAAACTGGCAGCCGAGCCATTAGAATAGCAGCCAATTTTCTTCCTTCCATTTTCCAACCAGGAGACATGTGGTGTCCGACATCAAAAAAGTAGTTCTCGCCTATTCCGGGGGGCTTGATACCTCGGTAATCGTTCGGTGGTTGCAGGAAACCTACCAGTGCGAAGTGGTGACCTTTACCGCGGATATCGGCCAGGGCGAAGAGGTTGAGCCGGCTCGCGCCAAGGCGGCGGGCCTGGGCGTCAAGGAAATTTATGTGGATGACCTGCGTGAAGAGTTCGTGCGGGATTACGTGTTCCCGATGTTTCGCGCCAATACCATCTACGAGGGTGAGTACCTGCTGGGCACCTCCATCGCGCGGCCGCTGATTGCCAAGCGCCTGATCGAAATCGCCAACGAGACCGGCGCCGATGCCATTTCCCACGGCGCCACCGGCAAGGGCAACGACCAGGTGCGCTTCGAGCTGGGCGCCTATGCCCTGAAACCCGGTATCAAGGTGATCGCGCCCTGGCGGGAATGGGATCTCACCTCCCGTGAAAAACTGATGGCCTACTGTGAGCAACACAGTATTCCGGTGGATTTCTCCAACAAGAAGAAAAAATCCCCGTATTCCATGGATGCCAACCTGCTGCACATTTCCTATGAGGGCGGCAATCTGGAAGATCCCTGGTGGGAACCGGAAGAAGATATGTGGCGCTGGAGTGTGGCGCCGGAAGCGGCCCCCGATCAGCCCACCTATCTGGAACTCACCTACGAGAAAGGCGATATCGTCGCCATCGACGATGAACCCATGTCCCCGGCCACCGTGCTGGCCCACCTCAACAAGCTGGGTGGCGCCAATGGCATCGGTCGGCTGGATCTGGTGGAGAACCGCTACGTCGGCATGAAGTCCCGCGGCTGCTACGAAACCCCCGGCGGCACCATCATGTTGCGCGCCCACCGCGCCATCGAGTCCCTGACCCTGGATCGGGAAGTGGCGCACCTGAAAGATGCATTAATGCCCAGATACGCAGAAATGGTCTATAACGGATACTGGTGGTCTCCAGAGCGCAAGTTGTTGCAGGGGATGATTGATGATAGCCAGCAGGTGGTGAATGGCAAGGTCAGGGTGAAGCTCTACAAGGGCAATGTCACCGTGGCGGGCCGCCAGTCCGAAGACAGCTTGTTTGACGAAAAAATCGCCACCTTTGAGGACGATGCCGGGGCCTACAACCAGAAGGATGCGGAGGGCTTTATCAAACTCAATGCACTGCGCCTGAGAATTGCGGCCAATAAAAACCGCCAGCTGGGATAGCCCACTGCCCGGTCACACTTGACACAAATCAATACCGGCGTCGGACAGCTAGGGAATAATACTGCTGGGGTAGATGTGGGGAGCATAAAACTCTACCCCCAGGCTCCAACTAAACGGACGAACTACGAGAAAATCCAATGAGTAGCAATGTCACGACTGCCGGTGACCAGCCGGTATACAACACCAAGGTGGTAAAGCAATTTGCCCTCATGACTGTGGTTTGGGGTATTGTCGGCATGCTGGTGGGCGTCATTATTGCCGCCGAGCTGGTGTGGCCCGATATCAGCCTCAATCTGCCCTGGTTCCACTTCGGTCGCCTGCGGCCACTGCACACCAATGCGGTGATCTTCGCCTTTGGTGGCTGCGCGCTGTTTGCCGCGGCCTATCATGTGGTGCAGCGAACATGCCAGGCATCGCTGTTTGGCGGCCCCCTGGCGGCCTTCACCTTTTGGGGTTGGCAGCTCATCATTGTCGCCGCGGCCATTACCCTGCCACTGGGAATGACCACCGCCAAGGAATATGCCGAGCTGGAATGGCCGATTGATATTGCGATTACCCTGGTATGGGTGTCCTTCGCAGTGGTGTTTTTTGGCACCATCATGAAACGCCGCAGCAAGCATATCTATGTGGCCAACTGGTTCTTCGGCGCCTTTATCATCACCATCGCGGTGTTGCACCTGGGCAACAGTGCTGCCATGCCGGTCACGGCGTCGAAATCCTATTCCGCCTATGCCGGCGCCATCGATGCCATGGTGCAGTGGTGGTACGGCCACAATGCGGTGGGCTTCTTCCTCACCGCGGGCTTCCTGGGCATGATGTACTACTTCGTGCCGAAACAGGCGGGCCGTCCGGTGTATTCCTACCGCCTGTCCATCGTGCACTTCTGGGCGCTGATTGCCGTCTACATCTGGGCGGGTCCCCACCACCTGATGTACTCCGCGCTGCCCGACTGGGCCCAGAGCCTGGGCATGGTGATGTCACTGATTCTGCTGGCACCCTCCTGGGGCGGCATGATCAACGGCATGATGACGCTCTCCGGTGCCTGGCACAAACTGCGCCACGACCCGACCTTGCGCTTCCTGGTGGTCTCCCTGTCCTTCTACGGCATGTCCACCTTTGAAGGGCCGATGATGTCCATCAAGACGGTGAATGCGCTGTCCCACAACACCGACTGGACCATCGGCCACGTGCATTCCGGTGCCCTGGGTTGGGTGGCCATGGTGTCCATCGGTATGCTCTACAACCTGATTCCGACGCTCTACAAGCGGACCCAGATGTATAGCGTCAGCCTGATTAACCTGCACTTCTGGATGTCCACCATCGGTACGGTGCTGTACATCGCTTCCATGTGGGTGAACGGTATTGCCCAGGGCTTGATGTGGCGCGCCTTCAACACCGACGGCACCTTGACCTACAGCTTTGCTGAATCCATCGAAGCCAGTTACCCCGGTTACTACGTGCGTTTGCTGGGTGGTCTGATCTTCCTCGGTGGCATGTTGATCATGGCATACAACGTCTGGCGGACCGTGCGTGGCGATGTTCAGGAGCAGGAAACTGCCTCTGCTCAAGTCCAGGCTGTGTGATTAGGGAGAGCAACTGTGAAACACGAGATTGTTGAAAAGAATATTGGCCTGATGATCGTGCTGATCGTCGTGGCGATCAGCTTCGGTGGCCTGGCCCAGATCATTCCCCTGTTTTGGCAGGCGGATACCACGGAACCCATCGAAGGCCTCAAGCCCCTCGGTGCTGTTGCCCTGGAAGGTCGCGATATTTACATCCGGGAAGGCTGCCATGTGTGCCACACCCAGATGGTTCGCCCGTTCCGCGCGGAGACCGAGCGCTATGGTCACTACTCCGTTGCCGGTGAACACGTCTACGAGCACCCCTTCCTGTGGGGCTCCAAGCGCACGGGTCCAGACCTGGCCCGGGTCGGTGCTCGCTACAGCGATGACTGGCAGCGTGCCCACCTCTATAACCCAAGGGATGTGGTCCCCGAATCCAACATGCCGGCTTTCCCCTGGCTGTTTGAGAACAAGGTGACCGGCAAGGATACCGCCGCCAAGATGGCAGCGCTTCGCACGGTCGGTGTGCCTTACACGGATGAGGACATCGCCAACGCCGCGAAGCCGTTTGTCAACGGTGATGTGAAAGAGATCGATGCGCTGGTGGTTTACCTGCAGCAGCTCGGCACCCTCCTGACGCAGAAACGCTAATGGACCAGGGAACATTACAGGGCATCGGTACCGTTCTGACACTGATTGCCTTTCTGGGTGTTTGCTGGTGGGCGTATAGCGGCCGCAACAAGAAAGGCTTTGAGGAGGCGTCAAAACTGCCATTTGCCGATGAGCAGTCACCATCTCGGGAAGATGAGCGGTCATCATCTCAGGAAGATGAGCAGCCGACATCTCAGCAAAAAGACAAATAGAGGTAGGACCTGATATGAGTACCTTCTGGAGTATCTGGATTATCTTCATGGTGGTGGTGACCATCGCGGGATGTACGTGGTTGCTGTTTGCCAACCGCAAGGTCGAAGTCACCAAGGAGACCGAAGAGGGGGAAGCCCCGAAAACCGGTCATGTCTACGACGGCATTGAGGAGTACGACAACCCGCTGCCGGGCTGGTGGTTCAAGATGTTTGTGGGCACGGTGATCTTCGCTATCGGTTACCTGGCGCTGTATCCGGGCTTCGGCAGCTATGCCGGGGTGCTGGGCTGGACCCAGGTGGGCCAGTGGCAGGAAGAGGTGGCCGAGGCGGAAGCCAAGTACGCGCCGCTCTACGCCCAGTACAGCAACACCCCGGTGGAAGAGCTGATCGCCAACCCGGATGCCATGAAAATGAGCCGCCGCCTGTTTAACAACAACTGTTCCGTATGTCACGGTTCCGACGGTCGCGGCAGCTACGGCTTCCCCAATCTGGCGGACAGTGACTGGCTCTATGGCGGCACCGCCGACGACATCAAAACCACCATCACCCACGGACGCCAGGGCGCCATGCCCGCCTGGGGTGCTGTGATGGGTGAAGAGGCGGTCGACAATGTGGCGGAATATGTATTCAAGCTCGGTGGTCGTGAGCACGACGAGGTCAAGGCCACCGCCGGTGCCCAGACCTTTGCCACCTATTGCACCGCCTGTCATGGTGCCGACGGCAAGGGCATGACCATGCTCGGTGCACCGAATCTGGCCGATGGCATCTGGTTGTACGGCGGTTCTCCGTCGCTGGTGCGTCACTCCATTCGCAACGGCCGGAACGGCAACATGCCGGCCCAGGCTGACAAACTGAAGGCGGAAAAGATCCATCTGTTGACTGCCTACGTTTACAACCTGTCCAAGAATCAGTAATCGACGAGGTAGTCGCCACAGGAGCGCGAAGCTGGCATGACTGAGAAAAACAAGCCCGGGGTGCAGTCCGGGGATGCGTCTCACGAAGAAGTCATCAAGGTTCTGGATTTATACCAGGCCCGGGAAAAAATTCAGACCCGTCAGCTTCCCGGTTTTTTCAGGAATCTGCAGCGCTGGACATGGTTGCCCATGATCGGCGCTTACTTCCTGCTTCCCTGGTTCAATCTGGACGGCCGCCAGGCCGTCTGGTTTGATCTGCCGGCGCGCCAGTTCCACGTATTCTGGATCACCTTCTGGCCCCAGGACTTTATGTTGCTGGCCTGGGCGTTGATTATCTCCGCCTTTGCCCTGTTTACGGTCACCGTACTGGTGGGCAGGGTATGGTGTGGCTTTTCCTGTCCGCAAACCGTCTGGACCATGATCTTCATGTACATTGAGGACTGGTGTGAAGGCGATCGCAACCAGCGCATCAAACTGGACAACTCCCCCTGGGATGGTAACAAGGTGCTGCGCCGCGGTGGCAAGTTCCTGCTCTGGGGGCTGGTGGCCTTTGTCACCGGATTGACCTTTGTGGGTTACTACAATCCGATCCGCGACCTGGTGCCGGAGCTGGTCACCTTCTCGGCCCATCCGGCCGCGGTGTTCTGGACTTTTTTCTTCACCGCCATGACCTTCATGAATGCCGGCTTCCTGCGGGAACAGGTGTGCAAGTACATGTGCCCCTACGCCCGGTTCCAGTCGGTGATGTTCGACCAGGACACCCTGATCGTCTCCTACGACGTGGAGCGCGGCGAACCGCGTGGTGCCCGCAAGAAAGGGGCGGATCACCGGGCTGAAGGCAAGGGTGATTGTGTCGACTGCTCCCTGTGCGTGCAGGTTTGCCCCACCGGTATCGATATCCGCAACGGCCTGCAGTACGAGTGTATTGACTGCGGCCTGTGTATCGATGCCTGTAATGCGGTGATGGACAAAATGGGCTACGACCCCGGCTTGATCCGCTTCACCACCGAACACGCCATGGAGCACGGTGAAACCCGCATCCTGCGCCCGCGCTTTATCGGTTACGCCCTGGTGTTGACGCTGATGGTGAGCGCCTTTGCCTATACCATCCTGACGCGCATGCCGCTCGGCGTCGACCTGATCCGCGACCGCAATGTGCTGTACCGGGAGAATGCCCAGGGGCTGACCGAAAACATCTATACCCTGAAAATCAATAACATGGACAACCGCAACCACAGCTATCGCATCCGTGTTGAAGGCGAATACCCGTTCCACTATCTCGGCAATACCGAGGTGAACGTGGCGGAGGGGGAGGTGCTGAGTATGCCGGTGCGGGTAGAGCTCGATCCCGGTCTGATGAAAAGCCCCAATGCCGACATCACCTTCATCGTCGAATCCGTGGATAGCCCGGCCATTCACGCCCTGGAGGAGAATCGCTTTATCGGTCCGCGCCTCAGGCGCTGATACCGTCGAGTTCCCCTCGAATATGTGTGGGCCTTCGGGGAATTGTGTATCCTTGTGCCCAGCTTCCCGCCGGAGAACGCGTGTCCCGGCGGGCCTTCCCAGACAGCCGTGAGGTAAGCGTTTTGCGTCAGTCCCGTCATATGGGTTCCCATGATCTGGACCAGCAGCCCTGGTATCGCCAGTTTTGGCCCTGGTTCCTGATCGCCTTGCCCGGTACCGTGGTGATCGCCAGCCTGGCGACGGTCTATATCGCCTTCAAGAATGCCGATACCCTGGTGGTGGACAGTTATTACCGCAAGGGACTGGCCATCAACCAGGTACTTGAACAGGATAAGCTGGCGGTCAGTCTGGGTTTGAGCGCCAAGATCAGGCTCGACGCGGAGAGCGGCGAACTGTTTGTCACCCTCAGCGGTACCGACACACCGCCGGAGCGGCTCACCCTGATGTTGCTGCACCCCACCGATCAGAGCCGTGACCGGGAATTGTTGATGGCCGCCATCACCGCCGGCCAGTATCGCACCGACCTCGACCAGCAACTGCTAAACCGCTATTACCTGCAGCTGTTTCCAGAGCCGGCGCGGGAGTGGCGACTGGTGGGTGAACTGGATTTTGCCTCAGCCCACCAGGTGACCCTGCCGGCCCAATGACGCCGATATCCTGTTACCACTGCGGCTTGCCGGTGCCCCCGGAAGCAAATTTCACCCTTGAGATTGATGGCCAGCCCCGGCCCATGTGCTGCCCGGGTTGTCTGGCCGTGGCCACCGCCATCTGCGATGGGGGGCTGGCGCGTTTTTACCAATACCGCACCGGCAACGCCGAGCGCCCCGAGGAAATCCGCGCCGATCTGCTGGCCGCCTACGATTTGCCGGATGTGCAGTGTGATTACCTCGAACAGCTGGATAATGGCGACCGGCAGATCCAGTTGCTGGTGGGGGGCATCAGTTGCAGCGCCTGCGCCTGGCTGATCGAAAAACATTTGCAAAAACTGCCGGGTATTTCCGGGGTGCAGGTCAATGTCACCAGTCATCGCGCCCTGGTCAGCTGGAATCCCGCCCTGCTCAAACTGAGTCGCCTGCTGGGGGCGTTGCAAGATATTGGTTACGACCCCCGCCCGGTGACCGACGAAGCGGTGCGGCAACTACGCGACCGGGAAAACCGCCGTTTTATGCAGCGGTTGGGGGTTGCGGGGCTGGGCATGATGCAGGCGGGCATGGTCGCCGTCGGCCTCTATGCCGGCGCCTTTCAGGATATGGACCCGGTCTGGCAAAACTACCTGCGCTGGGTCAGCCTAATCATCGCCTTGCCGGTGGTGTCTTTTTCCGCCTTCCCGTTCTACCAGGCGGCCTGGCGCAGCCTCAGGCAGCTCCATCTCTCCATGGATGTGCCGGTTTCCCTGGCGATTATCCTGGCCTTTTCGGCCAGCTGCTGGGCGACGCTGATGCGAACCGGAGAGGTCTATTTTGATTCGGTGTCCATGTTTACCTTCTTCATCCTGGTCGGTCGCTACCTGGAAATGCGCGTGCGCCACCGCAACGATATGCAGGCTGAAGCGCTGGGCCAGCTGTTGCCGGTTACAGCCTGTCGGCTGGATGGGGAGAGCGAGTTGAGGGTGCCGGTGAAGGCGCTGCAGACCGGTGATTTGATCCGCGTTTCCGCCGGAGACACCATCCCCTGCGATGGCGAAATCGAACGGGGGCGCAGCAGTGTGGTCGAGGCGGTACTCACCGGTGAACAACTGCCGGTTGGCAAGCGCATGGGCGACAGCGTCAGTGCCGGGACGGTGAACAGTGAAAATCCCCTGGTGATTCGCGTAGCGGCCGTGGGCAACCGCACCCGGCTGTCCGCGATTCTGCGCCTGGTGGAAAAGGCCCGCAGCGAAAAGCCGGTTCAGGTGGCGCTGGCGGATCAGCTGGCGGGCTATTTTGTCGGCGCGGTGTTGTTGATCGCCGTCGCGGTCGGGTGGTGGTGGTGGCAGCATCAACCTGAGCAAGCGCTGTGGGTGGTGTTGTCGGTACTGGTGGTGACCTGTCCCTGCGCCCTGTCCCTGGCCACGCCGGCGGCCATCGCGGTGGCCACCGGGGCATTGCGGCAGCGCGGTTTTTTGATCAGTCGCGGCCAGATATTGGATGTCCTGTCCAGGGTTGACCAACTGGTGTTCGATAAAACGGGTACCTTGACGCTGGGAAATATGCGTGTCGCTGCGGTAATTCCCCTGGCGGAACAGCAGGCACCGGAATTGTTAAGCCTCGCGGCGGCGTTTGAGGTCGGTTCCCGCCACCCCATTGCCAGGGCCTTTGAGGGCGTCAGGCCCAGTTGTGAGCTCAGCGATATTGATCAGCGGGTGGGTGCCGGCGTCTGTGCGCGGCGACAGGGCATGGCCTGTGCCATCGGCCAGCCCCATTTCGTGGCGGAGCAACTGGGGTTTGCCAATCCGCCCTTGCCGGCACTCGCACCCGGGCAGTTGCCGTTATTGCTGGGTGAAGGCACCAGACCCCTTGGCTGGATTCTGTTGCAGGACCAATTGCGGCCCGGTGCCCAGGATGCGGTGGCGCGCCTGCAGCAGCAGTCGGTAGAGGTGGTCCTGTTGAGCGGTGACCGCGCCGAGGCCGTCGCCGATATGGCGGCCAAACTGGGTATTCGCGAGGCCCATGGGGCATTGACACCCGGCGCAAAACTGGCCTGGGTGAACTGCAGCCAACGACTGGGTCGCCGGGTGGTGATGGTGGGGGATGGCATTAACGATGTCCCGGTACTGAGTGGTGCTGATGCGTCGGTGGCGCTGGGGGATGCCAGTGATTTTGCCCGCATTCACGCAGACAGCATTTTGCTCTCCGGCAACCTGTGTACCCTGCCTGATGCGGTCTCGCTGGCCCGGCGAACCCGCGTGGTGATCCTGCAGAATCTCGGCTGGGCGGTGTGTTATAACCTGTTGGCGCTGCCGCTGGCAGCCTGCGGTTTGGTTCCACCCTGGGCGGCGGCCATCGGTATGTCCACCAGCTCGCTGCTGGTGGTGGCGAATGCGTTGCGTCTCGGCCGCAACAAGCGGGCGGAACTCGCTGTTGGTGTCCCGGACCCCTGCGCGACAACCTGATTTTATTTTTCGATACTATCGATAGGTATTTGAATAATGGCCAGTTTATATCTTCTGATACCGGTTTCCCTGATCTTCTGCGCCCTGGCGGTGTGGATTTTTGTCTGGGCCGTGAACAACGGTCAGTACGACGATCTGGACGGCGATGCGGACCGCATTCTGTTTGAGGATGATGACGATCTTGCGCCTCAGGACAGCCAGGGCAGCGACAGCAACACAGCGGACCATAAACACAGGGAGCCGTAATCATGGTGGAGTCTGCGGAAATGTCGGTGCTGGCGATGTTGGTGATCGGCCTGATGGGGGCCGGCCACTGCGTCGGCATGTGCGGCGGCATTGTCGCCGCGCTGGGTTTTGCCGCCGACCAGAACAGCGCCCGCTGGCCGATCCTGTGCAGCTACAACCTGGGTCGCATCACCTCCTATGCTGTCGCCGGTGCCCTGGTGGGACTGCTGGGTTTGTTTGGCCGCGACTTCCTGTCCCTCGGTCCCTGGTTGCGAGCCTTGGCCGGCATCCTGTTGATCCTGATGGGGCTGTATCTGGCGGATTGGTGGCGGCTGCTCGGCTGGCTCGAAAGGGCGGGGCAACACCTGTGGCGGCGTCTCGAGCCACTGGGCAAGGGGCTGTTTCAGGTGCGCACGGTGGGTCGGGCATTCCTGTTTGGCATGATCTGGGGCTGGCTGCCCTGCGGTCTGGTTTACTCCGCGCTGGCCTTTGCCGCCGCGACCGCGGAACCCCTATCCGGCGCCCTGGCCATGGCGGCATTCGGCGTTGGCACCCTGCCCGCCATGCTGGCGGGCGGCGTATTTTCCAGCCAGTTGAAACGCTGGTTGCAGGGTCGGGTGCTCAGAACCGTCATGGCGCTGGTGCTGATACTGTTCGGGGGCTGGACCCTGTGGAGCGCGGTTGCCCATGCCCACCAGCATCCGGCCGCACCGGGCTCTGCCACGGAGGCCTCTGGCGATATGCACCAGCATATGCACCATTAACAATTCAGTTTTCTACGCCCCTTGGTTGACTTTGATCAAGTCATAGGTTTGACTTCAGAAGTATAAAAACTGCTACCAAGGGCTAAAAAAGCAGTTCCCGGGGTCAGCTGATTCTATTACACAACAAAAAACGGGGATGTTATGTTAGGTCATATTGTTGGGTTACTTTACGATCCACAGTCAGAGTGGAAGAAAATTGGTGCGCTGTCCGATGAAACCCTCAAGCGGATGAGCATTTACTTTATATTCCTTGCCATGTTGCCGGCTATCGGCTTTTACGTCGGAACCACCCAATTCGGCTGGACCATCATTGGCGATGAACCCACCCGTATTACGGAAGGCAGCGCCATCCCGCTGATGGTGTTGTTCTACGTTGCCCTGATGGGCGCACTGATCTTTATCGGCTGGATGATCGGCTGGATGTCCAAGACCTACCAGGCGGATTCCACCGCTTTCAAGGGCTTTGTGTTTATGGGGCTGTGTTGCACCCCGGTCTTTCTGGCGGGAATTTTCGCCGTCTATCCGATCTGGTGGCTGGATCTGCTGTTGGCGACCGCCGCCTGTGGTTACGCCATCCGCCTGATGTACCTGGGTATTCCCGATGTGATGCATGTGCCGGAAGATCAGGGTTTTCTCTATGCCAGTGCCGTCTTCGCCATGGCGCTGGTCTATGTGGTGGTGGTGCTGGTGGCCACCGTGCTGTTGTGGGAATACGTGGCGGCGCCGGTATTTACCAACTAGGTTGCAATTTTTGACGTATCGAAGCCGGGCTGTGCCCGGCTTTTTGTTGGTCCAAGGGGTTATCAATGACCTTAGCGATAGCAGCTATCGAAGAGAACACTGTATGGATTATGGCGGATACGAAATATACCTTCGATGAAATAAAGTCAGGCAAGAAACCTGTTTATGGGTTGAAAGTGTTTTTTCTTGATAAATATACGGCAATAGCTTATGCCACAGATGTCGCTGTAGAGATCGCTCACCAGAGAATTTATGATATCTATAGAAGGTTTGATTCGGCTAATTTCGGTGAACTAGTAGAACGCATCTATTGTGACTTTGATCAGGCGATTGACTTTATATTGGCTAGGTCAGGGGGTAGTCCTGCAATAGCAAAAATTAGTGATGGATATTATGCCATCGAGAATAATCAGGGGATTTATTGGGTAGGGAGCCAGGCTGCGGCCCAGTTTACTGTCACGTCCAATATTACTGGGTTTGGTGAGTTAAAAAATAGGCTGGATGAAATAATAACTGGGTCCTGTTTTCCTGAAGTAGGGGGGCATGCAGTAGCGGCCAAAGGTGACACTTGTGGGTTTAAGTTTATGCCTATTATGCAGCTTACTTCGCCTCTCTTAGCTTCAATTTCAAAAAGCTGGCAGCCAATCGATTTTGGCTCGGCGCAGACTGGAGGCTTCGGCTATACGACAGTTACGCCCAAAGATCCCGGAGTTAATGGTTGGGGGGTGTTCTATTTTCAGGGTTTTTATGGTGAGTATTGGCACGTAGACTTGCGACGAAATATTTTTGAACGACTAGTTGGAAAGGCTAGGGATGCATCCGCGTTCGCGGCTCAATTGGAAGCAGATATCGGCCATAACGTAGAAATTGTGGGCTCTCTGGGGTAGAACGCCAAATCTTTTTTCGTGGACAGCTGTTTAGTACAAGCTGGATTTATTGAGGTACGTTAGGAGGCTGTCATGCGTCTTTTACACACTATGTTGCGAGTGGGCAATCTGGACAATTCCATTGCATTTTATACCGATGTGCTGGGTATGCAGCTGCTGCGGCGCAAGGATTATCCAGAGGGACGCTTTACCCTGGCGTTTCTGGGTTATGGAGCGGAGTCGCAGAATACCGTGCTGGAACTGACCCATAACTGGGATACCGAACACTACGATTTGGGTGAGGGCTACGGCCATATCGCCATCGGTGTGGAGGATGTCTACGCGGCGTGCGACCGCATCCGCGCAGCGGGGGGCAGGGTAATTCGCGAGCCGGGTCCGATGCAACACGGTGCCACCGTGCTGGCGTTTGTGGCAGATCCCGACGGCTACAAGGTGGAGTTGCTGTCAGAAGGCTAAGTCCGCACGGCGACGGGGCATTTTCGCGGGGGATAGCAGCCCGCGGCGCCCCCGCCTCGGGCCTTAAAATTCGTATTCGATCAGCGCCCTCAGGGTATTGTTAGTGCTGCTCTTGTCCAGCCCGAACAGCATACCCAATTCCCAATGCAGTTTTTGCCTCCCCGCCATTCTGACCTCTCCCAGTAGCACCGGACCCAGCACCCTGGTTTTATCGCCGCTGTAGAATTCAATGGCCGGCTCGAGGGAGGGCGACAATCGGTATCGACCCTGCAAGCCCAGTGAGGATTCCAGTTCGTCGTTGGTGTCGGAGCCCCACTCGCTGGCGACCATAAAGTTGGCGGTGCCGCTCCAGCGTCCCCATTCCTTTTCCGCCAGTATCCCGGTGGTATATTCCCAGCTATCCTTATGGGCCGCTTTTTCAAGCTCAAACAGCATGCCCCAATCGGCCCAGTATTCGCCCTGCTCGGTAAGCTGCCATCGGGCCTCCAACTCGTATCCCTCGAGCTGAAACCCGCTGTGATCGGTGCGCTCGCCGGTCAGGTAGATTTCACCGAACCACCGGTCATTAATGGCCTGGCCGTAGGCAAATCGATGTAACTGGCGATTATCCAGCTGTTTGGGCTGCTCATCCTCGTAAACAGCCCGCCATTCAAGCTCCCGCTCCAGCGCGTAGACATAGGGATGGTAGATCTTGTCCACGGTGGTGCCGTCAGCCCTGACGGTGACAGTGGTGATCGCACAGCCGACCGCCAACAGGCAGCGACAGGCTAATCTGGATGATGGGCGCAATGGCATGCTCAATGGTTTGTTCCCGTTGAATAAGATTGGTCAGGAGGCTGTTGTGCGGCGGATGCGCCCAACGTGCCAGGCCAGTGCAACACTGAGGATGCCCGCGCCGTAGGCCAGCGCCTGCAGCAGCGATGGCGTCGCCTCGTAGCCGATCAATGCATAGAGCAAGTGACCGGTAATAGAGTTTTCCGGCAGCCAGCCGGAGCTGTCCCAAATTACCAGTGAATAGGGTAGCCAATCGGCCTGGATCAGCAACATCGCGGCCTGGGCCGCCATATTTCCGGCAATCATCGCCATCAGCAGCAGACAGCTGGGGACAACCCAGTGCCTGGGCAGGCCGAGCAAGCCGTAGTAGAGCAGGACACCCGCGCTGATGCCGATTCCCGCTCCGATTCCCGCTCCGGTGAGGGTGGGGCGGACGTGGGGCGGTTGACTGAGGGCGCCCTGGATATAGATAAAGACCTCGGAGCCTTCCCGGGTGAGGGCGCAGGCCACGCTCAGCACCATGCAGAGCGGCAGCCAGCGCAGGGTTGCGGGGCTGCCCAGGGTGTAGAGCAGGGTCAGCAGGGTCAATAGCAGGGTGATCGACAATTGCAGTGAGGCGTTGACCACTTCCTGCCCCACGTAGTCGAACCATTCTGAGACCGCCACCATGTTCAGCGATAACAGCAGTGCACCTGCGAAACCCAGGCACAGGGCGCCGCCCATCCAGTAGAGGCGCAGATTGTTGATGCGGCTAAAGGCCAGTAACAGGCTGACCAGCAGGGCGGCCTCGAGGATTTCCTGCAGTATCAGCACAACAGAACTTAGAAACATGCCGGGGGTACCTCCCTGTTCACGGTGTCACCACCACTTTTCCCTGGGCCGTTTTAGGATAGAACTCGCCGAAGAAGGGGTATTCCCCCGCCGGCAGTGGACCGATGAAAATGATCGCCTTGTGATGGCCGGGGATCACCTTTTCCCGGTTGAGTTCGTAGCTCTCGAATTCTTCCGGGGTACTGTCCTCGTTAATCACCAGCAGCTTGACCTTGGTGTCAACCGGGACGGGCACGGTGTCGGGAAAGAACAAATGGTCCTTGATCCTGATCTCGATGACCGGTGTGCCCGCTGTACTGATGGTTGCCCAGAGTACAGACAGCCCCACCAGCAGGCAGTGCAGTGTTTTGCGCAGTGGTTTAATGATGTTGATCATCCCTGGCCTTGTTAAAGAAAATGATAAAGGCCGCACCACTGTCAAAGCTGGACGGGGCGATACTGGCGCGGGCGTGGTGCAGGTCGGCAATGTGCCGGACAATGGTCAATCCCAGTCCGCAACCCTGGGTGGAGGCGACTTCACGTTTGTTGTTCAGGCGCTGAAAGCGTTCAAACACTCGGCTGTAGTCCGTCGGGGATATGCCGGCTCCGGAATCCTCTACCTTCAGGCACACATGGTTGCCGACAGGTTCCGCGGTAACCCGCACGGAGCCCGCTTCTGGCGTGTACTTGTTGGCGTTGCTGAGCAGGTTCTGCAGCAGGGTGGTGAGGGCAAAGGGGTCGCCTTCCACGAAGCAGTCCTCCCCCACCAGCTCCAGCAGTTGCTGTTTTTTCTCAAAGTCCTCGTGCTGGCCGGCGATCACCTCCTGGGCCAGCTGGTACAGATTGAGACGGGTGAAATTGCGCGAGAACTCCTCCGGCGTCGAGCGATACAGCGACAGCAGCTGTTCCACCAGGTGCTGCATGCGCTCCACCCCGGCCTCCAGCTGGGCAAAGGCCTCATTGCCGGGGGGAACCTCGTCCCGCAGGTTGTGCAACTGGACCTTGAGGGCGCTGATCGGCGTGCGCAACTCGTGGGCGGCGTCGGCGGTGAAACGCTTTTCCCGGTCGAGCGCTGAGCCCAGGCGATGCATCAGCGCGTTGATGGAATGGTTAACCTGCTCCAACTCGCTTTTCAGGTCGGGTATTTCAATGGCTGCCAGGTCGTTGGCCTGTTTGTTTTTTAACTGTTCAGAGAGATCCCGCAGGGGTTTCAAACCGCGACTGACGATCAGCCAGATCAACAGTCCCGCCAGGGGGATGCCGAGCAGAATAGGCAGCACCGCCTGGGCGATGACATTTTCCGCCAGCGCATAGCGCAAATCGGTGCGCTCCGCGGCGATCACCCAGTTGTCGTCGGAAGTGTCGTAGTACACCAGGGTGCGCCAGCGGTAGCCATCGAAATTGGCGTGCCCAAAACCCGGTGAGAAATCGCTTATGGGTTTCGTCAGAGAGGTGGAAGAGAGCGCCACCAGTTTATTGTCGTGCCAGACCTGGTAGGCCAGGTTGCTCTGGTGGGCCAGCCTGGACTGGAGGAGGCCGGTATGCAGGTTGGCGATCAGCTCGACGGTTTGATAGAGCTGCCGGTCGAATAGCTGTTCCGCCTCATTCAGGCTGGAACGGTAGCCCTGTAGCGCCGCCACAAAGTTGAACAGGGTCAGTACCGCCAGGATGGCGGCAATCAGGAAGAGGCGGATAGACCTCACAGGCGGTTGACCTTGTAGCCAACCCCGCGCACGGTCTTGATGAAGTCGGCGCCAAGTTTTTTCCTGAGGTGGTGGATGTGGACTTCCAGGGCATTGCTGCACACCTCTTCATCCCAGCTGTAGAGGCGGGCTTCCAGTGTGCTCCGGGTCAGGATCTTGCCGGCATTTTCCATCAGGCTTTTCAGCAGCATGTATTCCTTGCGGGATAACTCCTGTCGTTCCTCCCGGTAGAACACCGACTGGCTGGCGGTGTCCAGGGATACGTCGCCGAGGGTGATGTAGTTGGATTTCACCGTGCCCAGGCGCCGTTCCAGCACCCGCAGTCGAGCCAGCAGCTCGGTCATTTCAAAGGGCTTGGCCAGGTAGTCGTCGGCGCCGGAGTCGAGTCCGGCCACCTTGTCGTCCACCGAGTCCCGGGCGGTCAGCAGCAGCACCGGCAGGGTGGCCAGTTTCTCGCGTATTTTCTGCAACACCTTAAGGCCATCCATGTCCGGTAGCCCCAGGTCGAGAATAATGATATCCGGCGGTTCGACGGCCACCACGTGCAGACAGGCGTCACCGGTCTCCACGTGATTAACGGAATAGCCCTGCTTGGCCAGGGCGGTCTGGAGGCCGCGGGCTAACGGACCATCGTCTTCAACCAACAATATTTGCATCAGCTGCAGTAGGGCCTGTTCACATCCATTGAGTTGTCCCTGTTGTGACTAAAAAGCCACCAATTTAGGCGCGAGGAATATAGTTTGGTCATTCCAAATGAGTGAGAGCCTGCCCCGCGAGCGGAGCGAGTGCTTTGGGTGCGAGCAACGCCAAGTGGTGGCTTTTTAGCCGCAACCCGAAGGGCTGGGGCCATTTTCCCGCCCAGCGTTGTTATCAGTCGATCAAATAGAACCACTATTTTCACTCCTTCTGCCTAGCCGGACGAAAAAATGACCTCCAGCAGTGATAATTCAATGGGTGTGAACAGGCCCTAGTCCTTGAGCTTTTTCTCGGCAGTTGCCAGGGCGTCACTGATCTCCTGTTGCCGTCCGCTATCCGCCAGCGGACGGCTGGGCCGGGGCGGCGCATTGCGGGCCTTGAGGAGATAGTTTTTTGCCTCGGCGTAACGTTTCTGCTTGAGCAGATAGTCACCGAAAAAGTAGTTGCTATCAATACCGTTGGGATTGATGGTCAGCGCCTTGCGCAGCAGTTCTTCGGCTTTCTTGTCGTCGCCAAAGCCGATCGGCCAGCCGGGGACATTAAAATACAGGGTGCCGAGGCTGGTGTAGGCGGAGCCATCCAGTGCCTGCGGGTCGATTTCCATGGCCGCCTCCAGATCCGCCTTGGAGGACTTGGCCAGCCCCAGGGCGCCGAGACCGCCCTTGGCACCGGCATGGGTGGATTTGATGATGCCGCGCCAGATCAGCGGTGCCGCATCGCCAGGATAGGTGGAGACGACCCGGTCTGCATCCGCGGTCAGGGATTCAAAGGCGGCCACCTGGGCCTTGCCCTGCAGCTGGTAATTAACCTCTGCCCAGCGATGTTGCAGGGAACTGATGTCTTCGTTGACGCCTGCCCAGAGGTTGTTGGCGGGCAGGGCAAACAGGGTGGCTGCGGCCGTCAGTACGGCGGATAACCGTCGATTCATCACAATGCTCTCCATTTAAAAGGGGTTATTTCGACTCGAGCTGGTGCTCGGCGTATTGTTTGATAACGGGAATTTTTTTCACCAGGGCGCTGTGGACGATGCCGGGAAACAGGGCGTTGATGCGCACAAACAGTTTCTCCGGCCAGCCCATGTAATGCTGGTGGCGATTGGACGTCACCAGCTGGACCAGCGCCTCCGCCACCTGCTGTGGCGAATCGGTTTTGTTGCCGAGCGCCAGGTTGAGGGCGGTGACGGCATCGGAATTCAGGTTGGTGGCCGTGGCTCTGGGCGCCAGGTAAAACACTTTCACGGAGGTGTCCGCCAGCTCCCGGCGCAGGGCTTCGGAAAAGCCCCGCAGCCCGAATTTACTGGCGCAGTAGCTGGCAAAGCCGGGGTGGCCAATGCTGCCGAAGGTGGAGCCGACATTGACGATGGCCGACTCCGGCCGACCTTTCAACAGCGGAATCAGGCGCCGGGTGAGCAGCATCGGGGACAGCAGGTTGGTGATGACCGTCTGTTCGATGACGGTTTCCGGTTGCTGTTCGAACAGCTGGAAATCCAGGATGCCCGCCAGATTCACCAGCAGGTCGATGGGACCGAACTGCACCGCGTGCTGCTCGATCAGTTGTCGACCGCTGTCGCTGGCGATATCGGCCACCACCGGATGATGCTCGCCGGGCAGTCGACGCGCGAGAGCTTGCAGGCCTTCGGCTTGGCGGCCCACCAGCAACAGCCTGGCGCCCTGGTGCGCCAGGGCGGTGGCCACGGCGGCGCCGATGCCTCCGGAGGCGCCGGTCAAAACAATGGTGCTGTTTTTCAGGTTCATCTAAACAGCTCCATCAGGCCGCCTGGGGGATGCCGTGGTCGCTGTGCAGGGAGCGGAAAATATCCCCGTAGAGGCGGTAGAACATTTTTGCCGAGTGAATGATCTGGGCCTGCTCCGCCGGCGATTCGATCCGATTCATCAGATTCTCGAAGAATTTAATGTGTTGCTGGTCCAGTGAGCCGTGGGAATACATGTAGGAGAAGGCCTGTTGCGGCAGCTTGAGGGTTGCGCGGATCTTGTCGGCGGCGTTTTCGGCGATGCTGACACTGGTGCCTTCCAGCACCTGCACCATGCCGAAAAAGCCGATCGGATTGATACGGTTGACGGTGTCGTAGGCGTAGGCAACCATCAATTCCGTTTCCGGGTGCGGGGTGCTGTGGCGCACGATTTCCTTGTCATAGCCGCAGGCGGCAATGTCGTTGAGTATCCATTCCTGGTGACCCACTTCCTCTTCGATGTATTCCGCCACGGCATCGCGGAGCCACTCCTTGTCTTCCGGCAGCCTCGATCCCACCGCCATCAGCAGCGGCGTGGTGTGCTTGACGTGGTGGTAGGCCTGTTCCAGGAAAGCGACGTAATCGTCGAGGGTAATGTCGCCCGCCAGCGCCTGTTGAATGATCGGTGCGCTCAGCAGTTGTTGGCGCTCGGCGGTGGTTGCTTCGGTCAATTGGTCAAAGAAAGCCATGGTCTCGCTCTGGTTGCTGTCAGGTTTACATGGGGGCTGTAGTGATCGACAAATGTTCGCCAGTTGGCGCCGGTCAGGTCGGGCATATGGCGGCGCAATTGCAACACATCGCGTTTCGATGCCCGGGCAACCGTCAGCTTGCGGCGACATTTTTCCAGGTCGATCAGCGCGACCTCCACATCGTTGCTATTTCCCGCAACGGGTTTGAAAAATACGTGCTTGTCGTAGAGGCAGCCGTGCTGCCAGCGACCGTTGTGCAGCCGGGCCAGGGTTTCCCCCAGCCGGGCGTAGATATGGTTTAACAATTGTTGCCTGGCGGGGCCATCTGGCTCGCTGGCATACCATTCTTCCACAGACCGATAGCCGGGCAATTCGCGGGTCACCAGCAGGGATCGCGGCTTGTCCCCGCCGCGGCGCACCTGGCAGAAAACGATTTCCGGTGCGGCCACCCCTAACTGTCGGCAGATTTCCAGGCGATGGGCCTCGCGCACAATGGTGGGGCAACCCAGCGGGTGTCTCAGGTTGCGGAAAAGGTGGCCGACCTGTCTTTTGACGTAATAGGTTTGCCCCTTTAGCTGGCAGCGCTTGACGCCACTTTCACCGCCGCGGCGCCGGTTGGGTTCTTCCACCCAATCACCCTGCAATTGCCACCAGTCGTCAAATGAGAGCGGGGCCCTGGCTGTATCACGGGGCGTTGAAAGGCTGTTCATTATTATGTTCCTTACGCAATGTGTACATTCGCCACATAGCATAACCCGGCATGAAGTCCCGGTGATTGATAATACTGAAATTGGCTTCCCGGAACTCGGATTCAATTTGCTGGCGGCTGACCACAAAGCGATTCTGGTTGGCATCGCGACCTTTGCGGGCGGCCCTTTTTTCTTCCAGGCGTTTGCGGCGCCAGGCCTTGACGTTGCCATCCACCCAGAGGGAGAGGATAACCGTGCCCCGGGTCACGCGATGAAACTCTTGCAACATGGCCAGGCGGTGACGGTGGTCGGCGATGTGGTGCATCAGGCGCATGCAGAAGATGCTGTCGACGGAGGCGTCGCCCATGTCGATGGCAAAAGCAGAGGTTTTGAAGGGCACCACCCGATCGGTGATGTATTCCGGTTGGCTGGTCATGGCCACTTGCAGCATGTCGGCGGAGTTGTCGGCGGCATAAATCCGCCGACGGCTGTTTTCAGCCAACAGGGGCCAGAATCTTCCCGCGCCGCAGGGCAGATCCAGCACCGTTTCGGGATTGCCGGCATCCGTCAGGGAGTGGCGCGCCAACTCGACTTCGCGCCAGTTTGAAAGCCTCCTGGCCAGGGTCTCGTGATGCTTGAGATAGTATTGCTCGGCGTGGTCGCGGTCGTACTTCTCTGAAAAGGAGAGTGCCACGGGCGGGTTTGCGGGAGCGGTGGCGCTTCCCTGGGTAGCCTCGTGCAAGTCCAGTGTCGGCATCCTGAGATTTGTCATGCACTCTGCTCCTTCAATTCAGCATCGTAGAGCCCCGCGATCAGGGCGGCGTAATAATCGGCAATGGCAGCACGTCTGGGTCTGCCGTTATCGGTAATCAGTGACGGGTTGGTGGTGAGCGGCGCGGGAAAGCGAAGCCAATTGCCGATACGGGCATAATCCGGCAGTCGCTGGTTGATCTCGTCAATGGCCTGTTGAATCTGTGCCGTACTGATATTGCTTTGACGGGCTGTCAGCAGGGCCACGCAATGGGGTCTCGCTTCGCCGAACACCACGAATTCACAGAACATGGGGTTGTCGAGAAACTCGGATTCGATCCACTCGGGATTTATATTGCGGCCATAGCTTGAAATGATCAGGTTCTTGCGGCGACCGTTGATATGCAGGAAACCCCGCTCGTCCAGGTAGCCCAGATCGCCGGTATAAATGGCCTGGTTGCCCCAGCTTGCCGGGTCGTTGACGTAGCCGAGCATGGGGTTGCCGGTCACCACCACTTCGGCGTCGATAATGCGGATACCGAGGTGGGGCAAAGGTCTGCCACAGCTGCCCGGTTGATGGTTGCCGGGGGTGTTGAGGCTGACCACCGAGGCACACTCGGACAGCCCATAGCCCTCGTAGGCCGGTATGCCCAATTGCCGGGCGCGGTGCAACAGCGCTTCGGCGACGCGGCCGCCGCCGACAGCAACAAACTGCAGCGACTCGGGAACAGTCCATCCGGCGCCGGCGGCGGTCACCAGCAGCAACAACAGCTGCGGTGTGAGGATCAGGCTGTTAGGTTGATAGCGACTGATGGTGGCGGTCATGGTGGCGGCATTGACAGAGGAGCTGCCGCAGAAACCCAGTTCCCGCAGCGGCGGTACAATGATTTCACCCCCGGCCAGCAATGGCGCATAGATGCCGGCCACATTTTCCAGCAGGGTGCTGAGCGGCAACAGGCACAGGTGGCGCGGCCGCATTAACCCGACCGCATTGGCCAGCACTGCCGCCTGCTCCAGCAGTTGATAGTTGCTGAGGCAGACTCCCTTGGGGGTGCCGGTGGAACCGGAGGTGTAGGTAATCTTGCCGGTGCAGTGGGGCAGCAGGGCTGGCGGATGAATCTGGTCGACGCGGATGAGCTGTAGCTGGCCGCTGCCGGACAGCATCTCGGTGCTGAGGATATGGTCGAGAATGTTGGCCACCGCCGGATTGTCACTGATGATGGCGTCAACCGGCGTTTCCCGTAGTGCGTGTTTCAACTGGGCTATGGAAAAAAATGTCGGCAGTGGTAGCAGGCAGATGTCTGCCTGCTGGCAGGCCAGGTCGACAATCACCCAATCCAGGCCGTTGTCGGCATGCAGAGCCAGGTTGCGGATACCCAGGCTGGAAAATATCTCCACCAGTTGCCGACAGGCGGCAACCAGCTGAGCGCCGGTCATCTCGGTGCTGCCGTTTCGGGCGACTACCTGGCCCGGTTCGCAGAGGTATTCAAGCTGCGAAATAATGTTCGGCATCTTGTACTCCGTGCTGGATTTGGGCAGCCAATGTGTCGATACGATTGCAGTACAGTGCCAGGGTACCGCTCAGCATGCGCTTGGAAGCGATGACGTCCATGCCGTGATTCAGGTCGCCAACCACCACCAGTGGCTGGCTCTGGTAATAGCTGCCCCAGCGGTCGGCGTCGTCGTCGCTCAACCGGTCCGCGCTGGCTTCGGTGATCACCCGCAGTTCAAAACCCAGTCTGCAGATGGTCTTCCGCACCTGGGGTGTGGCGGTGAAGGTCAGCCAGCGAAATCCTGCGCGGTGCAGGGTGGCGGCCAACAGGATGAAGAGCAATTGGCTTGAGCCGCGCTGGGTGGCTGCGAGGTTGCCGATTTCGGCAATGCCGAGACGGCTCACGTCGGTATGGAAGGCGCGCCTGATCTCAGCCTCGATGGCATGGTCCAGATACTGCTCGAGAAAGAGCGGCTGTTCTGTCGCCGGGTTGATGCCGGTGACGGCGCTGAGCTGCCTGTTGCAGCTCAGTCCCAGGAACAGCGGCATGAAGGCCGAGACCCTGGCGTTATAGGTGGCTTCAAACTGGCGGGCGACATAGTTTTCGACAACAGCCCTGTCGCGGGAATACCGTCCGTGCAATGTCAGCTGGGGAGCCGGGTACAGCAGTTGTCGCAGGCTGCGGAACGAGTTGTCAGTGATCCTGGTGAGTTCGGCACCCATGGTTGTGCTGTGACTCATTTCCTTACCCTTTACTGGTGTATTGCCTAGCAGGGTAGCTGGCAATACTTAAGGAACCCTTAACGTTAAAAAAGGGTGGAAATAATTTCACTGCTGGCGTTGCGGCAGGGGTTGCGGCGAAAAGTTTTTGCTACAATCCGCGCCCGCGGCCAGGCGGCGCCAAATCCGCCGTCCGCCTGGGTCCGATGGACGTTTTACACGGGATACCCTCGTTGCTTTATTCCCTGCTGTTCGCCTTGCTGATCACGCTCAGCTCACTGGTCAGTGCCAAGTCGTTACCCGGTATTTTCCCGGATGATCAGCCGTCCTCCGAACACCATTCTGTGCTGGTCAAATTCAGTTTTGACGACCACGACGAACCGCTGCTGTCTTTGGCGGAAGAGCTGTCACTTTCAGTTGCTCCGTTTCCTGAACTGGTTGCGGAGGCGCATGGTTCCCCACCACAAAGCGCCATTTATCAACTGAATGGCATTCGCGCACCGCCCCATTGATTCCCGTCAAGTATCGGCCTGCCCGACATCTGTAGGCTTCGCCCCCGGCCTATTTCCAGCTTGCGCTTGAATAATTGATTGCCATTCCGGTTGGCGGTGCCCCCAGTAGTTGTTTTCTGTGCGCAACAAATAGGTGCTGGCAGGTATTACGCCGCTATTCGCGGTGTCGTTTTGACGAAGCTGTTAACGATTACTACCCCCCATCCAACCTCTTGTATATGGAGTTTTCGAATGTATGAACTGACAGACCCTATGATTGTGGCAGGGTCGATACTGGTGCTCACATTTCTCGGCATTTTCACCGAACACGTGCACGGCTATAACCGCGCCAAGTTCGCCATGGCCGGTGCCGGTGCGATCATCATTGCCGGCCAGATCTTTGGTTTTTACTCCCCTGAACTGGCTTTACATGCCATCGACTGGAACGTGGTGTTCCTGCTTGCCATCATGATGATCGTGGTGTCCATCATGATCAGTACCGGCGGCTTTGAGCATATGGCCGAGTACCTGGCCAAACAGAGTGGCGGCTCCCAGTTGCGCTTGATGATTTTCCTGGGCACGGCGGTGACCGTGATTTCACTGCTGCTGGATAACGTGACCACGGTCATCATCTTTGGCCCGTTGATTATTCTGATTTGTCAGTCCATGGGGGTGTCACCCATTCCCTACCTGCTGGCGGCGGCGCTGCTGTCCGATACCGGTGGTGTGGCGACGCTGGTGGGTGACCCGCCGAACCTGATGATCGGCTCCGCAGCGGGCATCGACTTCAATACCTTCATTATCCATATGGGGCCGCCGGTGGCGCTGGCCTGGGTTGCGATTTTGATAGCCATGAAGTTCCTGTTTCCCAAGGAGCTTGCGATTCCCTGTGGCAAGTTTGAGTCGGTAGCGCGCTACAAAAACAAGCGCCTGTGGCAAAAATCCCTGGTGGTCATGGCGATGATGGTGGTCCTGTTCGTTTTCCACACAAAACTGGGTTGGGAGCCCTGGATGGTGGCGGCGATTGCCCTGACCATTCTGGTTTTTCTGTCCCGCAAGGTGGACCTGGACAAGGTTACCGGACACCTAGAGACCCCGCTGCTGATGTTCTTTATCGCGCTGTTTATCCTGATCGGCGGCGTGGAAAAAAGCGGCTTGCTGGAGCTGATTGGTGAGCAGTTCAAACCGATCATCATTGAACACCCCCTGGGTGCGGCATTGTTGCTGCTGTGGGTGGCGGCGATCCTGTCCGCACTGATCGACAACATTCCCTTCACTGCCGCCATGATTCCGGTGCTGGCCGGCCTGCAACACCAGGGTGTCAATGTCAGTGTGATGTGGTGGGCACTGGCCATGGGCGTGGGCATGGGCGGCAATGGTTCCCACATCGGTTCCACCGCCAATGTCTATATCGTGACGATTTCCGAGCGGCTGGCCAAGCAGACCGGCAACCCGGCACTGGCGATTACGCCGAGCCTGTGGTTCCGCAAGGGCACACCGGCCATGCTGCTGACCCTGATGCTCTGCACCGTCTTTATCTGGCTCGGCTACGACTACCTCTATGTGGATGGTCTGGGCCACTGATGGCGAGCGGGGAGGGGTCTCCGGACCCTTCCCGCGACAGCGATAACGTTAAATTTGGCCGCTGGATAGCTGTGCAATGTGCAGCTATCCAGCGGCCTTTTTTATGGCGGAAGAAAAATTACTGCTAGCAATAACAGATATTTACGGAGATAGCTGATAGATCGAATCAGTATTGATAGCCACGGGGAGGCGCTGGCTGAGGAACTATACTGAATACTGAAGTAATCTGAGAGAGTGAGAGGTGCTATGTCATGGGTGTCTCTTCCGTACTGGCTGACTATCTCAGCCAGAACCATATTAATTACGAAATACTGAAGCATGCGCAGACGTGCAGTTCGCTGGCCACCGCCCGGGAGGCGCATGTGCCGGCGGAGAAGCTGGCCAAGGCGGTGATCGTAAAACAGGATGACCGCTATGCCATGTGTGTTATTCCGGCTTCCCATAAGCTGGTTTTGGAATGGTTGGAATACGGCCGCCAGCACGGCTACGAGATCGCCGAGGAGGCGGAGTTGCGCCATATGTTCCCCGATTGTGACGAGGGGGCGATTCCCGGTCTCGGTGAGGCCTTTCATATGGATGTGATGGTCGACAATACGTTGCTGGATAACGGGCTGGATGTCTACATTGAAGGTGGTGATCACAACCACCTGTTGCACATCAGCCACAAGGATTTTACGAGGCTCATGGCCAATGCCTGGCCGGCGCCGATCAGTTGCCTGCGCGACGGGCAGGGCGATAAACCCTGTCTTTGGGCACCGCCCGAAGACGGGTAATATCGAACCTGCTCGCCTGCCAACACGGGGGGGTGGTCCCCATTCCCATTCCCCCGTTCTTTGTCTTCCCCATGGTTTGAGATCAACGCGCCACCCTGGTCGGTGGGCGCCTGTCATTGTGCCCGGGATCCCCCATTCGGGTATGGCCATCAACCGGGCATCAATGGTTGAATGGCGATGGAAACTGATTCTGTCAGGAGTGCTCAATGTCAGTGGTATTTACCCCCCGGCAATTGCGCGATCGTATTCGCTACGGTGAGTACGACGGCAACACCTCGGGACAGTGTCCCGGCTACGTGCAGGGCAACGTGGTAATTTTGCCCGCCGACTGGGCGGGGGAATTCCTGCAATTCTGCCAGTTTAATCCGCGACCTTGCCCGCTGATCGGGATGTCCCGGGCGGGCGATTACAGCCTGCCGGAACTGGGGGCGGATCTGGATATCCGTACGGATATTCCCCGCTACCGCATCTTCCATCATGGAGAACTGATCAGCGAGGTGCGGGATATCGTCAACCACTGGCGGGATGATCTGGTGACCTTTGTACTCGGTTGTTCCTTTTCCTTTGAGGAGGCGCTGCTCGCCGACGGCCTGGAAGTGCGCAACCTCAGCGAAGGGGTCAATGTGCCCATGTATCGCACCCATATCCCGTGCCGCTCCGCCGGGCGCTTCAGCGGCAACATGGTGGTCAGTATGCGGCCGATGGTTGCCGCGGATGCCATTCGCGCGATACAGATTTGCACCCGCTTCCCCTCCGTGCACGGCGCCCCTGTGCACATGGGGGACCCCGCGCTGATTGGCATCGATGATATCGATCACCCGGATTTTGGCGATGCCGTCAGCATCCGGCCGGGAGAGCTGCCCCTGTTCTGGGCCTGTGGTGTGACACCCCAGGTGGCACTGGAACAGGCGCGCCCGCCATTTTGTATTACCCACAGTCCGGGCTGTATGCTGGTGACCGATTTGCCCAACAGCAAGTTGGCGGTACTCTGAAACCGAGGATGGAGAGTGATCTGATATGCCGTTGTGGTTAAACGCCGATCTCGGTGAAGGTGTTGGGGTGGACGAGGCGGTGATGCCTCACATCCACCTGGCCAATATCGCCTGTGGTTTCCACGCCGGTGACCAGCTGGCGATGCAGCAGACCCTGGCACTGGCAGCACAACACGGGGTAACGGTGGGTGCCCACCCCAGTTATCAGGATCGGGAGGGCTTTGGTCGCCGCTCCATGCCGCATACCGCTACAGAAATAGCGGCGCTGTTGCACTACCAGATTGCCGCCCTCGATGGCATGGCCCGCTCCCGGGGCATGTCCATCGACTATGTGAAGCCCCACGGCGCCCTGTACAACGACATGATGGCCGATGAGAAAGTGCGGCGTGCGGTGATGGATGCCGTGGCCAGTTTTTATCGCCCCCTGCGGTTGATGTTGCTGGCCACACCCGAGGCGGCGTTACACCGCCGCGAAGCGGCCCAGGCGGGCATTGATCTCTGGTTCGAGGCGTTTGCCGACCGGGGCTACGGTGACAATGGCCTGCTGTTGCCGCGCTCGGTGATGGGGGCGGTGCACGGCCCGGAGCAAACCCTGGCGCAGGTGGCGCAGTTAAAGCGGGAGGGCAGCGTCACCACACTGGGCGGCCGGAAACTGATACTGGCACCGGATACCCTCTGCGTGCACGGAGATAACCCGGACAGCGTCGCCCTCATTCGCCGGATCAGGGAGCTGGTCGAGCAGTGAAAATGGTGCCGGCGGGCGAGAACGCACTGATGATCTATTTTGCAGAGCAACTCAGCCCCCAGGTGGCCGACCGGGTGCACCGGGCGGTGGCGTTGCTGGAGCAGGCGCTCGGCGATCTGTTGATTGACCTAATTCCCTCCTATGCCTCGCTACTGGTACTTTTCGATCTCTACCGCATCGATATGGCGTCATTATCCCGACAGATTACCGCCGTGCTCGAGGATATGCCCGACAGCGCTGAGCTCTCCGGAAAACGGGTGGAATTGCCGGTTTACTACAGCCTGGAATCAGGCCCCGACCTGGAGGCCATCGCCCGCCGGGCCAACCTCAGTGTCGATGAGGTGGTGGCGTTGCACCAGGCACAGGAATACCGGGTGTATGCAATCGGTTTTGCGCCGGGGTTTGCCTACCTCGGCGAGGTGGACGAGCGCATTGCCGCCCCGCGCCTGGCGACGCCGAGAGCCCAGGTGGCCCGGGGCAGTGTCGGCATCGCCGCGCGCCAGACGGCGGTTTATCCCGCCCCGTCTCCCGGGGGCTGGAACCTGATCGGGCG
>NZ_JBFHQR010000011.1:0-35149 GCF_041592135.1 Porticoccus sp. | reverse complement strand
CCTGATCCGTGCCCCGGACGAGCCGCGCATTCGTCGCAGCGTCAATAATTTCTTTCTCTACCGGGTGGATTGTGAGCAGCGCAACATGCGCCAGATGATGTCCCGCTCGATGGTTTTCCTGCTGATCGGCATGAGCATTTTGTTTTGTGCGCTGTCCCTCAACCAGTGGCTGGGTGAAACGCGCTCAGTGGTGGCAAATGTGTTTGCCGAAGGGCTGACAGTCGCCGCCTGGGTATCCCTCTGGGAGGCCCTGGCCACCTTCCTGATCGAGTGGTTCCCGCACCGCAGGAATGTTGCGCTGTACCGGCGGTTGGCGGTTGGCGGCTGCGGAGCTGCTGTTTCGGGCCGGCTAGCGGGAAGCGGTTACTGCAATAGCCGATGTCCCTCCGGCAATTGCCGGGTGATCCACAGCGCCAGCTTGTGCTTCATGTGGGGGATGTCGTGCTGTTCGTGGGCCAGGGGTTGTATCAGCTTGTCGTGTACCAGCAACTTGTAGATGTACTCCACCTTGTCGTTGGCGGAGTCGGTGGCCTCAAATTTGGCCGCGCCGCGCTTTTCGGCGTAGATCATGCCGACCCTCAGAGCCTCTTTCAGCAGTTCCGCTTCATTCTTTAATTTGGACATGATTGGTGTTCTCGGTTAGTCACAACAGCCCGTTAGCCCCTGGTCCATCGACTCGGCCGGGGCGTCGATATCCATCGTGCCCACTACGGTTGCGGGCACCCCGGCCACCACCGAGTGGGGGGGAATGTCATTCAGCACCACGCTGGCGGCGGTAATTTTGGAACCGGCACCGATCTCGATATTGCCGAGAATTTTGGCGCCGGGACCGATCAGTACGCCGCGCCGCACCTTGGGGTGGCGATCGCCACTGACCTTGCCGGTTCCCCCCAGGGTCACCGACTGGAGAATCGAGACACAGTCTTCCACCACCGCGGTTTCGCCAATGACGATGCCGGTGGCATGGTCAAACATGATGCCGCGGCCGATCTGTGCCGCCGGGTGGATATCCACACCGAAAACCACCGAAATGCGGTTTTGCAGCACCAGCGCCAGGGAAGTGCGCCCCTGTTGCCACAGCCAGTGGGCCGCGCGCCAGGCTTGCAGGGCGTGAAAACCCTTGTAGTAGAGGAAGGTGGAAAACAGGTCGCGGCAGGCGGAATCCCGGTTGTAGATGGCGAGAATATCGCAGGTGACCTTGTCCGCCATTTCCGGGTCAGCGCCAAACGCTTCCTCGAAGACCTCGTGCAGGGTCAGGGGCGAGGTGGCGCTGCAGCCGAGTTTTTCCGCCAGCAAAAATCCCAGCGCCGCCAACATCGAATCGTGTTTGAGGATGGTGACTTGCAGGAAGCTGGCCAGCACCGGCTCTTCGGCGGCGACCACGGCAGCTTCCTGTTGAATTTGTTGCCACAGGGTTGAAGTCATAACACAGCATACGCGCAATAAGGGTTCGGCCATTATCGGCGGCGACTGGTTATTTTTCCAGCGGTGTGCGCGCCAGGCACCAGATATCCACCCGGGCGGCGCCGCCCTTGATCAGTAGCCCGGACAATTCCCGGGCGGTGCTGCCGGTGGTCATCACGTCGTCCACCAGGGCGATGGTTTGACCGCTCAGTGAGCGGTTGAGTCGGAAGGCACCGCGCAGATTGTGCAGCCGCTGCTGACGGCTGCCGCCCTGCTGGTGGGGGGTATGCCGGTGGCGGCTGAGCAATTGTCGCTCCACTGGAACAGCCAGCCGCCGCCCCAGGTAGCTGGCCAGCCAGGCGGCTTGGTTAAAGCCGCGCTGGAACTGCCGCCGCCAGTGCAGCGGCACCGGCACAATCAGTTCGGGCAACGCAGTTTGCTGCAGTGCGGCAAGCAACAGCTCTGCCAGCAGTGCGCCGCGACTGAATTGTCCACGATACTTAAAGCTGTTGATCAGGCTGTCCACCGGGAACTCGTAGCGCAGCGGCGCCACGCAATACTGGAAGGGGGGCGGCCTGGCCAGGCAGGCACCGCAGGTGAGGTCGCCGTCCGGGGCGGTTGCCAGTGGCAGGGCGCAGCGCTGGCAGCTGGGCCGGTTTAGCGGCAGATCCGCCTCGCAGTCAGCGCACAGGTCCAGCGGGCGCCCGGATGGGGTTCCGCACAGCAGGCAGTGGCCGGGGAACAGTCGATAACTGAAGCGGCGCACCCCGACCGGCCACGGGCAGGCGGCCAGCCGCGGTCTTTCCCTTTTATCCATCGTTGTTAACCTGAAATCCATTTTTGGTTGACAGAGGCTTTGGCTCACCTATCATAGCGAGCTGGGATAAGACTATATGAGAGATGAATGATGCCCGCCAGCCATGCCACCGAGATTCGCCACGACTGGAGCCGCGACGAGGTTCTGGCACTGTTTAAACAGCCGTTTAATGATCTGCTGTTTCAGGCCCAGGTCGTCCACCGCCAGCATTTCAATGCCAATGAAGTCCAGCTCAGCACCCTGCTGTCGATCAAGACCGGTGCCTGTCCGGAGGACTGCAAGTACTGTCCCCAGAGCGCCCGCTACGATACCGGCCTGGAAAAAGAGCAGTTGCTGGCGCTGGAGCAGGTGATCGAAGAGGCGAAAGCCGCCCGGGACAGTGGCGCTACCCGTTTCTGCATGGGCGCCGCCTGGCGTTCACCCAAGGACAGGGACCTGCCCGCCGTGGCCGAGATGGTCCGCCAGGTGAAGGCCTTGGGCATGGAAACCTGTATGACCCTGGGAATGCTGAAAGCGGAGCAGGCGCAGATGCTGGCCGAGGCCGGACTCGACTACTACAACCACAACCTCGATACCTCGCCCGAATACTACGGGGAAATCATCACCACCCGCACCTACCAGGATCGCCTCAATACCCTGGATAACGTGCGCCGCGCCGGCATGAAAGTCTGTGCCGGTGGCATCGTCGGCATGGGGGAGGGCGAAAAAGACCGCGCCGGCCTGTTGATGCAGCTGGCCAATCTGCCCCAGCACCCGGAGTCGGTGCCGATCAATATGCTGGTAAAGGTGGCGGGCACCCCGCTGGAGCAGCAGGAAGACCTGGACCCGTTCGAGTTTATCCGCACCATTGCCGTGGCACGGATCATGATGCCCGAATCCCACGTGCGCCTGTCCGCCGGGCGCGAGGAAATGAACGATCAGATGCAGGCGCTGGCCTTTATGGCCGGAGCCAACTCCATTTTCTATTGTGAAAAGCTGCTGACCACACCGAATCCCAAGGCCAACCGCGACATGGAACTGCTGAACCGGCTCGGTATCAGGCCGGAAGCCCGCCCTGTGGCGCGGGATAGCGAGGAAGAGGAGCAGCTGTTGCGCCGGGCGATGGCGGAAGCGGCAAGCGATCAGCTGTTCTATAACGCCGCCAACTAGTTAGCTGGGGTGGCCATGGGTTGGCCATCCGGGAGAAATTTCTGATGTCCTTATCCATGGACCAGCAGTTGCAACAGCGACTGGCACAGCGCCGGGCGGACAACCTCTACCGCCAGCGCCATCTGTTGCAATCCGCCCAGAACAGCATTGTGCAGGTGGACGGCAGGACCTGTGTGGCCTTTTGCAGCAACGACTACCTCGGCCTCGCCAGCCACCCGGCGGTGATCGACAGTTTTCGCCGCGGCGTCGAGACCTACGGTGTCGGCAGTGGCGCCTCCCACCTGATCTACGGTCACTCCCAGGAACACCACGCACTGGAGGAAGAGCTTGCCGCCTTTACCGGTCGCCCCCGGGCCCTGCTGTTCTCCACCGGCTACATGGCCAACCTGGGCACCATTCGCGCCCTGGTGGAGAAGGGGGACCACGTGTTTGAGGACCGGCTCAACCACGCCTCATTGCTGGATGGCGGCATGGCCAGTGACGCGCGCTGCCAGCGCTACCGCCACAGCGATGTGGGTGATCTCGCCAAGCGCCTGGTCAGGGTTGACAGCGGCCGCAAACTGGTGGTGACCGATGGCGTGTTCAGCATGGATGGCGACCTGGCACCGCTGCCGGCGCTGGCGGAAACCTGTCGCCGGCACGATGCCTGGCTGATGGTGGACGACGCCCACGGCTTTGGTGTGCTGGGCGAAAACGGCGGCGGATTGGCCGAGCACCATCAGCTCGGGGTGGATCAGCTGCCGATCCTGATGGGCACCCTGGGCAAGGGCTTTGGTACCTTCGGTGCCTTTGTGGCCGGTTCCGATGCACTGATCGAGACCCTGATCCAGTACGCCCGCACCTATATCTACACCACGGCGCTGCCGCCGGCGGTGGCGGCGGCCACCCGCATCAGCCTGAAAATCTTGCGCCGGGAAACCTGGCGGCGGGAAAAACTGCGCAGTCTGGTCGCCCGTTTCAGAAGCGCGATCAGCGACATCGGCCTGGAGCTGATGGATTCCCCCACGCCGATTCAGCCGGTGCTGTTGCACGACGATGCCCTCTGTTACCGGGTGGGCGAAAGCCTGCGCGCCAAGGGTTTTCTGGTGGGGGCCATCCGCCCGCCGACGGTGCCGGTGGGCAGCGCCCGGCTGCGGGTCACCCTCTGCGCCGAGCACACCGAGGAGCAGGTGGACGCGTTGGTGGATGCCATCGACCGAACCCTGACGGAATTGCGGGGGCAGACACCTTGATGGCGGCATCCATGCCGATTTGCCAGGCCGGTTCACTGGCGGTCTACCACTATCCGTGCCAGGGCGAACCGCTCCAGGTCGAACCGCTGGTATTGCTGCACGGTTGGGGCAGTGACAGCCGTATCTGGCAGCAGTTGTTGCCTGCGCTGAACCAGCATTTCCACGTGCAGCTGGTGGATCTGCCGGGCTTTGGTGAAAGCCGGCCGCTGCCCGGTGAAACGGTCGAGGATTACCTGGTGGCACTGCTGGCGGTACTGCCGGCGCGCTGCTCGCTGCTCGGCTGGTCCCTCGGCGGTATGCTGGCCACGGCGCTGGCCGGCCGCTACCCGGAGCGCATCAAACAGCTGCTGACCATTGCCAGCAATCCGGCCTTTGTACAGCGGGGTGAATGGCACAGCGCCATGCCCCGCAACACCTTTGCGGAGTTCTGCCAGCTGTTTCAACAGCAACCGGAACTGTGCCTGAAACGTTTTCTGGGCTTGCAGTGTCGCGGTGATGTCTCCGAGCGCGAATTGCTGAAACAGTTGCGCGACCTGGCGGCGAGTCCGTCCACCTCGCAACGCCAGGGTTGGCAACGGGGGCTGGTGCTGCTGGAGGAACTGGATAACCGTCCGGTGCTGGCCGAGCTGTCGGTTCCCGGACTGCATATTTTTGGTGGCGCCGATCAGCTGGTGCCCGTCAGTGCTGCCGCGGCGCTGCAAACCCTGAATGGCAGCCAGCAGATCGTGGTATTGGCTGGCGCCGCCCATGTGCCCCAGCTGAGTTGCCCGCAACAGTTGGCCGAGCGCATCATCGATTTCGTACAGGGCGATCGCTACCTGCTGGATAAACGGCGGGTGGCGGATTCTTTCAGTCGGGCCGCGACCAGCTATGACGGTGTGGCCAGGTTGCAGCGGCAGGTGGGTCAGCGCTTGCTGGATCAGCTTGCTCCCTCGCAGCCGCTGCGGTCAGTGGTGGACCTGGGCTGCGGCACCGGGCATTTCACCACTCGGCTGGCACAGCGTTTTGCACCGAGCAGCCTGACCGGTATTGATCTGGCCCAGGGCATGCTGGACTTCGCCCGCGCCCGGCACGGCGACTGTGCGGTCTGGCTCCGTGGCGATGCCGAGGATTTGTGCCTGCCGGACAACAGCGTTGAGCTGATCTTTTCCAACCTGGCATTGCAGTGGTGTGAGCGGCTGCCGCAACTGGCGTCGGAACTCGCCCGGGTGTTGAAACCCGGTGGTCGCATCGCCTTTACCTCGCTGGGGCAGCAAACCCTGCACGAGCTGCGTCAGTCCTGGGCCGTGGTGGACAGCTATGTCCACGTCAACCGCTTTTTGACGGCGCAGCAATGGCGTGACAGCTTTACCGCCGCCGGCTTCCGTTTCCAGCATTTTGACGTTACAGCAGAAGTGCTGCAGTACCGGGATCTGCGCCACCTCACCTCCGAGCTGAAGGGGCTCGGCGCCCACAATATCAATCGCGGGCGCAACCAGGGTATGACCGGGCGCGAACACATTCGCCGGCTGATCGATGCCTATGAACAGTTTCGTGACGGCGAGGGCCAGCTGCCCGCGACCTGGGAAGTGATTTACGGGGTGGCGACACTGCATGGGTAAACAATATTTTGTCACCGGCACCAACACCGGTGTCGGCAAAACCCTGGTGACTGCCAGCTTGCTGGCGGCAGCCCGGCAGCGCGGCCTGCGCACCGCCGGCCTGAAACCGGTGGCGGCGGGCTGCGACATGACGCAGGACGGCCTGCGCAACGAAGACGCGCTGGCACTGCTCGCCCAGACCAGTCTGCCGTTAACCTATGAGCAGGTTAATCCGGTGGCACTGCAGGCAGCGATTGCACCTCATATCGCCGCTGCTCAGGAAAATCGTCGCCTCAGCGCCGATCGCCTGGCGGGCTTTGGTCGCGGCACCATGATGCACCCGCTCGACCTGCTGCTGATCGAAGGCGCGGGCGGCTGGCGGGTGCCGCTAAATGAGCGGGAAACTTTTGCGGATTTGGTTAAAATCCTGCAACTGCCGGTGCTGCTGGTGGTCGGAATGGAGCTGGGGTGCATCAACCATGCGCTGCTGAGCGCCGAGGCGATCCGGCGCGATGGCCTGGTACTGGCCGGTTGGGTGGCCAATCGGGTGGTGCCGGAGATGTCCTGTTATCAGGAAAACCTGCACAGTTTGCAACTGCGGCTGGGCTGCCCGATGATGGGCGAATTGCCTTACCTGGCGGAACCCGGTGTGGAACAGGCGGCGGCCTGTCTGGACCTGGACCTGCTGCTGGCAACAGATCATTAAGCGAAGAGTATTTTGTCATGGGTATGAGAAGTGAAGAAGAGTATTCCGAAGAGGACCTGGAGCGCATCCGCCAGGTGGTGAACTCGGGGATTCATTCGGTGGAGCGCAAGCCGTTCCGCTTTAGTCTGCTGTTTTTGTGGTGGATTGTGGTGGCCGCACTCGGTGGCGCCGCCTGGCTGTTTGCCCGCTCGGTGGGGGCGGTTTAATCCGCCAGAGCTTATTCCTCCAAAGAAAGTATCGTCCGCCACTCCGCTTCCGTGAGTGGCACCACCGACAGCCGCCCCTGTTTAAACAGGGCCATGTCCGCCAGCTGAGGCTGTGCCTTCAGCTCTGACAGGGGCAGCAGCTGTGCAAATTTTTTTACCAGCTTGACATCCAGCGCATACCAGCGCGGGTTTTCCTCCGTGGCCTTGGGGTCGTGGTAGTCGCTTTCCGGGTCGAACTGGGCCGGATCGGGATAAGCCGCCTGCACCACCTCCATCACCCCGGCGACCCCCGGCCGGGGACAGCTGGAGTGGTAAAACAGTATCAGGTCGCCCACTTTCACGTCATCCCGCAGGTGGTTGCGGGCCTGGTAATTGCGGATGCCGTCCCAGCGACAGCGTTGACCGGGCGCCTTGGCCAGCTGGTCGATGCCGTAGACGTCAGGTTCGGATTTGAAGAGCCAGTAGTTCATCTGCATAACTGAAAAGTTGCCGGGGCGGGCGATTCCGGTTGCCCGGAACCGCCCATGCTGCGGTTGGAAATTATACGTCTTTGACGCGCACCATCAACTTGCCCATGTTGTCGCCGGTGTAGAGTTTTTTCACGGCCTGCAGGGCGGTTTCCAGGCCCTCTGACACATCCAGGCGCGCCTTCAGTTTTCCCTCCTTCATCCAGCCGATCAGCGCCTCGGTGGCTTCCGGGTAGCGGTCCATGTAATCGAGAATAATGAAACCCTGGATTTTCAGGCGGTGCATCAGAATCAGGCCGTAGTTGTAGGGGCCGGGCACCGGCTCAGTGGCGTTGTACTGGGAGATCAGCCCGCAGGTGGGAATGCGCCCGTGCAGGTTCATCAGCTTCAGGCACTCGTCGAGAATCTTGCCGCCGACATTATCGTAGTAGACGTCGATGCCGTTGGGACAGGCCCTGGCCAGTGCTTCAGCGAGGTCCTCGGTCTTGTAGTTGATGGCCACATCGTAGCCGAGCTCCTCGGTGATCCAGCGACATTTCTCGTCGGAGCCGGTCAGGCCCACCACGTGGCAGCCCTTGATCTTGGCGATCTGGCCAACCAGCGAGCCGACGGCGCCGGCGGCGGTGGAGACCACCACCGTTTCACCCGGTTTGGGATCGCCGATATCCAACAGGCAGAAATAGGCGGTGGGGCCCACCAACGCCAGGGTGCCGAAGGCGTCGATCACCGGAACATCGCCGGTATTGCTCAGCAGGCCGACGCTGGCCGGTGAGCCGATCTGGTAATCCGCCCAACTGCCGATACCGCTGACGATATCCCCTTCCACAAAGGCCGGGGTATTGCTTTTGAGCACGGTGCCGCAGACCACCCCGCGCATGGGTGCGCCGATAGCCACCGGTTCCATGTACTGTTCTATGTCGCTCATCCAGATGCGATTGGTGGGGTCAAGCGACAGGTAGTTGAGACGGAACAGGCACTCGCCCTCGCCGGGTTCCGGGATGGCTTCATTTTCCAGACTGAGGACATCATCGCTGATATCGCCAACGGGGCGTTTGCGCAGGCGCCAGACGCGATTGGTTTCTGACATGATTTGTTCTCCTCTCTGTGGTTATTTTGAGTCGATGTTTTTGTCTGTTCGGGCCGCGAAAACGGCCGTCATCAGCGAATCAGGAACACATCGTATTTGACGTAACCTTCCGGGCCAAACTGGATTTCTGTCATTTTGTTGATGGCCTGGATGTCGTTCAGCCAGGCGTATTTTTCCGAGGCCGTTTGAAAGGTGGGGGCGGCGATAAAGTAGGGGATATCGCGGTCTGTCAGCAATTCGCCGTTGTTGAGGCGGGCAGCGCTTTGCTCGGAGTTTTTGATGATGCCGTTGTAGCTGATAAAGATGTGCGCACCGTCATCGGTTTCGATCAGGCCGCGCACGTCGAGCCGAAACACTCCGGAAGGCATGATGCGCAGCCAGTCGGCGCCGGGGGCGACAAACTTGCCGCTGATCTGCGGCCCCTTGACCCAACCGCCGGGACGTACGTTGACGATCATCATGCCGTCGTCAATAGCCAGCGGTGGATCGAGGGGCGCGACATAAGTCATCAGGTATTCAGTGGCAATGGTGGTGCTGGGCTGCAGGCCGAGGCTGTCTGCCATGGTGAAAGATCCCCTCTATGCTGTGCGGGACGCCAATATCGGACCAGTGCCGTCTGGCGTCTCTCATTTGTGGTTTTAAAGTCGGGCTAAAGGGCTTCGCATTGATCCCCCGCCAGTGGCCTGTTGGAACGGACCTTTATGTCGTGCAGCCCAGCCTAGCGTTTTTTGAATGATCAGTACAGTATTCAGGATTTCGCCGTGCTATGGGGAAAACGGGTTGCCTGACAGGCGTGCCTAAAACAGGTCCAGGTCACTGTTCAGGACGACCTCTTCCAGGTAGACCGCGACCTCCTGGAAGTCGTGAATATCCCTGGGTGTTCGTTTCAGGGGCAGGAGATTGTCGGCTTTGTGCACCACCGGTTGGGCATCGGTGGTGATGACGGTGGTCTTCGCAGTACTGTCACTGTGGAGCAGATCCATGGCGTTCACCTCCCTGACGATGGGCTCAGAATAAGGGCGAAATATGAAGGCCTGATGGCAGCGCTGTGACGGCCAGGCCTGCCCCTAAACATTCTAGCGGATAATTTTGATCCACTGACCCGGTTTCGGTTCCCCGGCAGGGTAAAAATTATTGATGATGCGCAGTTCATCCTCGCCGTGCTTGCCGAGCTGCAGGTGCTGGGCCAGCCGGGCAAAGGTGGTCTGCTCGGTGGCCTTTACATAGTGAATGGTTTTTGACTCGCGGGTTTGCAGGCTGCGCCTGGAGACGGGCCTGAAGCTGCCGATGATGGCGGTGAAGTCATGGTCGGCACTGTTTTGGGTGTCGGCGGAATCCGCGGTGCCCCTGAAGACAAATGCCCGGTAGCCGTAGTAGAGCACCGCCAGTCGTTGATCCGGCTGACCCGCTTTGCCGGGGATCAGCCCGGTGTGCCCCCTCAGTCTGAACTGTTGCAGCGCCGCCGATTTTTGCAGCAACGGAATGCCCAGTTGCTTTTTGATGAATTGGTCGGGGCTGTCCTTGGTGCGCCGCAGGGCGGTGATGCTGATACTGGCGCTGCCGCTGTCATTGGCCGCGTTGACAAGGGGTGGCTGTTCGGCGAATTGCCACCCCTTGGGGAACAGCACCATGAAGGCGAGTTCTTCGTTGAGGTAGGCGTTTTCCGGCAGTTTCCGCGCTTCGACATTTTCGCCCCACACCATGCCTTCCGTGGCGATTCTGAACGGGACGACATTCTGCTCGGCAGCGGCGGACTGGGGCTGCGCCCCCGCCTTGCTCACCACCTCCCGGAGTCGCTGGTCGTTGCGCGGATGGGTGGCAAACAGGCCGTGGTAGAACTGCGGTTCCCGACCGGCTTCCAGGGCACGTTTTTTCTCGAGGCGCTCCTGATCCTTGAGCAGGCTGATCACTTCAATCATCGCCTGGGGGTCGTAGCCGGCCTGATAGAGGAAGCGGCTGCCCAGCTCGTCCGCCTCCAGCTCCATGTCGCGGCCATAGCCGCTCACCATGCTGGCGCCCCACATGGCGCTGGCCTGGCCCACATCGGCACTGCGGGTGAGAATGGCCAGCAGTCCGGCCATAACAGTTGAGCCGGTCTGGGCGCGCTTCTGGCGGCCGTGATGGTTGGCGGTGACGTGACCCACCTCGTGGGCCAGCACGGCGGCCAGCTGGGCCTCGGAGTTCAGGTAGTTGATCAGTCCCCGGTGGATATAGACATAGCCATCGGGCAGGGCGAAGGCATTGATCACCGGATTGTCGATGACCGTAAAGGTGAATCTGTCATTGGGTTTATCAGAGTGGCGGGCAATGCGCTGGCCCACCTGATTGACGTACTCGGCCAGCTTGCCCTCCACCAGGGTGGTGGTGGCAATGATCTGCTCGTGCATTTCCCGGCCGGTTTCCGGGTTTTCCTTCGAGGCCAGTACCGGATTGGCCACCAGCAACAGGGCCGTGGCCAACCAGATGACAACGGTGCGTGTTTTAGCCATGTCCGGGAACGCCTGTCACAGTCCCCCCTGAGCGGTTCCGAAGAAACCCTGCAAGCGTTTGCCAATGCCATTGCAGGCCTCGCTTTGCACCTGGGCGATAAAGGGAATGGGTGCGCCGACTGCCAGCAGATAGGAGGAACCCTTGGCGTCGACTTTGACCCGCCCCTTTTCGTCCAGTTTCTTCAGATCCCAGATCACGGCCTCGTATTCGGAGGTTTTATCCCAGGAGGCAAACCCGAAGCAACCGCCGCCACCGGGTGCCAGGGCACAGCTCAACGCGCCGCTCTTTTCGGAGGTTTCGGTATTGCCGTCTACCCAGATCATGTAGCGGATACCCAACTGGTGAAGATGCTGGGCGATCAGCGGGTCCTCCAGCATCCGGCCCATTCGTTTTAAACCCAGCGGTGCCGTGCGGGGTTCAAACCAGGGATAGAAGCTGTCCAGAAACTGTTGTTCCGGCATCACCTGAATGCTGCCGCCGTCGGCCAACTTGCCGCCGATGCAGTCGATAAAGCCCGGCTCGGTTTCGTACTCTCCGGAGTGGCGACGGCCCATCACCACGACCTGTTCGCCGCCATTCAATTCCAGTTGGGTACTGGACAGGCGGAACTCGTCGATACTGGTGGAGGTGCCGCAGGCGCTTAACAATAAGCTCGCCAGTGCAGTGCAAAGCAGGATTGGCCTCATGAACCCTCCGCTTGTCCAGGCGGGACACCGCCCTGGTGTTTGGCCAGCCATTGGCGGATTTCCGGCACTCGCTCAAAACCGAGTATCAGCCTGGCTCCGGCATCCCGCAGGGCGGTGACGGTGGCCTGATTGAGGGCGTCTGCATCCGATGTCAACAGGCGAGTCTGGGTCTTGCCGTAGGCGCTCATCAGCCAGTCGGCAATCGGTTCGCCGGTGTTGTCATAGACCTTGAAGTTGTATTTCAGCCACACCTCGTAAACATTCAGCTTGGTCTCCAGAGGGGTGGCCAGCTGTACCTCCTCCACCTGGGGCACCACGATCAGATCCAGCTGGCCATTGCCCGAGGGAATGCTGCTGTAGGTGGTGCTGGTTTGGAACATATCGCTGAACACGCGGTTGAACAGCTTCACCTGGGAAGCCCCCAGGGCCATGATCACCGGCTGCCGCTTGTCCTCCTGGCTTTCAAACTGATAGCCGCTGAAGTTGCTGTCCAGCACCAGGCCAACCCGGAGGGGTTGTTTGCGGGTCAGTGCACTGGGGTAGTTGCCGTTGACCGTGACATTGGTGCTACAACCGGCCAACAACAGTGCTGCCAGTAACAACCACAGCGGGCAAAGGTGTCGGGGTTGGGCACAATTCATGGTTGTCACTCGGGTTTGAGGCCGGTCAGGCCCACGAAGGTTCCGCCGTTACGATAGCTCAGATCGCGCATCAGCGCAGCGAATCTTGTGGCGGTTTGCAGGTTGCCCCCCCGGACCAGGAAATGCACCGGGAAGCCGATGGTGTGGATGCGCACCAGCCGTTGGCCACTGCGCCCCTCGCGGTTGATTTTTGCCACCGTGTTGAGCACCTGGGCGATGGAGACACCGGTAAAGTCATCCCCCAACACATAGAGGCTGATCTTGCGGTCCGGCGCATAGAAGCGGCGGATGGCGTGCTGTACGCCCTCCACCGGACTGGAGTTGCTGAACGGGGTCCAGTTGGCGAGCCGTTCGATAATGGCCTTGCGCCGGGCCGGGGTGTCGGGAATCCACTTGTCCCGGTAACTGGAAAACATATAGCCCCCCATGTCGTTCATCACCTGGATGCCTTTCACCCGGGGGTAGATATCGAGGATATGGAGCATTTCCTGGCGCAGTCGCGGCCAGGCAAAGTTGAACATGCTGCCGGAGGTGTCGACGATGAAAATGATGTATTCGCTGTCCACCGGAATGCCGCCGATCAACTGCTTGTCCGCGCGGTTCTGCTGGGCTTGCAGCCGTTCCATCTCCTCGGTGAGCACTTGCAGCGCCAGGGTCAACTTGTCCTGTTCGGTGGTATCCACCTGGGCGACGGCATTCTGCTGGCGGCGCACGCTGGCCAGCTCCGATTGCAGTCGGGCGATGCGCAGGCGGATGTCCGACAGCTGCTCCTCCTTGGAGGTGAGATCGCGGTTGAGGATAGTCGTCTCGCCGCGAATCTCGAACAGCTGTTGTTGCAGTTCGGCGACGCTGCCGGTTAGCGGCTGATCAGATTTTTCAAAGGCCGTGGATTCCACCGTTTTGGCGATCAACAGCAACAGCACGATGGCGCCGAAGCCGCAGCTGATCACGTCCAGAAAGGAGATGCTGATCTCCGCCATCTGGCCGCGCTCCCGGCGGCGCCCCCGGCTCACGGCCAGTCCCTCGACGGACTCATGAACGCGCCCTGGCTGGAGATGGCCAGTTGCCAGAAGCTGGCCGCCGCCGCCGGGTCGCCCTCCATGGGGAATAACAGCACATTTACCGGCAGGCGGCCGGGCAGCACTTCCACCGCCTTGGCGAACAGTTTGAGGCGCTCGCGACCTGACACCGTGCGGTCGCCGGAGGGTTTGCGCCCCTGGGTGGGCAGGCCGTCGGTGAGCAAAAACAGGTTGTCCGGGGGGCTGGCAAAGCCGTTGATGGCCTCGAAGGCGTTGATCAGGCTGGTGCCGCCGGCGGGCACCACTTGGCCGAGTTGCGCTATCGCCTGATCCAGTCCCTGGCGGTCGGCGGTAGCGCGCCAGGTACCGCCATCACCGGTCACCGACCGGGCGGCGGTGTTGAAGACGTAAAGCTGGTATTGGCTGTCCACGGGCAACTGCGCCACCAGCCACTCGATGCTGCGCACGGCGCGCCGCCACTTTTCGCTATTGCGTTTGACCTTGTCGCTCATGTTGCGGGTGCGGATGACATTGACGATGGAGTCCGACAGCATGCTGGCGGAGCCATCCACCAGAATGAGAATGCGCTTGCCGCCCAGCTTGAGGCCGGTGAGGTATTGCCGCTGTCCCTGGCCGATAAAGGCGCGCACGTTGCTGGCGTTGCCCTGCTGCTCTAGTTTGGCGGTTTCCTGCTGCAGTTCCTGCACCTGCCTGCGCAGCATTTCAACATCCTGTTGCGGGTCTTTCTGGGCACTGAGTTCGCGGCGGGATTCCTCAATGTCCGCCAGGACCCGTTTGGAGAGCCCCTGGGCCTCGACAATGTTGTCTGCCACGCTGGCCAGGCTGTTCCTCAGCGCCACCAGTTCCGCTTCGCCGACGCGAATGTCTTCCTGCAGCAGGTTGACTTCCGCCGCCAGGTTGGGATCAGCGGTCTGGATGGCGCTGGCGTCGTGTTTGAGAATCAGGAACAGCAGGGTGACGGCGCCGAAACCACAGGCCATGATGTCGAGGAACGACAGGCTGAAAGCACTGACCCGGTGTTTGCTGCGCCGCAAGTCACACCACCTCGATCAGTTCCAGTTGTTCATCGGCCACGCGGATGCTGTCCCCGGCGCGCAAGTGCTGGCGATCACCGCTGCAGCTCACCGCCGGGCTGTCGCTGTGCAATTGTAGCCGGCCGCGTTCCAGGACCAGCCGGATCGGCCCCTGGGCGCCCGGATGGATGTGCAGGCCATGCTCCCCCGGCACAATCGACAGCTGTGGGGCGATGGCGTAGGCGCGGTGGCGATACAGCAGGTGGCTGGGTGGGACTTCGGTCGCGGCCCCCTGTGCAGGTGGTGCCTGTTCAGCGGGTACATGGGGTGGAGTCGCGTGGCCGGGTGAGGCGCCGACCGGCAGGCGGGTGATAAAGGGTAACTGCTCGCCGTGGCCGCTGATCAACTCCAGGTGGTCGAGACAGCCCTCGATAACGGACGCCGCCGGCAGCACCGCAGCGGGGAACAGTTGTTCTGCCAGCCCCGGCAGCAACTGGATGCGATGGCTGAGCAGCAACTGCTCGCCCCGGCGGTGCAGCTCCGCCAGCTTGCCGTGCAACTGGCGCGAGACCCGTTCGCTGCAGGCGAGCAGCTGGGCGCGACCGAGGTTGATGCGGTAGCGCCCCTGGGGGCTGTCCAGTTCCACGCCGGTTTCCGGGGCGCCGGCCAGCTGGGACAGCCAGACGGGCAGGCGGTCGTAGAGCTGCTGTTCACCGGCGGCGGTGTGCAGCGGATCAAAGCGGTACTGGCGAATAAATTGATCGGCGATGTATTGGGCCCAGAGGTCGTAGAAGGTCTTGATGCCGAGCTCCGGCAGCACCTCCACGGCGCTGCGGGTCACTTCGGCCGCGGCATCGAGGCGGGTAATCACCGCCTGGTGCAACTGGATATCCAGGTGCAGCAGTGGGCCGGCCAGGCCGGTTTGGCTGGCGGCGGCCACCGCCGCATCCACCAGGCCGATGGCCTCGAAGGGGGAGGCCTTGGCCAGCCCCAGCAGGATGGCTAGCTGGTCGCGGTCGAAACTGCCGGGGGCGGCAAACACCACTTGCTCCGGATGGCCGCTGTCCCGGTGCAGCTGCAGCAAGTGCGCATAGGCGAGGTCCGCGTGGTGGCGGGCCAGCTTGCTGCTGATCGGCAGTGGAGAGAGGTTCAGTTGCCGCCAGTACTGGTTGAAACTTTGCCGGGGTTCCAGATAGGCCCGCTGCAGGGCGGCCTGGCCGGTGGTAATACCCTGGCTGGCCAGCAGGGCGTAACCGGGGCTGACGATCAACTCGCCATGACCGTTTCCACAGCACAGGCCGCTGTCATTCAATTCAATAATCGCAATGCTCATACTCGGATGCAGCCCGGGGTCAGTCGGTTTTCAGGTGGCGCAACAGGTTGCTGTCGCAGTAGCCGTGGGTGTCCAGTACCAGTCGCTCCTGCAGCAGCTGCAACTGGTGCAGCATAAACATCAGCACAATACTGATCACCAGGGCGATAAAGGTGGAGTTGAAGGCGACCCCGAGGCTGGCGGTGACCCCGGCGATGTCGCCCTGCACAGCCTTGTAGGCCTGGCTGAGAGCCTCGCCGATACCGCGCACGGTGCCGATAAAGCCGATGGAGGGAATGGCCCAGGCGATGTAGCGCACCATGGACAGCTCGGAGTCCAGGCGATCCGATTCGGTGTCCAGCACCTCGCTCACCGCACTGGAGACATCCTGGATGTTGCGGGTTGAGCCGAACCGTTGCAGCGCGGCCAGCAGCGCCCTTGGCAACAGGTAACTGCGATGCTTGTCCGACAGGGCCTGGATGGGGCGGGACAGTTGTCGCGCATCCTCCGGCAGCACCCGACCACCTTCGGCCACGGCGACCAGGGGCTGGTTGAGCAACTGGCGCTCGTCCAGGGTGCGGCGCGCCTTGTAACCCATGATGGCACAGGCCCACAGCATCAGGATAAAACAGGATTCCTGTTCGTAATCCTTGACCACGATGAAGAAAGAGCGCTCCGCTACGTAGGGTTCACCGGCGGCTTCCCGGGCCAGTTGCTGGTGCAGGATGGCGTCGGCGTTGGGGCGAATCAGCGTGACATAGACCGTGTGCACCAGGATCAGCGCCAGAATCAGGGCAAACAACTGATAGAGAAATTCCGAGGACGTGTTGTTGCGCATGGCTGCTCCTTAATCCCTGACGGGCACTGGGCGGGGTGTATTCAGATTAAACAGGGTCATCATATGTCCACCGGAAAGGGCACCGACAGATCCTCGGAAATCTCCTCGCTGGGGTCAAACTCCGGCGCCGAAGATTTCCCGCTGGTCGGGCTGCTGGTGGCGGTGCCTTTCTGGTTGGTGGTGGCCCCGCTGTCGGGTGCGGTCCTGGTCGCCGGTGGTTGCGGCGCCTTTCCCGCCGGTTCTTCGGCGGCTGGGGACAGGCTCAACAGCGCGCAACACAGGGCGGCGGCAAGACGCATGGGCAGACACAGGGGCCTACACGGAAACCTATACCGGGGCATTAGCGATTACTCCACATAGCGGGCGACCCTGAAGCCGAGGTCATCTCGCGGTTCCACACCGTAGTCCCGGTAGGATAACCGCAATTCAGTAATATTGCTGTGGCGCCAGCTGGCCCCGCGAATCACCCGCAATTCACCTTTGGCGGGGCCGCTGGGATCTTTCTCCGCCGCCGCGCTCAGGCCGAATTCAATGCCGTAATAGTCATTGACCCACTCCGCCACATTGCCTTCCAGGTCAAATAACTGGCGATGATTGGGGCGGAAACTGCCCACCGGCGCGGAGACGGCAAAGCCGTCGCTGTAGCCCTTGATGGCCGAGCCCACCAATCGCCCGGCACTGCTGTCGGCAAAATTGCCCGCCTTGTCTGCCGGCGGGAACTGCTGGCCCCAGCCGAACCGTTTTTCACCGCCGCTGACGGCCCGGGCCGCCCAGGCCCACTCCGCTTCGGTGGGCAGGCGATAGCCGTTTGCCGAACTGTCAGAGCCCTGGATCTTGCCGTTTTGCTCCTTGTAGAACGGTGTCAGGTTCTGCTTGCCGCTCAGCCAGTTGCAGTAGCGGGCGGCCTGCTCCCAGCTGACCCTGACCACCGGCTGGTCGGGCTGGTCCAGGGTAATGCCACTGACGTGGCTGGAGCTGTGCTGGCGATCAAACTGTTTGTACTGTTGGTTGGTGACTTCATGGGTGCCCAAATAAAACGGTCGGGTGAGTTGCACCTCCCGCAATACCTCGTTGGCCCGGCGGCCGCTCTCCCGCCGCGAAGCGCCCATGGTAAAGCTGCCCTCGGGGCGGAACAGCAGCAGGGCTTGTCCGGCGGGGCTGGTGATCTTGTCCGGCACACTGGCCCAGCGGGCCTGGCGCTCGGTCAGCAGGCTCACCTGTACCAGTTGATCCAGTCCCGGCTGGGGGGTCACCGTGCGGCTGGCTGTGGCATAGCCGGACTTGCGCAGTTCGATGCGGTGGGGGCGGGCGGGCAGTTTGAAGGTCTGCCCCTGGGTGCCGCGCGACACCCCGTCAATCCACACCGCGGCATCTGCCGGGCTGGCGACGACGCGCACGTCACCGAGTCTGGCATCCAGTGTCACGGCCACATCCCGCTGTTCACCGGCGGCCAGTGACAGGGAGCGCCTGGCGGTGACATAGCCGTTGAAAAACAGGGTCAGTTGGTGGGGCTTACCCGGTGCTACTTCGGCATTGAGGGGGGTGGTGCCGCGGTACTGGCCGTCGATGGTGACGGTGGCGCCGCTGGGGGAGCTGGTGAGGTTCAGCTTGCCATCGGCGGGTTGTAGCTGGATGTCGGGTACGGTCAGCGTTTCGCCAATGGCGACCCGGAGGGTCTGCTGCCAGGGTTTGTAGCCCGCCAGTGCTACCTGTACCGTTTCGCCGCTGGCCAGCAGTTCGGTGGTCAACGGGGTGATGCCGCGGGCTTCGCCGCCCAGGGTCACCTCGGCACCGGTTGGTGTTGAGGTCAGCTGCAGCTGGCCCCAGGCGGGAGCGAGGTCCAGCGACAGGGTCTGGGTGTGATCCAGGCCCTCAATGACGACCTCTGTCTCAAGGGGCTGGTAGCGCGCCGCCTGCACCGACAACTGGTGAGGCCCCGGCGCCAGGTCGTGAAGGCTGACTGGGGTTGTGCCGGAGGCGTGGCCATCTACCTGCACCTCGGCACCGGGGGGGTTGGTGGACAGCTCCAGGTGACCGGGCAGCTTTTCCATGGTCAGCTGCAACAGCTGGTGATCTTCCGGCCCCACGGTGAAGGACTGTTGCAGTGTTCGGTAGCCCTCTGCCTCTGCGGTCAGCCGATAGTCACCGGGGCGGACCAGGTAGTGATCCGCCAGTTCGAAGGTTATACCGCCACTGATGGCGGTGTCTGCGCTGTCCGGCGTGATCCGGACCACCAGGGAGCGGGCGGTGAACACGAACGTCAGGATCAGCACGCAGATGAGCAGCGCCACTCCGACTATCACCGCCAGTGGCTGTGGCCGGTAGCGGGAGGGTTTGCGAGCCGGGTGCAGCGGGGTGAAGTCGGCCGGCTGGATGGTTTCCGGCTGGATGGTTTCCTGTTGGTTTCGCTCTGTCACGATACCGGCTCCGTACAGACCACAATCACCGGTTTCTCCCGGTTACTGGTTGTTACCTGGAATTCCACCCGCACATCCCGGTAGCCGGGGCGACTGCCCACTGCCACGTAGTTGCCGGGCACCAGCGACAGTTGCTTGCGATTGAACTGGCCCAGTTCGCCGATTTTGTAGAGGGTGACCCGGGTATCGTTGTCGGAGAGCATCTCCACCGTCAGCGGTGTCACGGCGGTATTGAGTACCTGTTCCAGGCGGACAATCTGCTCCCGCAGCTTGGGGCCGGGGGCCTTGATGCCGCGGGCGTCGGCCAGCACCTGGCGGGCTTGCTTCAGCACCTCTGTGGAGGCGAGCCGCAGCGGGTCGTCGAGCACCCTGGCAATGCGGTCATCCAGGTCGGCGCGGGCGCTGCTGCGCAGTTGGCCGAGCCGTGCCTCCATCACCGAGCCGTCGGTGGCCAGGGCCAGGGCGTAGTTGTCCCGGGCCTGGTGCCACTGTTCGTGGGTTTCCTGCCCGGCGGCGCGTTGCAACAGCGACTGGATGGTCTGCCGGGTGGCGGTGCTGGCAGCCTGAGCCAGCCCTGTGCGGGCGGCCTGGCTGTCCGGTTGCAGCTGCAGGGCGTCATTAAAGGCGGTTTTGGCGCTGTTCAGCTGGTTGTTCTCCAGGGCGCTGAAGCCCCGGCTCATGGCATCATTAAAGGCCTTGTCCTTGAGCCGCATTTCAACCTGTTGCAATCCTGAGCGCGCGGCGGGGTGGGCGCTGTCCAGGGCCAGGGCCTGCTTAAAGAGCGTTCTAGCTTCGTCGAGCTGGTTGTCCTGCACGGCCAGATTGGCCTGATCGAGTAGTGGGGTGACCTGATCCAGTACCGCCGCCCGCGCAATGCCCGCCTGTGCTGCGCCATTGTCCGGCGCCATGGCCAACACCCGCTGAAATTGTTCCCTGGCGGTTGCGGCATCGCCGCTTTCCAGGGCGCCGTTGCCAGCGCTGATGGCCTCCGACAGGATGCCGGGCATGGCAGTTTCCAGACCCTGCAGCAAATCCAGGGCCTGCTGGTAACGGGTCTGGGCGTTGTCAAACTCCCGCTTGCGGTAGCTCGCATCCCCCTCGGTGGCTTTTTTCAATGCCTGTTGAAAGGCCTCATCGCCCCACAGCAGGACGTTGTTCCGTTCCAGAAAGGCCTTCTTTTCCAGAATCTTGGCCAATACATCCTGGGCGGCCCGGCGGGCACTGGCGAGCTGGGCATCGCGGAAAGGGGATTCGGCCAGCGCCGCAGCGTTCTGGGTGCCGGTGTCAATCAACACCGGCGGCAACTCCGGGGGCTTGACCAGGGAGGGCAACACAAAAATCACCACCAGTGCCAGCAGGATGCAAGCGACCAGTACCGCCCAGGTGGAACGCCGCTGTTGCCAAGGCAGCGGCTCGCTTACCGGGGGGGTATTGGAGGTCAGGGGGAGGTCGGCCGGTTTGATCGGCTCGAAGTCGTTACTGCCTGTCATGGGGTTATATTCCGCGCTCGGCCTGGTAGATTTCCCGCAACAGGGCTTTCCACTGCTGGTATTGCGCGTCCACATTGCCGGTAAGGGTAATGGTGCGATCTTCCAGTTCGATGACCTGGGGTTCCACCTCGGCTTCCAGGGACTGCGCCATTTCGGCCAGGGCATCCTCGTGAATTTTCAGTTCGCCCCGTTTGGACAGTCCGCTCTTGATCAGCATGGCGCCGCTGCCGATGGCCACGGCGCCGGCGGCCCGACCGGAACCGCTTTTACTGCCGGAAGCCAGAATGCCACCGACGATGGCGGCGACCCCGCCGATGGTCCTGGTCATGGACTGCCGCTTCAGTTCGCGCACGGCCACGATCTCATCGTAACTGGCGGCGCGCCATTCCTGGTAGGGGGTATCCATGCGGCGGGCAAAGGTGTCGTAGTGCTCCTGCATGGTGTCGATAAACAGGTAGTCCCGTTCCCGAATGCGTTCAATGCGGCGCAGAATGGGGTCGTTTTCTGCCGGCAACCGGGATATTTCCAGCTGGCCGTCGGCCGTTTCGGCAATGTGGTTGTTGAATGCTTCCGGGGAGAAATCGCGGGCAAAGCGGAGGTTGGAAATGGTGCGCAGTTTGTCCACGTCGGCGGCGGCGAGTTTATGCCGATACTCCAGCAGGTCGTTGGCAATGCGATTGAGCAGCCCCTGGAAAGGATCCCGCTGGATCTGGTTGTGACGGTCGTAGGCGTAATTCCCGACGGTCTCCGAGTAGCTCTTGCTGTACCAGTGGCGATTGCTGGAATCGCTGACATCAATCTCCAGCTTGAGGATTTCGCCGTTGGATTCGATGATCTTGCCGGCCACGTAGACGTCCACCACGGTGTCACGGCTGGGAACCAGCCGCACCGCGCCCCAGGCGGCGGTTTTCTGAATGGTGGTGGCCAGTTGGTTGGGCAGGTACTGGGCCTCCGCCGTGCGCACGGTGGGTGATACCGTGGCGTCGTCGGAGGCGATCTTGTCGAGGCCGGGGTCGAACGGCAGCACCGCCAGGTCCAGCAACTGCGATTCCTCGATGGTGACAGCCTGCTGTTCCAGGGGGGTAACCACCGTGGTGGTGACCCGGTTGGTGCCGCTGCAGGCGCTCAATACCAGCAACGCCAGCAGCAGCAATGCCCGGGGGGAAGTCTTGTGACAATGAATATTAAAGACGGCCAATGTTATTGCCCCTGCTTGTATTTGCGGTACTCGTCCCAGAGTTTTTCTTTCAGTACCGGGTCCTGTTCCTTGATGGCGGCTTCGCGAATCTGCCGTGCCACGATGTCATCGTCGCTGCCGTCGGGAATATTATCGGGCGCCCGTCCGCCGGGCAGGGTGCCGGCCACGCCGCCTTCCTTGCCATAGGTGGTGGTGGTCTTGGCGGAGGTGGATTCGTTGTCCGAACCCCAGCCGCCGCCTTGCTCGCCATCGCCGTTTGCCGATCCGGCGGCGCCACCCTCCGGCTCACTGGCGAGATCGCCCTCCTCAAACAGCGGTCCGGTATCACCGCCTGTTCCCGCTCCGGCATCTTCCCCATCCGTTGCGGCGGCTTCGGCGGCACCGGCCCGCGCCTCTCCCATCATGCTGTCGAAGACGGCAATGGAATCGTCGAGTTGCTCATCCAGTGCGGAGATCGCTTCCTCGTCGCTCATTGCTGCGCCACCGCCCGGTGTGGATGGTTGTCCGTCCTCACCGCCGGGTTCAGGCTGCTCCGCGCCGGTGGCGCTGTCTGCCGTCGCGTCGTCCTGGTCACTGGCCTGTTGTGATGCTGGGTCACTGCTGGCACTTTGGCTGCTGCTAGTTGACGAGCTGCTCGGGCTGTTGGTGTTGGCCGGCGTGCTCTGGGCAGTGGGTGAGCTGGTCGATGGACTGCTCGGCGAGCTGCTGCTGGATGAGCTGCTACTGGACTGGGACGTGCTCTGACAACCGGCCAATAGCAGGGCCAGGGAAAGCGCTAACAGGGGGGGCGGGAATTTCATGGGTAGCAGCCTAATTCATCAGCACCCTGACCGGCAATGCCTTGGTCAGGACGGGGTTGCCGTTTTCAAAGCGCGGGCGAAAGCGACTGGCGTTAATGGCTTTCCAGGCGCGTTTTTCCATGCCCTCGGTTTTTTCGGGGTAGCTTTCCAGTGTGTTGAAGTTGTCGGGAGTTCCCTTGGCGGAGATGTCCACGGCAACCATCACGTATTCCCTGGTGGCGGGCACTGAGATGGGCTGTGCTGCGCTGTTGGGTGACGCGGATGCGGGGGACGGGGTGGCGGCGCTGTCGAGGTCGGAATCCGCCGCCCTGACGATGATGTCCCGGCCTTGGGGTAACATTTTTGGGGCCCCGAACAATTCATCGATTAACGGTTGGCCGGCACTGTCGGCGGCCAGCAGGCTCAACGCGTGGCGGTAGGCGTCCATGGCTGATCCGCCTTTGTCGAAGAGCAGCAGCCAGTCACCCAGGCTGATATAGCCGCCCGCCCTGTCTAGCGCTGTAGCCTGGGGATTGTTTTCGAGGATGTCGAGCATCCGCTTGTAGGCGAGTCGGCCGTTCTGGTAATAGTTGCGATTGAGGTATTGATTTCTCATCAGCTCGGGCATCCCCGACACACGCTCATAGGCGATGGCGCTGTCCCAGGTGCGGATAAAGGCGTCCTGATTGTCGGCGAGGTAATAGTTTGTCAGCGCCGTGTTCTCCAGCAGGGGCACCAGCCGCAGGTCGCGCTCGTCGTAGTGGGCGGAGGCGATGTCCAGGGCGAAGGCGTACAGACCGTGGGCAATGTATAGGTGGTTCATGTCCGCAAGGAGACCGCTGCGCTTAAACACCTCCAGATGCCAGTGGCTGATCTCTGCCATAAGCGGGATGAGGTGCGGATCGTTCTCCCCATAGGTTTTGCGATAGAGCCACAGCAATTGCTGATAGCTTTCCGAGGCTGTGTCGATTTGTCCTAGTGCCAGCTGACTTTCGATGATGCCCCGCAGCATGGGTTCCTGGCTGAGGCTGTATATGCCGTCATTGACCCGGTTCAGGTACATGGCGCGGTGGTAGGCATCCATGGCCTCCTGGAAACGGGAGCGTTGTTGCAGGCTTTTGCCCAGGCTGAAATGCATCTCCGGCAATGCCATGTCATAGGGGCCGTTAATCGCCTGATGATCGTCAATGGCTGCCCGGTAAGCGGCGATGGCGCTGTCCAGCGCCGCATCGGCTGCCGATAGCGCGGGCGGGGAGGCACTCTCCGGTTCACCGCTGTCGGTGAGTGCGCTATCCTGCGCGGGCGGGTCTTCTGGAGCGGGTGCGGCAGAGGTGGTGGCGCCGCTCAATAGATACAGCAGCAACAGGAAAACGCCTGTTGTTTTCAGGGTGAACCCCATAGATTGAATGCCTGTTCATTGATCGTAGCCCTTAGAGGCAGTGGGCTGGCGATTGTTCCATGTTCCTGTCGCGGTGTCCGCAATTCGGGTGAGCGGAATCATTATGTTACCGGCAGCGCCGCTCCAGTATAGCGCTGCGATTCCTCAAATAATCGGAGTGCTGAAAAATAATGTTGTTGCAACTCTGGAACGTGATGGCGCCGGTGCTGATTGCCATTGCCATCGGTTTTTGCTGGGGCCGCTCCCGGGTGCCCTACGCGGCGGAATTTGTCACCCGCGCGGTGATGAATATCGGCGCGCCCTGTCTGGTGGTCTCTGCGATCAGCCAGGCGGAGATTTCCGGCGAGGGTTTTGCCCAGGTGGCACTGGCTGCCACCATCGTGCTGGCCGGCACCGCCTTGCTGGGCACCCTGGTGATTCGCCTCAGCGGCGGCGATGTCAGGGCACTGCTCGCTCCGGTGGTATTTCCCAATACCGGCAACATGGGCTTGCCACTGTGCCTGTTTGCCTTTGGTGAACAGGGGCTGGCACTGGCGGTGGCCTTCTTCATGGTGCAGATGGCCTCGCTGATGATTTTTGGGGTGGCCCTGATGTCCCGCAGCGGCAGTGGCCTGGGGGCGACGCTCAGGGATTTGCTGCGCCAGCCGTTGATACACGCCATTGTCATCGCCCTGCTGTTGCTGGCGGGGGATGTCCGGTTGCCGCTGTGGCTGGACAGCACCCTGGAACTGCTGGGCGCCTTTACCATCCCGCTGATGCTGCTGACCCTGGGGGTATCCCTGTCGACCCTGTCCGCCTCCGGCTGGTGGCACAGCCTGGGTTTTTCGGTGCTGCGCATCGGCGGCGGGCTGGCCTTTGCCTGGCTGGCGGTGAGCTGGTTGGGCATGAGCGGCGCGGCGCGCAACGTGGTGTTGTTGCAGGCGATCATGCCCGCGGCGGTGTTCAATTACCTGCTGGCATTGAAATACGACCGGCAACCCGCTGCGGTGGCGGGTATTGTGGTGGCCTCCACCGTGGTGGCGCTGGTGGCAGTGCCGATATTGCTGGCTATCCTTTTGTAAGGGGGTGACTGAATGAACACAGGCAAACCGTTAAGTGGCTATCGGGTGATCGAGTTGGGGCAATTGCTGGCGGGCCCCTTCGCCGGGGCACTGCTGGCCTATTTCGGTGCGGAAGTGATCAAGGTGGAACCGCCCGGCGGCGGCGATCCGCTGCGCAACTGGCGGATATTAAAGGATGGTACCTCGCTGTGGTGGCGCAGTCTCGGCCGCAATAAAAAGTGCATCACCCTGGACCTCAAAACCGCCAAGGGACAGGCGCTGGCGGGGCAGTTGATCGACGGCGCCGATGTGCTGATCGAGAATTTTCGCCCGGGAGTGATGGAAGGTTGGGGCCTGGGTCCGGAGCGCTTCAAGGTATCGAATCCGGGGTTGGTCTACACCCGCATTTCCGGTTACGGCCAGACCGGCCCCTATGCCGGCAAGCCCGGTTTCGCCTCGGTCTGTGAGGGCATCAGCGGCTTTCGTTACCTGAACGGTTTTCCCGGCGAGGCGCCGGTGCGCCCCAATCTCAGCCTCGGCGACAGTATCGCCGGGCTGCACGCGGCCTTCGGTGTGACCCTGGCACTGTTATCCCGCCAGTCCGGCGGCGCCGGGCAGGTTATCGACGTGGCTCTCTACGAGGCCATGTTCAACCTGCTGGAGGGGGTGATTCCCGAGTGCGATGGCGCCGGGGTGGTGCGCGAGCCGTCGGGCACCACCCTCACCGGCATCGTGCCCACCAATACCTACCGCTGTGCCGACGGCAAGTTCGTGGTGATCGGCGGCAACGGCGACTCCATTTTCAAGCGGCTGATGAGAGCGGCGGGCCGGCCGGACATGGCCGATGACCCCAGACTGGCCGACAATGCCGGGCGGGTGCGTTTTGAGCACGAGATCGATGCAGCCCTGGCGGCCTGGTGCGGCAGTCTGGCCAGTGGCGATGTACTGGCGACACTGGATGCCGAACGGGTACCGGCGGGACCGATTTACAATGCTGCCGACATGCTGGCAGACCCCCACTTCAATGCCCGCGGACTCTATGAGCAGGTGGAGATCAACGGCCAGCCACTGAAAATTCCGGCGATGCTGCCGAAGCTGGGCAATACGCCGGGTGAAACCTGCTGGCCGGGACCGGAGGTCGGCCAACACAACGACGAGGTGCTGGGGACGTTGCTGGGGCTGGATGAAGAGGAGCAGCGGCAATTGCGCGATGAGGGCATTATCTAACCGGCGTCTAGCGCTGGAATTTGGCGGCCAGCACCATGCTGGTCATGGTTTTGTCGACACCCTGCAGATTGCTGATCCGGTCGATGGTCTCGTCCAGTTGCTCTGTGCTTTCGCAGCACACCCGTGCCAGCAAATCGTAGTTGCCGCTGATACTGTAGAGGGCCTGCACGGCGGGGATTTTATCCATGTTCCGCACCACTGAGCCGGTCAGCTTGGGATTGATTTCAATCATCAGGTAGGCGTTCACCCATTTTTGCTGATGCTGTGGGTGAAAGCGGATGGTGTAGCCCTCGATGATTTTGCGCCGCTCCAAGGTGGCCATATGCTCTTTGACGGTGGCGCGACTCACCCCCAGTTTTCTCGCCAGGTTGGCAATACTCTCCCGGCCATTCTGGCTCAGTAAATCCAGCAGTCGTTCATCCAGATCGAGATCCATAACCGCTATTTCCCCTCGGGCTAGCCGGTATTTTTAGCAAATTGCCAAGTCTTCCTATCAAAAGGATAGATCATGCCCCCAGAACTGTCGGTGTTGCGCATATCAACTGTCCATCCCGACACCTAAACTGAGGAATATGGAGTAAGAGAACGAGAAATACAGATTATGTCCAGGTACCGAGCGAGGCATGTTGAGGGTTTGCCGCCGGTTGCGCTGCCGCAGGTGTTGTCCACCGCCCGCGCCCGGATAGCCATCATGGGCTATCAACAGCCGTTGCTTTATATCAGCACTGAGCAGCTGCGCACCAATGCCCACCGTTTCATGGCGGCGATGCCCAAAGTGCGCCCCCATTTCGCCGTCAAATCCAACCCTGATCGCCGGGTGCTGGAGGTTTTTCAGCAGGAAGGCGTGCATTTCGAGATCGCCTCCCGGGCGGAACTGGCGATATTGCAGGATATGCGCGTGCCACCGGACAGTATTTTCTACTCCAATCCGATCAAGCCCGACGACTATGTTCGCTACGCCGTCAGCCGTGGGGTGCGCTGGTTCGCGGTGGATTCCGTGGCAGAGGTGGAAAAGCTGTACCGCCACGCCCCCAAGTCCAGTCTTTACCTTCGCATCAGTGTCAGCAACCGCGGTGCCGCCTGGCCCCTTGAAGGCAAGTTCGGGGTGATTGGACGGGAGGCGGAGGCGGTGATGGATGCCTGTATGCAGTGGGGCATGGATCTGGCAGGGGTCACCTTCCATGTGGGCTCCCAGTGTCTCAACCCGGATAACTGGGTGCAGGGCATTCGCGCGGCACAACGCATATTTGGCGCCATGCGCCAGCGGGGTTTTAGGCCCCGCCTGCTCAATCTGGGTGGAGGTTTTCCGGTGCAGATGACGCCGGATATTCCCTCCATCAGCGAGATTGGCGAGTTGATCAACACCGAGCTGGCCGCCATGGATAACGGTTTGACCGTGATTGCCGAGCCGGGCCGCAATCTGGTGGCGTCCGCCGGCTGCCTGGTGACCAGGGTGATCGGCAGCGCTATTCGCAAGGGCCAGCGCTGGCTGTATCTGGATACCGGCATCTACGGGGGGCTGATGGAATTCAACGAGCGCTTCCGCTACCCGGTGGTCAGTGATCGCAGCGGCGACATGGTCAGCTGGACCCTGGCGGGCCCCACCTGCGACTCGCTGGATGTCTGCCTGCGCGACCAGTTGCTGCCTGGGGATATTCAGTCGGGAGATCTGCTCTACCTGCCGTTTACCGGCGCCTACACCAGCAGTTGCGCCACCCGCTTCAACGGCTTTCCGCCGCCCATGGTGGTGGTGGTCGCCTGACCCGCCCCTAACCGCTGAATGCCTGGATACCGGTCTGGGCGCGGCCCAGTATCAACGCGTGGATATCGCCGGTGCCCTCGTAGGTATTGACCACTTCCAGGTTGAGCAGGTGGCGCATCACCGGAAATTCCTCGGAGATGCCGTTGCCGCCCAGCATGTCGCGGCTGAGGCGGGCGATCTCCAGCGCCTTGCCGCAGTTGTTGCGCTTCAGCAGTGATACCAGTTCCGCTGACAATCGACCTTCATCTTTCAGGCGACCCGCCCGCAATGCCCCCTGCAGGGCCAGGCTGATGTCCGTCTGCATGCAGGCCAGTTTGTACTGGATCAACTGGTTGGCCGCCAGCGGCCGGCCGAACTGTTCGCGATCCAGGCAGTACTGGCGGGCGGTGTGCCAGCAGGTTTCGGCGGCGCCGAGGGCCCCCCAGCAGATGCCGTAGCGGGCATTGTTGAGGCAGCTGAAAGGACCTTTCAGACCGGATACCCCCGGCAGCAGGTTGGCCTCGGGGACGAAGACCTCGTCCATGACGATCTCGCCGGTGATGGCGGTGCGCAGCGCCAGCTTGCCCTCAATTTTCGGTGCGCTCAGCCCCGCCATGCCTTTTTCCAGCAGGAAGCCGCGGATCAGCCCATCGTCGGTTTTAGCCCACACCAGGAACAGGTCGGCGATGGGGGAATTGGATATCCAGGTCTTGCTGCCGCTGAGCAGGTAGCCGCCGGCGGTGGTGCGGGCGCGACTGGCCATGCTGGCGGGATCGGAACCGGCATTGGCTTCGGTGAGGCCGAAGCAGCCGACCCACTCGCCGCTGGCCAGTTTGGGCAGCAACCGGTTTTTCTGCGCATCGCTGCCGAACTGGTCAATGGGGTACATCACCAGGCTGGACTGCACGCTCAGCAGCGAGCGGTAGCCGGAGTCCACCCGCTCGATTTCCCGGGCGATCAGGCCGTAGCTGACCTGGTTCACCCCGGCGCAGCCGTAATTGTTGAGGGTGCAGCCGAGCAGTCCCAGCGCACCCATCTCGACAAAGATGGCGCGATCGGTGTGCTCGTGGCGGAAGGCCTCGCGCACCCGGGGCAGCAACTCGCCCTGGGCGTAGTGGCGGGCGCTGTCGCGGATCTGGCGCTCTTCGTCAGTCAGTTGCTCCTCCAGCAGGAACGGGTCGTCCCAGCGGAAGGCTGTGGATGGATTTGCCATGGTCACCTCGCTACTTCAAGGATAGCCCGCCGCCACCGCTTCGGCCTTGGGTGCAAGGGGTTGGCTGTCACGGTCAGATGCCGTAGTGATGGGCTGTCAGATCCAGGGCGCGGCCGGCCCGCTCGATCAGCAAATCGAGCTCCCCGTGGCTGCACACCAGCGGCGGGGCGATGATCATGGCGTCGCCCACGGCGCGCATCACCAAACCGCTGTCGAGGCAGAACTGGCGGCACACCGCGCCGGCCTTGCCGCCGTCTTCCAGGCGCTGCCGGGTCTGTTTGTCGCGCACCAGCTCCAGGGCGGCCACCATGCCTCGGCCGCGGGTCTCGCCGACGATGGGATGGCCTGCCAGTTCCCGCCAGCGCCGTTGCAGGTAGGGGCCAATATCGTCGGCCACCCGGTCGACAAGCTGTTCGCGCTCGAGGATATCCAGGGTCGCCAGGGCGGCGGCACAGGCCGCCGGGTGGCCGCTGTAGGTGAAGCCGTGCCCGAACTCGCCGCCAGCGGCGGTGAGCACATCGGCCACCCGGTCGCCCAGCAGCACCCCGCCGAGGGGTTGGAAGCCGTTGGTGACCGCCTTGGCAAAGGTGATCAGGTCCGGCGCCGTGCCGTAACTCTGCCAGCCGAACAGCTCGCCGCTGCGGCCAAAGCCAAAGATGACTTCGTCACTGATAAACAGGATATCCCGCTCGGACAGGATGCGATGCACCTCCGGCCAGTAGCTCTCCGGCGGCACGATCACGCCGCCGGCGCCCTGGATCGGCTCGGCGATAAAGGCGGCAATATTGTCCTCCCCCAGCTCGTCGATAGTGCGCTCCAGATCGCGGGCGGCGCGCAGGCCGAAGTCTGCCGGGGACAGTTCACCGCCCTCCTTGAACCAGTAGGGCTGGGCGATGTGGTGGACGTAGGGCAGGGTTTCGAACTGGCGGTGCACGAAGTCAAAGCCGCCGAGGCTGGCGGCGGCGATGGTGCTGCCGTGGTAGGCATTGGCGCGGGACAGCACGATGCGTTTTTGCGGCTGCTCCAGCAGATCCCAGTAGCGGCGCACCAGCCGCAGGTTGGTGTCGTTGGCCTCGGAGCCGGAGTTGGTGAAAAACACCCGGTTGAAATTGGCCGGGGTCATGTCCACCAGTCGCGCCGCCAGGTTCACCGCGGGTTCGTTGGCGCACTGGAAAAAGTTGTTGTAGAAGGGCAGGGTGGCGAGCTGCTGCCGCACCGCCTCGACAATCCTCGGTTGGCTATAGCCGAGGTTACAGCACCACAGCCCGGACATGCCGTCGAGAATGCGGTTGCCGTCGCTGTCCTCGATATAGACGCCCTCGGCGCGGCTGATGATGCGACCGGGGTGGGCGGCGTAGTCCTGAAAGTCCGTAAACGGGTGCAGGTGGTGGGCGGCATCCCGCTGCTGCAATTGCCGGGTGCGATTGTGTCGAGCCGCTGTGTTTGAGGGCATAATGATCTCCAGTCACTCCCACAGGGTTATTCCCTTTTCAGTGTGGGCCTGATAACACTACTGAGCCATGGGCATTTCAGCATGAAATGCGCGGGGCGTCTCCACCCCCATGGGGGAAGGGGGCAAAGTCTGGAATCTGGCGATCACTAGAGAGCGAAGTTATGCGTCATCAACAATGGCCGGTGGTGGGTATTCCCTGTGATGTCTACTGGCAGGGCAAGCATCCCCACCACGGTTGCGGTGAAAAATACATTAACGCCCTGGCCCACGGGGCCGGCGTGCGCCCGGTGCTGTTGCCCGCCATCGGCGGCGGCACCGATCTGGCGCCGCTTGCGGACATCTGCCAGCCGGATGAGGTGCTCGATAGCCTCGACGGGCTGTTTCTCACCGGCAATATCTCCAATGTGGACCCCCGGTTCTACGGTGAACAGAGTCCCGCCGGCAACCTGCTCGATCCCCAGCGGGACGCCACCGTGCTGCCGCTGATTCGGCGGGCCATCGAGCGGGACATCCCGCTGTTTGCGGTGTGCCGCGGTTTCCAGGAGTTGAATGTGGCGCTGGGTGGCTCGCTGTACCAACGGGTGCACGAGGTGCCCGGCCTGCTGGATCACCGGGAGGACAGCAGCCTGCCGCGGGAGGGGCAATACGACTACGCCCATGACATTTTTCTCGCAGAGGGCGGACTGCTGCGGCAACTGGCGGGGGTGGAGCGGGTGCGGGTCAACTCCGTGCACGGCCAGGGCATTCATCGCCTGGCGGAGGGATTGGCCGTGGAAGCGACGGCCCCGGACGGTTTGATCGAAGCGGTGCAACTAACCGAGCGCAGCCGTTTTGCCCTGGGGGTGCAGTTCCACCCGGAGTGGCAGTACCAGCGCGACCCGTTTTACCGCGCCCTGTTCGAGCACTTTGGCGAGGCCGTCCGGGCACGCCTGTAGGGTGCTCACCTCCTATACTGGATCACCCACTGGGCTAACCTTTAAAGACAAGCGTAGTTGCAAGGCGCGCGAGACAGGAGTTATCCGCCGTGACACATCCAGACCAACAGGCCGTACTGGCGTTCCTCGATGCCCACCCGGAGATCGATACCTTCGAGGCGCTGCTGCCGGATCTGAACGGTCGCTTGCGGGGCAAGTGGCTGTCCCGGGACCACCTGGAGCAGGCCTTCCAGGGCGGCCTGAAACTGCCCCTTACCACCCTGGGGTTTGATATCTGGGGGCGCGATCCGGAGAGCTGGGTGTTCGAGTCCGGCGATGCGGACGGCATCTGTGTCGCCGAGGCGGACACCCTGGCGCCGGTGCCCTGGGTGTCGGCCGCCACTGGTCAGCTGCTGATGTCCCTGCGCCAGGCGGATGGCCACCCCTGTGGCTATGACCCGCGGGATCTGCTGCGGGCGCTGCAGCAGCGTTTTGCCCGGCTGGGTTATACCCCGGTGGTGGCGCTGGAAATGGAGTTCTACCTGTTTGAGACCGAGCGCGATGCCTTCGGTCAACCGGCCCACAGTCAACGGGCCATTGACGGCGGTCCGGCGGTGGGCGGCCAGACCTACGGCATGGAACAGCTGGAGGAGGTGGCCCCGCTGATGCGGGCGATTCGCGAGGCCTGTGTCGAGCAGCAATTACCGGTGGACACCCTGATCGCCGAGGCGGCGCCGTCGCAGTATGAAATCAACCTCTACCACGGCAACGACGCGCTGCTGGCGGCGGATCACGGCCTGATGCTGCAGCGGCTGATCAAGGGGGTGGCCAGGCAACATGGCAAGCTGGCCACCTTCATGGCCAAGCCGTTTGGGGAGCTGGCGGGCAGTGGCATGCATGTACACTGCAGTCTGATCGACCGGCGGGGACAGAACGCCTTTGACAACGGCACGGAGCAGGGCAGTGAACTGTTGGCCCAGGCCGTGGCGGGCTGCCTTTTCTCCATGGCTGATGCCATGGCGATTTTTGCCCCCAATATCAACGCCTGCCGACGTTTCCAGCCCGGCAGCCACGCCCCGCTGGCCGCCAGCTGGGGCTACGAGAATCGCACTGCGGCGTTGCGCATTCCCACGGGAAACCCGGGGGATCGCCGCATCGAGCACCGGGTGGCCGGCGCCGACGCCAACCCCTATCTGGTGGTGGCGGCGACTCTGGCGGGCATGTTGCACGGCATTGAACAGCAGCTGACACCGCCTCCTGCGATTGAAGGGGATGCCTATCGCCAGCAGGGCATTGAGTTGCCCCGTTACCTGCCGGATTCCCTGCAACGGCTGGCGCAATCGGCGTTTATTCGCGAGTATTTTGGCGGCGAGTTCCAGCGGGTGTTCCTGGCGGCAAAGCAGCAGGAACTGGCGGAGTTTGATCGCCGGGTGACCACCCTGGAATACGATGCCTATCTTTGAATGAACGCGCTCATGGGCGCGATCAGAAATGACCTTCCGCGATCAGCTGTGCGGTGGCTGCCTGAATGCTCTCCCGCAGGGTGCTGACAATAAAATCCACCTGATCCCGGGTAATGATCAGCGGTGGTGACATCACATTCAGGTTGATGATGGGGCGCACGATCAGGCCGCGCCGGTCAGCTTCATTGGATACCCATTTGCCGACATCCAGTTCTTCCGCAAAGCGCGCCCTGGAGACCTTGTCCCGGACAAATTCCACACAGGCCATCATGCCCATACCGCGCACGTCGCCGACAATGGGCAGGTCGCGCAGGGTCTGCAGTTGCGCCTGCAGGTAGGGGGCCATTTCGCGCACATGCTCGAGGATGTGCTCGCGCTCCATGATGTCGATATTTTTCAGCGCCGCGGCACAGGCCACCGGGTGGCCCGAGTAGGTGAAGCCGTGGGCAAAGCAGCGGCCCTTGCCGGGTTCGCTGATCACCCGGTGAATCTGTTCCGAGTAGAGGGTGGCGCCGAGGGGGATATAACCCGAGGTGATGCCCTTGGCGACGGTAATGATATCCGGCTGGATACCGAATACGTCCTGCGAGGCAAACCAGTGCCCGAGCCGCCCAAAGGCGGTCACCACTTCATCTGAAACGTAGAGTACGTCGTATTGGCGACAGATTTCCCGGGTGCCCCGGTGATAGCCCGCCGGTGGCACAATGACGCCGCCGGCGCCCATCACCGGTTCGGCAAAAAAGGCCGCCACCTTATCGGGGCCGATATCGAGAATGGTCTGCTCCAGTTCCCCGAGCAATTCCGCCAGAAATTCCGCCTCGCTCAACCCCGCTCCTGCCCGGTAAAAATTGGGGGCCGAGATGTGGTAAATGCGATCGCTGATGTAATCGAATTCCGGCGGGTGGTCGCCGGGTTTGCCGCCGATGGACATGGCCGCATAGGTGGAGCCGTGGTAGGCGTTGTGCCTGGAGATAATGTATTTCTTGTCGCGCTTGCCGCGGCAGTTCTGGTAGTACTGAACCAGCCGGAAGGCGCTGTCCACGGCGGCGGAACCACTGCAACAAAACATCACGTGGTTGAGCTCGCCGGGGGCCAGTTGCGCCAGCTTGTCGGCCAGTTGCACGGCCGGCACGTTGGTCATGTCCACGAACGGACTGGCGTAGGCGAGGGTGCGAACCTGGGCGGCGATGGCGTCGGCCATCTCTTCCCGGCCCAGGCCGATATTGGTGCACCACAGGCCGCCGACGGCGTCCAGGTAGCGCTTGCCGTCGCTGTCAAAAAGGTAGGCACCATCACCGGCGGCGATGGGCAGTGCGCCCTCCTCGGGGAATATATCGAACAGCTGCCAGGGGTGCAGGACATGGGCGCAGTCTGCGGCCTTGAGCCGGGCTGTGTCCGGAATGGGCTTGCTGTTGGGTGGGCCGTTCATCATTGACCTGTCTCGGCGGCAGCCTGTTTCCGACAGGGTAGTTGGCCCGTGCTGTCAAGGGTTATACCCCGATGGGGTAAAGGCCCTTATCTGACCAGACCCAGATAGCCCACCAGCGGGTCGCCGTCGCAGGGTGGCGACATGCTCGATAGGGCATCGATAAACAGGTAGAACAGTTCCGACTGGGAAGAGATGTCCAACTTGGCATAGCTGTGCTTGCGGTGCAGCTTGACGGTTTCCGGTGAGATGGCCAGTTTCTGGGCGATGGATTTGGTGGAGTGGCCGTGCAGGAACAACTGGATGACCTGGGCCTCGCGCTCGGTCAGCACCGAGGTGCCAAAATACGCCAGCGCCGCGGACAGCTGTCGGTGCAGGCCGTCGTCCTGGTGGGGGAGGTGGTCCGCGCGGTGCCAGTGCCCTAGGTACAGCGCCTGAAGCAATGGAGCAATATCCCGCAACAACTGCTGTTGCGCCTGGCTGAAACGCTGATGGTGATCATCCCGGCCCAGGGAAATATTGAGCAGATCGCCATTCAGGTGAAACAGGTAGCCGCACTCGTCGATCAGTCCGGTGTGGCGAAAATAGTTTTTGTAATACTCGCTGTTGCGAAAGCCCACCGGGGCCAGTTGGTCGAGCCGGTAAAAGCCCTCGTGCCCCGCCTGTGCCGCCCGGTAGCAGGGGTCCAGCAGATAGGCGCCTTTCAGGAACAGATCGATAT
>NZ_JBFHQR010000010.1:0-35543 GCF_041592135.1 Porticoccus sp. | reverse complement strand
CCCATGACGAAATCCGCGTCGACGGCCGCCGGGTGCTGCGAAAAAGCCGGGAACCGTCGCTGCGGGTGCTGATGTATCACAAGCCCGCTGGCGAGATCTGCAGCCGAGCCGATCCGGAAGGGCGGCCGTCGGTATTCGACAACCTGCCAAAACTCAGAGGCGAGCGCTGGATTGCGGTGGGGCGCCTGGATATCGGCACCACGGGACTGTTGCTGTTCACCAACAACGGTGAGCTGGCAAACCGGCTGATGCATCCCTCCTATGAGATTGATCGGGAGTACCTGGTGCGGGTGCACGGCACCGTGGACGACGCCATGATCAAGCGCCTTCGCGAAGGTGTACTGCTGGAGGATGGTATCGCCAAATTCAGCGATCTGGTGGCCGGAGAGCGGGTGGGCAGCAATGGCTGGTACACGGTGGCGTTGATGGAAGGTCGCAATCGCGAGGTGCGTCGCCTGTGGGAATCCCAGGGTGTCGAAGTAAACCGCCTGAAGCGTGTGCGTTTCGGACCGATTTTTATGCCGTCCTATGTGCGCCGCGGTCAATGGATCGAGTTGGACGACAAGTCACTGGCGGACCTGTTGGCGGTGACGGAGATGTCGGTGCGCAAGAAGCAGCGCCAGCAACCTCCGCAAGAGAAGAAGCGCTGGGACCGGCAGTTGAAGCGGCTGCGCGCCAAGGGCCCGTCCTCCCGTTAGGTTTGAGTGGCTGCGGGCTTGCCCGTGGACTGGAGATTGAATTCACAGGCGCCGCCGCCGTACCGGAATGTCAGTCATGGAAAAACGTGCCTTTGTAACGGGTGCCACCGGCTTTGTCGGCGGCGCCCTGGTCGCGCAACTGGTCGCCGAGGGCTGGCAGGTGGTGGCGCTGGTGCGCGCCCACAGCGATACGGCCGGATTGTCGTCCCCGGGTATTGCGCTGGTTGTCGGTGACATCTGCCAGCCAGAGGGACTGGCGGATGCCATGGCAGGTTGTACGGTGGTCTTTCACTGCGCGGCCCTGACCGGTGTCGGTCACCGCATTGACGATTTCTATCGCGTGATTGCCGGGGGCACCGAGAACCTGCTTGGGGCGGCGCGGGCATCCGGCATCAAGCGCTTTGTCCTGGTCAGCAGCGTGGCGGTTTATGAGCTGGAGGGCGCCTCGCACTGCGATGAGCAACAGCCTCTACTCAGCAGCAGTATCGACCCCTACGGATGTGCAAAAATTCGGGCGGAGGCAGCCTGTCTGGCTGCGCACCGGCAAGGTCAGTTCGAGGTCAGTATCGTCAGGCCGGTGTTTATCTATGGGCCGGGGGACCGGCCGGGCGGTTTCCTGCCGGAACTGGCGGGGATGATGGCCCAGGGCAAGTTTCGCCTGATCGGCGGTGGCGGCAACCGGATTCCCATGGTGTATATCGACGATCTGGTGAACCTGTTAATCGCCTGCGCTGAACAACCCGGGGCCAGTGGCCAGGTTTACAATGCCTGCTCCGGGGAGTCGCCAACCTGGCGGGAACTGGCAACCGCGCTCAGTGACGGGTTGGGCCTCAATATGCCGGGGGTGGTCAACCCCCGTTTGGTGATGCCGGTGGCCGGAATGTTGGAGTGCCTGGCAAAGTTAAAACTGTTGCGCACCCTGCCGCTCAGCAAGGCGGCGGTGAAACTGCTGGCACGGGATGTGGTATTCCCGGCCGATAAGGCGGCGCGGGAATTGGGGTTTGTCTCCGGGGTGGGGTTTGCGGAGGGTATCGCGCATACCTTGCCCCTGCTCAAAGCATTCAGTCGTTGTACTAACCGGTAAAGTGAGTAGCCAAGTGTCAGATCCCAGCCCGTTTTCCCTGCGCCGCAATCTGCGGCTGTTGTTGAAACCCGAAGCAGGACAGCTGCGCCCCATCGATGGCCTGCGGGCATTGTCAATCCTGTTGGTGCTGGCCATTCACAGTGTCTGGTTTCTGTCTATCTTCGACACCACTGCCCCCAATTTTTTCTACGGCTCCCCGGTCTGGCTCAATTGGGTGTTCAACGGTGAATTGGGTGTCGACGTGTTTTTTGTCATCAGTGGATTTCTCATCTCATCCATCCTGATGAGCGAGTACCGGGATAGTGGTGGCATCCGCTTTGGCCGTTTTTACCAGCGCCGCTTTATGCGCCTGATGCCGGCCTACCTGCTGGCCATGGGGCTGGGCTTGCTGGCACTGCCCAATAAGGAGTACATCTGGAGCAACCTGCTGTATATCAATAACCTGTTGCCCGCCAGCACCCACTTCATGCCCTGGACCTGGTCACTGGCCATTGAAGAGCAATTCTATTTCCTGTTTCCGTTGTTGTTGCTGTGGGTCCTGCGCAAGCGCAGCCCGTTGTTTTTGGCTGGCCTGGCATTGGCGGCATTTGCCGGTTCATTGCTGATTCGCTACCTGTTGATCCAGCACTACCAACTGTCGCTACCCATCTGCTGGTATGAGAAATCCTGTGATGGTTTTTTTGCTGTCATTGATTCTATCTACGTGAAGCCATGGGCGCGCTTTGGCAGTTTCTTGCCGGGCATTTTTGCCGCCTATTTTCATGTCTTCCACCGGGAGCGACTCCGCGAGACTTTCCGGTGTTATCGCGGGGCGGTGGGGTTGTTGACACTGCTCTCTGTGCTAACCGTATTGCTGGTGCTCTCGGTGCCGGTCAACAATCAGCACGCCAGTTTTTCCGGGTTCTGGAGCACCCTGTACTACACCGGTTACCGCAACCTGTTCACGGCTGCTGTAGGTGTCATTCTCCTGGCCAGCCTTTACGGCGACTACGGCTTCAGCGGCTGGCTGGCCAGATTGCTGTCCTCGCCGGTACTTTATCCGATCGGTCAATTGGCCTATTCGACTTACCTGTTCCACCCCTTTGTCATTGGAGGGGTCTATACCGGCATTTTCCAGTCTGCCGTCGAGCTGTCCTCCATCCAAAAAATTGCCATGGCAGCAGCCATCGGTATACCCATGAGTCTGTTGGTCGCCGCGTTGGTCTATCTGGCTGTAGAGAGGCCAGTAATGAACTTGCGCGGTCGGCAGCGCCAGGTAGCAGAAGTGCTGGTTGAAGGCTGAGCCTCAGGCCATAAGCGGGAAGCTACTGGGCATCCAGTGACTGACCGGTCACCCCGGTGCTGTCATCGCCCATCAGGTAGAGATAGGTCGGCATGATTTCTGCCGGGGGTTTTACCGCAGCGGGGTTTTCCGCCGGATAGGCCGTTGCGCGCATGCGCGTGCGGGTGGCGCCGGGATTGATGCAGTTCACCCGGATATTACTGGTGCCTTCCAGTTCGTTGGCCAGTACCTGACAGAGGCCTTCGGTGGCAAACTTGGAGACCGCATAGGCGCCCCAGAAGGGCCTGCCGACGCGGCCCACGCCAGATGTGGTGAAAATAACGGAGGCGCTGTCCGATTTCTCCAGCAGCGGCAGCAATGCCTTGGTCATCATGAACTGGGCGGTGACATTGACCTGCATGACTTTCTGCCAGCTCTCCAGCTTGTAGTTGGCGATGGGGGTGCGCTGGCCCAGTTCGCCGGCATTGTGCAGCAGGCCGTCCAGTTTGCCGAACGTCTCTTCGAGCCGGTCGTGCATATCCTGGTAATCTTTTTCAATGGCGCCGTTCAGGCAAATGGGGTAGATCCCCGGCTGCGGGCCGCCAGCCGCTTCGATGTCGTCGTAAACCTGTTCCAGTTTCTGTACCGTGCGGCCAATCAGGATCACCGTGGCACCGTGGGCGGCAAAGGTCCTGGCGGCAACGGCGCCGATACCATCTCCGGCACCGGTGACGGCGATGATCTTGCCTGTGAGCAGGTCGGCGGGGGCTTGGTACAGTTTGGGGTCCATGGGCACTCCTTCAGAAAATCAGTTTTGCTAACTGGCTGGCGCAGTCCACGGTGTAGTGGGCGCCCCAGTTGGACGGATCATCATCCTCGTCGAGATAACCGTAGGTGGCGGCGATGGTGTCCGTGCCCGCTCGCAGTCCCGCCTCGATATCCCGCAGGTGATCGCCGACTAACACCGCCTGCTCCGGTGGCACGGCGATCTGCTGCAGTGCCAGCAGTACCGATTCCGGGTGGGGTTTGGTGTGCTGAACGTGGTCGGGACAGATCACCGCAGCCGGCGCTGCCCCCAGGGGCAGCTGTTCCAGTATGGCCAGGGTGTAGCGCTCCGGTTTATTGGTGACAATACCCCAGGGGATATGGTGTTCAGCCAACTCCGCCAGAAGCTCCACGATACCGGGGAAGGGGCGGGTGTGCTCCGCCAGATTCTCAAAGTAGAGCGCCAGCAACTGCTGGCGGATCGGTTCGAAATCCGGGTGGTCCTGTTCCAGGGAAAAAACGCCGCGGACAATGCCGGCGGAGCCGTGGGTTACCAGTCGCCGAATGCGGTCTTCGGTGAGCAGCGGCATCCCTTTGCTGGCCAGCAGGCGATTGGTGCAGGTCAGGAAGTCCGGGGCGGTATCCAGCAGCGTGCCGTCCAGGTCGAACAGCACGGCGCGGTATTTGGGGTGGGCGGTTTGTCGTTCAGGCATCAGGCGGGCTTGCGAGCATAGACCATGTAATTGACATCCACGTCCCGTTCCAGCAGCCGGTAGCGGCGGGTGAGTGGGTTGTAGACCAGCCCGGTCATGTCCAGTAATTCCAGTCCGCAATCCCGGATCCAGTTGCCCAGTTCCGAGGGGCGGATGAACTTGCCGTAGTCGTGGGTGCCCTTGGGCAGCATCCGCAGCAGGTATTCCGCGCCGATCACCGCCAGCAGGTAGGCCTTGGGGTTGCGGTTGATGGTGGAGAAATACAGGTGGCCGCCGGGCTTCACCAGCCGCGCGCAGGCGTTGATCACCGACAGCGGATCGGGCACGTGCTCGAGCATTTCCAGGCAGGTGACAATATCGAACTGCTCTGGTTGCTGTTGGGCCATCTCCTCGGCGGTGCAGCGCTGGTAGTTGACAGCGATACCGCTCTCCAGTCCGTGCAGTTGGGCCACCGCCAGCGGCGCCTCGCCCATGTCGATGCCGGTGACGTCCGCGCCGCGCTGGGCCATGGCCTCCGCCAGAATGCCGCCGCCGCAGCCCACGTCCAACAACTTGCACTCGGCCACCGGTGAGTGGCTGTCGATCCAGTTGGCGCGCAGCGGGTTGATTTCGTGGAGGGGCTTGAATTCGCGCTCCTTGTCCCACCAGCGACTGGCCAGGGCTTCAAATTTGGCGATTTCGGCGCGGTCGATATTGGGTGATGACATCTGGGTTCCGGGCATACTGTGAATTGCGGCTGTATCAGTGGTTGTCGACAAACTTGCGACGCCACTGCCGGGCCTTGATCAGGATCTCCTGTTCGTTGACGGTCAGCAGTTGTCGCTCGGACATCAGGGCGGCGCCGTTGACCCACAGGTGGCTGACGCGGCTGCCCGAGTTGGTATAGACCAGCTGGGAGGCGGGATTATACAGCGGTTCGGTTTCGATTGTCCCGAGCTCCACGGCGGCCAGATCCGCTGCCTTGCCGGCTTCAATGCTGCCGATGCGGTCGGCCCAGCCGAGTGCGCGGGCGCCGTTGATGGTGGCCAGTCGCAGGGCCTGGTGGGCGCCCACCACGGTGGGATCGCCGGCCACCGCCTTGGCCACCAGTGTGGCGGTGTGCAGCTCGCCGAACATGTCCAGGTCGTTGTTGCTGGCGGCACCATCGGTACCGATGGAGACATTTACCCCCGCCTCCTGCAGTTTCGCCACCGGGCACAGGCCGCTGGCCAGCTTCAGGTTGGATTCCGGGCAGTGGATCACCTGGGCGTTGTAGGCGGCGATGGTTTCGATATCGCCGTCATCCAGGGTGGTCATGTGTACGCACTGAGTTAATGGGGAGAAAAATTCCAGTTCCTTGAGCCGCTGGATGGGCCGCATGCCGTACTGCTTCAGGCTGTCGGCGACCTCCCCGGCGGTCTCGTGCAGGTGAATCTGTACGCAGGCATCCAGTTCTTCGGCGTAGCTGGCAATTTTGCGCAGGGGTTCATCCGATACGGTATAGGGTGCATGGGGACCGAAGGCGATGCGGGTCAGTTCGCGGCCTTTGTAGTCATCCCGCAGTTGCAGTCCCTTGTGAATGTATTCATCCGGTCCGCGTCCCCAGGGAGAAGGAAAGTCAAATACCGGAAAGGCAATCTGGCTGCGGATGCCTGCCTGGGAAGCGGCTTTGGCGGCATTTTCCGGGAAGAAGTACATATCGGAAAAGCAGCTGGTGCCGCTGCGAACCATCTCGGCGATGGCCAGTTCGGTGCCGTCCTGGACAAAGGTTTCACTGACCCAGCGCATTTCGACAGGCCAGATGTGCTCCTCCAGCCAGGTTTTCAGGGGATAGTCGTCGGCAAACCCGCGCAGCAGTGTCATGGCGGCATGGCCGTGGGCATTGACCAGCCCGGGTATCAGTACATGGTTTGGCAGTTCCACACACTGGCTGGGTCGGTATTTGCGTTGGGCTTCTGCCGTGGGCAGCAGGGCGACGATGTCACCACCTCGAACGGCCACGCTGCAATCTTCATAGACCTGGTCTTCCGGAATGACCGGGATAATCCAGCGGGCTGAAATCAGCAGGTCGATGGGTTCGGTGGTCATCGCGCGGCAATCCTGTAGCGGTTGTGGGGCAGGGCAGTATACCCGCAGAAAAAAGATCATTAAACAAAGGGATAGAGGAGCGTCGCGGGCGCGATTTATGGTATGATCTCGCGCTTGTTTTGGCGCCATTCGGTGCCCGAGCAGCAAAATAAGCAGAAGGGGATTGAGCAGTAGCATGGGTGAGTTAGCCAGAGAAGTTCTGCCCGTCAATATTGAAGACGAATTGCGCCAGTCTTACCTCGATTACGCCATGAGCGTAATTGTCGGAAGGGCGCTGCCCGATGTGCGTGACGGCCTGAAGCCGGTGCATCGCCGGGTGCTGTTTGCCATGAGTGTGCTCAACAACGATTGGAACAAGCCTTACAAGAAGTCTGCCAGGGTGGTGGGCGATGTCATCGGTAAATACCACCCCCACGGCGACTCCGCTGTCTACGACACCATCGTGCGCATGGCGCAGCCATTCTCGCTGCGCTATATGCTGGTGGATGGTCAGGGCAACTTCGGCTCCATCGACGGCGACTCCGCGGCAGCGATGCGTTACACCGAAATTCGCATGGCGAAGATTTCCCATTCGCTGCTGGCGGATCTGGAGAGGGAAACCGTCGATTATGTGGAGAACTACGACGGCACCGAGCTGATTCCCGCGGTGTTGCCCACCCGGGTGCCGAACCTGCTGGTCAATGGCTCGTCCGGTATCGCGGTGGGCATGGCCACCAATATTCCCCCCCACAACCTCAAGGAAGTGGTGAACGGCTGTCTGGCCCTGATCGACAACCCGGACATCTCCATCGATGAGTTGATGGAGTTTATCCCCGGCCCGGATTTCCCCACTGCCGCCATCATCAACGGCAAAGCGGGTATTGTGCAGGCCTATCGCACCGGCCGCGGTCGCATCTATGTGCGCGCCCGTGCGGTGGTGGAAACCGATGCAAAAACCGGCCGTGAAACCATTATTATCAACGAAATTCCCTACCAGCTGAACAAGTCGCGCTTGATTGAGCGCATTGCCGAGCTGGTGAAGGAAAAGAAACTGGAAGGCATTTCCGAACTGCGGGATGAGTCCGACAAGGACGGCCTGCGGGTGGTGATCGAAATCAAACGCAGTGACGTGGGTGAGGTCGTGCTCAACAACCTCTATACCCAGACTCAGCTGCAGGGCGTTTTCGGCATCAACATGGTGGCGTTGGTGGACGACCAGCCGCGCACCCTCAACCTGAAAGAGATGCTGGTGGCCTTTGTTCGCCACCGCCGCGAAGTGGTCACCCGTCGCACTGTGTTCCTGTTGCGCAAGGCCCGCGAGCGCGGCCACCTCCTCGAGGGTCTGGCCGTTGCCATCGCCAATATCGATCCCGTTATCGAGCTGATCAAGTCCTGTCCGACCCCGGCGGAGGCCAAAGAGCGCCTGATCGCCCAGGGCTGGGATGCGGCGGCGGTCAACCAGTTCCTAGCCCGCGCCGGCAGCAATGCCTGTCGACCGGAGGAGCTGGAGCCGCAATTTGGTTTGCGCGATGACAAATACTACCTGTCGCCCGCCCAGGCCCAGGCGATCCTGGAATTGCGCCTGCACCGCCTGACCGGTATGGAGCACGACAAACTGCTCGGCGAATATCAGGAAAAACTGCAGGAGATCGCCGAGTATCTGGAGATTCTGGGTTCCCATGGGCGGCTGATGGACGTGATTCGCGAGGAGCTGCGGGAAGTCAGCGAAGAGTTCGGCGATGAGCGCCGCACCGAGATCGTCGAGTCCCAGCACGACCTGACCATCGAAGACCTGATTACCGAAGAAGACCGGGTGGTGACCATTTCCCACGGCGGTTACGCCAAGACCCAGCCGCTCAGCGATTACCAGGCCCAGCGGCGGGGTGGTATGGGTAAGTCTGCCACTGCCGTGAAGGATGAGGATTTTGTTGAGCACCTGCTGATTGCCAGCACCCACAGCACCATCCTCTGTTTCACCAGTCTGGGTAAAGTGTATTGGTTGAAGGTGTACCAGATTCCGCTGGCCGGTCGCGGTTCCCGCGGTCGCCCGATGGTGAATTTGCTGCCGCTGGATGACAATGAGCGCATCACCTCCATCCTGCCGGTGGAGGAGTACCGCGAAGACCGCTACGTGATTATGGCCACCGCCAATGGCACGGTGAAGAAGACCGCCCTGGATCAGTTTTCCCGTCCCCGCAGCGTCGGTTTGCGCGCGGTGGATCTGATGGAGGGCGACCATCTGGTGGGCACCGCCATTACCGATGGCAGTTGTGATGTGATGCTGTTCAGCAGCGAGGGCAAGGCAGTGCGCTTTGCCGAAGAGGATGTGCGCGCCATGGGGCGGGTGTCCAAGGGCGTGCGCGGCATGCGCCTGCCGCAGGCACACCGGGTGCTGTCCATGCTGATCCCGCAGGAAAACGGTTGCGTGTTGACGGTCTCTCAGAACGGTTACGGCAAACGCACGGCGTTGTCCGAGTTCCCCACCAAGGGGCGCGGCGGCAAGGGCATGATTGCCATCCAGGCCAGTGAACGCAATGGACCGCTGGTGGGCGCCGTACAGTTGTTCGAGGGCGATGAAATCATGTTGATATCCGACCAGGGCACCATGGTGCGCACCCGCAGCGAGGAAATTTCCGTGCTGGGCCGCAACACCCAAGGGGTGCGGGTGATCCGCCTCAAAGAAGCCGAGTCACTGGTGGGCCTGGCCCGTATCGAAGAACAGGAACAGCCGTCCGATGAAGAGAGCGGTGAGTAACAGGCGACAGCTATGGCAGGGGATAAACAACTAAGCCAGTTGCGTGAGCAGATCGATGCGATCGACGACCAGATCCTCGCGCTGATCAGCGCGCGGGCGAGCTGTGCGCAGCAGGTGGCTGAAGTCAAAATGGCTGCCGGTGAAACGGTATTCTATCGCCCGGAGCGCGAAGCACAGGTGCTGCGCCACATTATGGCGAAAAACCGGGGCCCGTTGAATAACGAAGAAATGGCGCGGCTGTTCCGCGAGATCATGTCCGCCTGTCTGGCGCTGGAGCAGCCGGTCAAGGTGGCATTTCTGGGGCCGGAGGGCACCTTTACCCAGGAAGCGGCGCTGAAGCATTTTGGTCATTCCGCGGTGACGGTCCCCATGGGTGCCATCGATGAAGTGTTTCGGGAAGTAGCGGCAGGCGCCGTCAACTACGGCGTGGTGCCGGTGGAAAATTCCACCGAAGGGATGATCAATCACACCCTGGATACGTTCCTGGACTCCACCCTGAAGATCTGTGGAGAGGTGGAGTTGCGCATCCACCACCACCTGCTGGTGGGACCCAGCACCCATACCGACCACATCACTCGCATCTACTCCCACTCCCAGTCCCTGGCCCAGTGTCGCCAGTGGCTGGATGGCCACTACCCGAAAGCGGAGCGCATTGCGGTGAGCAGCAACGCCGAGGCGGCCAAACGCATCAAGGGCGAGTGGAACAGTGCCGCCATCGCCGGCGATATGGCGGCGGAGCTGTACAACTTGCAGAAACTTTCCGAGAAAATCGAGGATCGGCCGGACAATTCCACCCGCTTCCTGATTATTGGCCGGGAAGCCGTTCCGCCCAGTGGCGATGACAAAACCTCGATCATCGTGGCGGTGCGCAACGAACCCGGTGCCTTGCACAATCTGCTGGAGCCCTTTCATCGCACCGGTGTGGACCTGACCCGGGTAGAGACCCGTCCGTCGCGCACCGGCAAGTGGACCTATGTGTTTTTTATCGACTTTGAAGGGCACAAGGATGATCCCAAGGTGTCGGCAGTGCTTGCGGAGGTAAGCAGCATCGTCGCCGATCTCAGAGTACTCGGTTCTTATCCAAAAGCCGTGTTGTAACCAGAATCAAGAACAATATCTATGAGCGTGGATTTAAAAACCCTGGCATTGCCCGGTGTGCAGCATTTGCAACCCTATCAGGGCGGCAAGCCGGTGGAGGAGCTGGAGCGGGAGCTGGGCATCAGCGGCGCCATCAAGCTGGCCAGTAACGAAAATCCCCTGGGGCTGAGTTCCCTGGCCAGGGAAGCTATCGAAAAAGCCCTAAAAGATGGCGCGCGCTACCCCGATGGCAACGGTTTTTACCTGAAAAACAAGCTGGCCCGGCAGTTGGGTGTGGACGTCGGTCAGCTCACCCTCGGCAATGGCTCCAATGACGTGCTGGAACTGTTGGCGCGCGCCTATCTGGGTTCCCAGCACAATGCTGTGGTCGCCGAGCACGCCTTCATCGTCTATCAACTGGTGATTACGGCCCAGAATGCCAGGGCAGTGATTGTGCCCGCCTGCCATTGGGGGCACGACCTGGCGGCCATGGCAAATGCCGTGGACGAGCATACCCGGCTGCTGTTTATCGCCAACCCCAATAATCCCACCGGTACCTGGGTATCCCTCGATCAGATTGAGGCGCTATTGCAGCGACTGCCCCAGCATCTGCTGGTGGTGGTGGATGAAGCCTATTACGAGTACGCCGGTGGCGGGGAATACGATACCGCCCTGAAACTGATCGGCCGCTACCCGAATCTGGTGGTGACCCGGACGTTTTCCAAGGCCTACGGCCTGGCGGCACTGCGGGTGGGTTATGCGGTTTCCCACCCCGATGTGGCGGACATCCTCAACCGCCTGCGACAGCCCTTCAATATTAACAGCCTGGCACTGGCCGCCGCCCAGGCGGTGCTGGACGACAGCGAGTACCTGCAAAAGAGTATCGAGCAGAATCGCCTGGGTTATGAACAGCTCACCGCGGGATTTGAACGGCTGGGCTTGAGTTACATTCCCTCGGCGGGCAATTTTGTGGCGGTACAGATTCCCGGCGATGTGCCGGCCCTGTACCAGGCGCTACTGCACAGGGGTGTTATCGTGCGACCGATTGCACTGTACGGCATGCCCAACCACCTGCGGGTGTCGATTGGCCTGCCGGCGGAAAACCGGCGTTTCCTCGATACCCTGGCGCAGCTGCTGAATGAAGGAGCGGTGGCCTGATGACGGTGGTCATCAACCGCCTGCTGGTGGTCGGACTCGGCCTGATCGGCGGCAGTCTGGCCAAGGCGGCCCGGGAAAGGGGATTGTGCCGGGAGGTGATCGGCAGTTCCCGCAATCCCGATACCCTCGCCAAGGCACTGGCCAACGGGGTGGTGGACCGGGTGGTGACGCGGCTGGAGGATATCGCCGCCGAGCTGGGCGATGGCGACGTGGTGCTGATCGGGGTGCCGACGCTGACGGTGCCGGCCATCATTCAGCAACTGCAACCCTTGTTAGCCGAGACCGTGACGATTACCGATGTGGCCAGCGTCAAGGGCAGTGTGGTGGAGTCGGTGCGCCAGGTTTATGGCGAGGTGCCGGCGCAGTTTGTGCCGGGCCACCCCATCGCCGGTTCGGAGAAAAGCGGCGTCGAAGCGGCCAACGCCGAGCTGTTCGACGATCACCGGGTAATCCTGACGCCACTGCCGGAAACCGGCGCAGTCCACCTGCAGCGGGTGCGGGAACTGTGGCAGGGTGTCGGTGCGGTGATCAGCGAAATGCCGGTGGCGGAACACGATGAAGTGCTGGCGGCCACCAGCCACCTGCCCCATATGCTGGCTTATACCTTGGTCGATACCCTGGCCCACATGCGGGAAAATCGCGATATCTTTCGTTATGCTGCCGGCGGTTTTCGGGACTTCACCCGCATCGCCGCCAGCGACCCGGTGATGTGGCATGACATCGTCATGGCCAACAGCGATGCCCTGCTGTCCGTGCTGGACAACTTCTCCGAACACGTGAATCGCCTCAAAGAGGCGATTGAGAAAAAAGATAGCGAGTACCTGTTGGGGGTGTTTACCCGCGCCAGGGAAGCCCGCAACCATTTTGCCAAAATGCTCGAAAACAAGGCCTATCTGGAGCCCATGACACAGACTATCGATTACCGGGTGTCGCCCGGCCAAGCTGTTTCCGGTGACATCCGCGTACCCGGGGATAAATCCATTTCCCACCGCTCGATTATGCTCGGCTCCCTGGCCAATGGCGTCACCGAGGTCAGCGGTTTCCTGGAGGGCGAGGACAGTCTTGCCACCCTGCAGGCATTCCGCGACATGGGGGTGGTCATAGAGGGGCCGGTGAACGGCCGCGTGGTGATTCGCGGGGTCGGTATGCGCGGCCTGAAAGCCCCGGTGGGCCCCCTGTACCTGGGCAATTCCGGCACTTCCATGCGCCTGCTGGCGGGATTGCTGGCCGGTCAGGCAATTGCTGTGGAGCTGACCGGCGACGAATCCCTGTCAAAACGTCCCATGGAAAGGGTGGCTGGACCGCTGCGGCAGATGGGTGCGGTCATCGATACAAATGAAGGCGGCAGGCCACCATTGCGTATCAAGGGCGGCCAGACGCTGAAGGCCATTGACTACAAGTTGCCCATGGCCAGTGCCCAGGTCAAATCCTGTGTGCTGTTGGCGGGGCTCTACGCCGAGGGGGTCACCCGCACCACCGAGCCGGCACCGACTCGCGATCACACCGAGCGCATGCTGAGCGGGTTTGGTTACCCGGTGGTGCGCCACGGTGCTGTGGCGGAACTCCGGGGTGGTGGTGAATTGACCGCCACCGCGATCGACGTGCCGGCGGATATTTCTTCCGCCACCTTCTTTATGGTGGCGGCTGCCATCGCGCCCGGTTCGGATGTCACCCTGACCCACGTCGGCGTCAACCCGACCCGCATCGGGGTGATCAACATCCTGCAGATGATGGGCGCCGATCTGGAACTCAACAATTACCGCGAGGTGGGCGGTGAACCGGTGGCCGATATCCGGATTCGCTACTCGCCGCTGCACGGTATCGATATCCCCGAGGATCAGGTGCCGCTGGCCATCGATGAATTCCCGGCGCTGTTTGTGGCGGCCGCCTGTGCGGAGGGGAAAACGGTGCTGACCGGCGCCGAGGAGCTGCGGGTCAAGGAAAGTGACCGCATTCAGGCCATGGCCGATGGCCTGCGGATACTGGGTGTGGATGCCGAGCCGACCCCGGATGGCATAGTGATTCAGGGTGGCAGTATCGGTGGGGGAGAAGTTGACAGTCTCGGTGACCACCGCATTGCCATGTCCTTCGCCGTGGCCTCACTGAGGGCCTCCCAGCCCATTTTGATACGGAACTGTAACAATGTGGCGACATCATTCCCGGGCTTTGTGGCGTTGGCCAATCGCACCGGGATGAAGATAGCCGAGGAAATACGATGATAGAAAAACGAGTACCGGTGATCACCATTGACGGCCCGAGCGGTTCGGGGAAAGGCACTATCTGTCAGCTGCTGGCAGCCCGGCTGGGCTACCACTACCTGGATAGTGGCGCCCTCTATCGGTTGCTGGCGCTGGCCGCGAAACGACATGGGGTGGCACTGGACAATGTGGAGTCGCTGGCGGTGCTGGCGGGACACATGGATATTTCCTTCCGCACCCAGGACAACGGTAATGCGCCGCGGGTGATGCTGGAAGGCGAAGATGTCAGTACTCTGATTCGTACGGAAAGTGTCGGTACCGAGGCATCGCTGGTGGCGGCCTTCCCGGAAGTGCGGGCGGCGTTGTTGCAGCGGCAGCGGGCCTTTGCCGCCATGCCGGGACTGGTGGCCGATGGCCGCGATATGGGCACCGTGGTTTTCCCCGATGCCAACGCCAAAATCTTCCTCACAGCGAGTCCCGAAGAGCGGGCTGAGAGGCGCTATAACCAGTTGATTGATAAAGGGGAAAGTGTTAGCCTTGCCGCCCTCGTTGAACGGGTGCGCAAGCGCGATGAGCGGGATATGAACCGCAAGGTGTCGCCGATGATCCCCGCCCCCAATGCCCTGGTGCTGGACAGCAGTGGCATGACGATCGACGAAGTATTGCAAATGGTAGTGGAAAACGTTGTTGCCAACGGCATCAAGCTATCGCAATAAACCGGTATTCAGGGTGTTTGACCAGATACGCACTCTGTCTACCTGAAACCAACAGCCCGCATCACTGGTAGTGCGGTTTGAGAGTCTCCGGGCTCGTTTATTACAGGTATATCTCAATGAGCGAGAGTTTCGCAGAACTTTTTGAAGAAAGTTTAAAGACCGTTGAAATGAACACCGGCGCCATCGTAACCGGCGTGATCATTGATATCGACAAAGAGTGGGTAACCGTACACGCCGGGCTGAAGTCCGAAGGCGTGATTCCGAAAATTCAGTTTCTTGACGATAACGGTCAATTCGACCTGCAAATTGGTGACGAAGTCCAGGTAGCCCTGGAAGCAGTGGAAGATGGCTTTGGTGCCACCCGCCTGTCCCGTGAAAAAGCCCGTCGCGCTGAATCCTGGATTGAGCTGGAAGCTGCCCACAAGGCTGATGAAGTGGTTAAAGGTGTGATCAGCGGTAAAGTCAAAGGTGGCTTCACTGTCGATATCAACGGTCTGCGTGCCTTCCTGCCCGGTTCCCTGGTGGACGTTCGCCCGATTCGCGATACTGCGCACCTGGAAGACAAACCCCTCGAATTTAAAGTCATCAAGCTCGATCAGAAGCGCAACAACGTCGTGGTATCACGTCGCGCCGTGATGGAGCAGGTGAACACTGAAGAGCGCGATGAGCTGCTCGGCAAGCTGGAAGAAGGCGTCAGCCTGAAAGGTATCGTCAAGAACCTCACCGACTACGGCGCCTTTGTGGACCTGGGCGGTATCGACGGCCTGCTGCACATCACCGACATGTCCTGGAAGCGTATCAAGCATCCCAGTGAAATCGTCAATGTCGGCGATGAAATCGACGTCAAAGTACTCAAGTTCGACCGCGAGCGCAGCCGTGTGTCTCTGGGCATGAAGCAGATGGGCGAAGACCCCTGGGCGGATATCTCTGCCCGCTACCCGGAAGGTGCCCGCGTCAAGGCGGTGGTCACCAACCTGACCGACTACGGCTGTTTTGCCGAGCTGGAAGATGGTGTGGAAGGCCTGGTACACGTTTCCGAAATGGACTGGACCAACAAGAATATTCACCCCTCCAAAGTGGTACAGCTGGGTGATGAAATCGATGTCATGGTGCTGGATATCGACGAGGAGCGTCGCCGCATTTCCCTGGGTATCAAGCAGTGCAATGCCAACCCCTGGGATGAGTTTGCTACCAACCACAGCAAAGGTGAGAAAATCTCCGGCAACATCAAGTCCATTACCGACTTCGGTATCTTTATCGGCCTGAATGGCGGTATCGACGGACTGGTTCACCTGTCCGACATTTCCTGGAATGAGACCGGCGAAGAAGCCGTGCGCAATTTCAAGAAGGGCGATGAAGTCGAAACCGTTATCCTGTCCATCGACCCGGAAAGAGAGCGTATCTCCCTGGGTATGAAGCAACTGTCCGACGATCCGTTCTCCAGCTACGTGGCTGAGAATGACAAGGGCAGCATTGTGATCGGTACAGTGAAAGAAGTGGACGCGAAAGGTGCGGTCCTCACACTGAGCGGCGAAGTGGAAGGACAGCTGAAAGCGTCTGAAATCTCCCGTGACAAAGTGGAAGATGCCCGCAACGTGCTGAACGTTGGCGACGAGGTCGAGGCCAAAATCGTCAATGTTGACCGCAAGACCCGCGTCATCAGCCTTTCCGTGAAAGCCAAAGATGTGGCCGAAGAAAAAGCGGCCATCAAGGAACACCGCAAGTCAGAGGCCGACAATATCGCGCCGACCACGATCGGTGATCTGATCAAGGCACAGATGGACACCAAAGAGAAGTAATGATTAGATAGGGGTAATGGCAACATTACCCCTTTCTACTTTAAACTCAGATAGTTATGACAAAATCAGAATTAATCGACCACATCGTCGGCCAGCAGGACCAACTTCCCCCCAAGGATGTGGAGCTGGCTGTGAAAATGATTCTCGAAAGGATGACTCAATCACTGGTCAATAACGACCGGATTGAAATCCGCGGTTTTGGCAGTTTCTGCTTGCACTACCGTGCACCCAGAGTCGGGCGCAACCCGAAAACTGGCGATTCCGTCAAACTGACCGGCAAGTATGTGCCGTATTTTAAACCGGGCAAGGAACTGCGCGAGCGGGTCAATGAGAGTCTGGATGGCTGATTGCTGCGGTTAAGGTGGCAATAAGCGCGGCTCATCCGCGATAGTTTGGTTACAATAAACGGCAAGGCATTGGACTTGCCGTTTTTTTGTGGGGATATTATGGCATTGCTGAAAAGGCTCTGGTTGCTGCTGCTGGCTGTACTGGCCGTCTTGTTGGGACTGGCTGTGGTACTGGCCAATCCGGAACCATTGACGATGGAGCTGTTCGGCTATCCGCTGGGGCCGATGCCCTCGGGGCTGTGGCTGCTGCTGGGGGTTTCGCTGGGCTGCCTGCTGGGCTTGCTGGCCAGTCTACCGGCCCTGCTGCGCCTGAAACGAAAGGCCTATCTACTCAACAAACAGTTGGCCAAACAGCGGTTATCCCAGTCCCGCGAACAGCAAAAAGGGGCCTAACCCGGCGCCCTATGTTCGAACCTCTCTATGTCGTGCCGGTTTTACTGTTAATGGCGCTGTCCTGGACCGCCGGGCGGGCCAAAGGGTTCGGCAAGACAGCGGAGTCCGATTCATCCCGGCAACTGGCCAGGCATTACTTTCAGGGCATCAATTTTCTCCTCAATGAACAACCGGATCAGGCGATTGATACCTTCATTCGCTCGGTGGAGGTCACGCCAGCCACCCTTGAGACTCACCTGTCCCTCGGCAACCTGATGCGTCAGCGCGGTGAAATGGAGCGCGCTATCCGGGTCCACCAGAATCTGTTGTCGAGACCCAATCTCAGTATCCCGCAAATCCGTCAGGCGCACCTTGAATTGGGTCGTGATTTTTTAAAAGCGGGCTTGTTTGATCGCGCCGAGCGCCTGTTCCTGGAACTGGTAGAAGAGGACAGCGGTGAATTACGGCAAGCCTCACTGCTCCATCTGGTACACATCTACCGGGATGAGCAGGAATGGGACAAGGCCATTCGCGCTGCGGAAATGATGGAAAAAAAAGGCTTTGCACGCGGGCGAAACGGGTTGGTGGAGCAGTCCCATTTCTGCTGCGAACTGGCGCTGCAGGCCGTGGCCAGGGGTGATTTCCTGCAGGCCAGGCGCCAACTCAAAGCGGCGCTAAAGTTCAATGGTCATTCCGCCAGGGCCAATATGCTGTGGGGCGATCTGGAGTTGCGGCTGGGCAATTATGCCGAGGCCATAAGGCGCTACAGCTTGATTCCGCCGCAGCAACCGGAATACCTGTGCGAGATTTTGTCGCCGTTGCGGCAGTGTTTTCAGGCCCGGGGTGACCAGGTCGGTCTGTTGCAGCAGTTGCGCGCCTGGCTGGACAGCTATCCCGCAGCCAGTCTGCTCACAATGGTGGCCGAAGAGACGGCCCGCCAGCAGGGTGTCGGCCAGGCTATTGCCTTCCTGACCGGCTACCTGCAAGAGCAGCCCTCCCTCAAGGGACTGAATACACTGCTGCAGTTACACCTGAAACAGGGTGCCGCTGACCTGCACGAACCGCTGCAGCTGTTGCGGCAAGTGCTGGAAACCTTACAGGCCAGGCGACCGGTCTACCGCTGCAGCCAGTGCGGTTTTAAGGGGGGACAGCTGCACTGGTTGTGCCCCCAATGCAAGTGCTGGGAAACTGTCCGGCCGGTTAAGGGTGTGGATGGCGAGTAGTTGAATTGTCCGCCGTTGAACCAATAGAACGAGAAGAAAGATGAAAAATAACGATAGCAAAGTGATTGTGGCGCTGGATTACCACAATGCCGCCGCCGCACAATCCTTCGTCGAGGCCGTGTCGCCGCAGTTGTGCAAGCTGAAAGTGGGCAAGGAATTATTTACCCAGTGCGGGCCGCAGTTTGTCGGCGATTTGGTGGCGCGCGGCTTTGATGTGTTTCTGGACCTCAAATATCACGATATTCCCAACACCGTGGCGAAGGCCGTGAAGGTGGCCGCGGAGATGGGGGTGTGGATGGCCGATGTGCACGCCTCCGGTGGCCGGCGCATGATGGAAGGCGCCCGTGAAGCACTGGCGCAATGCAACAGCGATATGTTGTTGATCGCCGTGACGGTGTTGACCAGTTTTTCCCAGGAGGACCTGGCGGAAGTCGGCATTCACTGCAGTCCGGAGGAACAGGTACATCGCCTCGCGGCCCTGGCCCAGTCATCCGGTATGGATGGGGTGGTCTGCTCCGCCATGGAAGCATCGGGGTTGCGCAAAGCACTGGGCGCAGACTTTGCCCTGGTGACCCCGGGCATTCGCCCGGCCGAGGCGGCGGGTGACGACCAGCGGCGGGTGGTCACGCCCCGTCAGGCCGTTGCCAACGGCAGCAGTTACCTGGTGATCGGCAGGCCCATCACCCAGTCCCCCGATCCGGTGGCAACACTGGTTGCGATCAATCAGGAAATTTTGCAAGATTAGCCGCAGCGGCACATGGGGTGCCGCGTCAATACGAAATGGAGTGCTTCGGCACAAGGAGTTTGCTATGCAATCGCTAAAATCTGTTACCAAAATCCTGCTGTTATCCCTCGTGGTACTGCTGCCGGCCTGGCAGACGGTTTATGCCGCAGAGTCGGAAGTGCCTGCCGCGGCCATGGAAGCTGCAGCTGTCAATATCAACACCGCGTCAGCCGAGGAACTCTCGGCGCAGTTGAGCGGTATTGGTGAAAAGCGGGCACTGGCGATAGTCGCCTATCGGGAAGCCAACGGAGCATTCTCCACAGTGGAGCAGCTGCTGGAGGTGAAGGGTGTTGGTGAGAAAGTACTGGAACAAAACCGTGCCAAACTGGTGCTGGAGTAGTCCTGCCAGTTCAAATTGTGGCCAGCCTGTGGGCTGGCCTTTTTTTGACCGATTTTCTACAGTGCTGCGAAGTCATCGGTGAGTACACAGTCATAGCGCCGCCGGTCGTAGTCCCGCAGGGGTTCTACATCCGCCTCGGCGATGACGCCCTGTCGCAGCGCCTCCCCGAGGGCATTGTCCATATCCCCGACACCCAATTCGCCCTTGCCGCGCGCCCGGCTGAATGCCTGCCAGGCGGGATCGACCCTGAGCAGTGCCTGGAAGGTGGACTCCACCCGACCGCTGGCCTCCTCGGGATTGTTGCTCTGGTAGACGTACTGCTTCAGCGCCTCGCGCACGGGGTTGGGTTCCATGATCAACTTGCCCAGCAGGCGGATCTGATCATCGTCCGGCGCCCGGTAGCGGCGGCCCAGGGGCAGGCACAACAGTCGCAATGCCAGTCCCAGCCAGCGCTGCGGGAAGTTGTCGCAGAAGGCCAGCAGGGCCTGTTGGGCATTGTTGAGCGCACGCTGCAGGGCGTAGCGGGCGTGGGCATCACCGGCATCGGAGTACTGCTGGGCATCGCGATATTTGAGAATACTGCAGGCGATCAGCAGCTCGCTATGGATGTCCCCCAACCGGGCCGAGATCATTTCCCGGCGCTTGAGTCCGCCACCCAGGGCGCCCAGCGCAACGTCGGCACAGGTGGCCAGCGCCGCACTCAGATGATTGATCTTTTCATACCAGGACTTGCTGAAGGCGTCGGCGTCCTCTGGAGTCAAACTGCCCCGACCACCGCTCAGTCCGTAGACCAGTGTTCTGGCGATATTGCTTGAGCTGTGGCCGAGGTGGGCCAGCAACAGCGGTTCAAAGTCGGCGAGGCCGGTCCGTTCATCATCCTGCTGCAGGGCCTGCATCTCATCGAACAGGTAGGGGTGGCAGCGCATGGAACCCTGGCCGAAGATCATCAGCGAGCGGGTGAGGATATTGGCTCCTTCCACGGTGATGGCCACCGGCATGCTGTGATACATAGTGGCCAGGAAATTGCGCGGTCCCAGCTGGATGGCGCGTCCGCCCACCACGTCCATGGCGTGGTTGACCATCTGGCGCATGCGCTCGGTGGCGTGGTATTTGGCCATGGCAGTGAGCACCGAGGGCGCGCCGCCTTGCAGTCCACGGGTCACCAGTTGCCGCATGGCCTCGAGGGTGTAGGCCCCGGCAGCGATTTCGGCTGTGGCTTCCTGGACGCCCTCAAACTTGCCGATCTCCATGTTGAACTGGCGGCGGATGCGGGCAAAGGCGCCCACGGTCAGGTAGCACATTTCGCTGCCGGCGGTGGCCAGGGAGGGCAGGGAGACGCCGCGCCCGGCGCCCAGGCATTCGATCAGCATGCGCCAACCCCTGCCGGCCATGGCGGCACCGCCAATGATCCAGTCCACCGGAATAAATACCTCTTCACCCTGAATCGGTCCATTCATAAAGGGGGCGCCGGGATTGTGGCGGCGGCCAATTTCGATGCCGGGGTGGTCGGCCGGCAGCAGCGCGCAGGTGATGCCGTAATCGACGGTCTCGGGATCACCCAGCAGGCCGTCGGGGTCGCGCAGTTTGAAGGCGAGACCGATCACCGTGGCCACCGGGGCCAGGGTGATCCAACGCTTGCTGAAGGTCAGTTTCAGGCCGAGAACATCTTCGCCGTTGAACTGTCCCTTGCAGACCACGCCGATATCCGGAATCGAACCCGCATCGGAACCGGCCTCCGGGCCGGTCAGGCCGAAACAGGGCAGCTCGGTGCCGTTGGCCAGGCCGGGCAGCCAGCGCTGCTTTTGTGCCTCGGTACCGTACTTGACCAGCAGCTCACCGGGTCCCAGGGAGTTGGGCACCATGGCGGTGACCGCCGTGGTCGGCGATTTGCTGGCGATCTTGCCCATGATGCGGCTTTGGGCGTAGGGGCTGAAATCCAGGCCGCCGAATTCCTCGGGAATAATCAGCCCGAAGAAGCCATTCTGGCGCAGGAAATCCCAGGCTTCCGGGGGCAAATCCTGGCGCTGCTCGATGTCCCACTCGTCCACCAGATGGCAGAGTTGCTCCACCTCGTTGTCGAGAAACTGCTGTTCCCGGTCACTGAGTTGCGGCAGATCGATACCGGCGAACATGGCCCAGTCCGGCTGGCCACTGAACAATTCCTTTTCCCACCAGGTGGTGCCGGCCTCAAGGGCTTCTCGCTCGGTTTTGCTCATGCTGGGCATGGCGCGGCGCAACAGCTGGAAGGCGGGTTTGACCAGGGTCCGGTGGCGCCAGCCGGGCAGGTTGAGTATCGCTGTGAGCACCAGGGTGGGGAATAGCAGTAGCCACATGGCGCCGCTGTAAAAGGTCAGCACGATGGTGCCGAGCACCAGTATCAGTGAACCCAGTTGCAGTGGTGGGCGGTAGTACAGTAATGCAACCAGCAAAGCGACATAGAGTAACAGCGATAGCAACATGGTTATTTCACCTTCAATGGCTGGGGCAAGGCGGACCTTGCAAAGGCTCTCTACGCAACCTTAGACGATTCGGGTGGGGACGCCCAGTCCGGGCGCCGCGAATTTGCGTAAGTGTGACCTGTCAGCCCAGGCAGGCGATTACTTGCAATGCTGGTAGTTGGAGCCGATACAGCGAGCCGCTCTCGCCTGGCCTTTGACAATTTCCTGCAACGACATGTGCTTTTTTAATACCGGGATATTTTTTGCCGCAATCTGATCGCCGTTGTGCTTGGCGGCGGACAGCCAGATGTAGGCATTGATATTGTCCTGCGCGGTGCCGGCCCCGTTGGCGTACAGGATGCCGAGTTCACGCTGTGCCTGGACGTTGCCCTGTTGCGCCTCCAGCAGGGTTTCGTCAAAAGTCGTGTCGGCGAAACAAGATGTCGCGAGCAGCGAAAAGAGGGCCATTGATCGGGCAAGGGATTTGAGCTTCATGTTGGGGCCTATGACTCTGGTTGTTATTTTTCGTTTGCCTGCAAACCAGCCTTGGCTGGTTTGCAATCTCGTCGCCAGGCGAACTGGCGGGCGGGAAATGGGGTCGGGACGTCAGTTTAGAGGCATAAAAAAAGGGCTGCAATAATGCAGCCCTTTTTCGTGTTTGGCTCCGCCTGCTGGGCTCGAACCAGCGACCCAATGATTAACAGTCATTTGCTCTACCAACTGAGCTAAGGCGGAACAGTCTCGTTGAGAGGCGCGTATCTTATAGATCGATTTTGGGGGAGTCAACCCTCTCCGAAGCCCTAATTCAGGTGCTTTTCTGGCGTATAATAGGCGGGTTTGACCACTGATTCGGAGTCCCTAAAACGTGTCGTCCCGCTCGTTCAAAGTTCACAGCCCTTATCAGCCAGCTGGCGACCAGCCACAGGCTATAGAACGCCTGGTGGCCGGATTGGAAGCGGGGCTTGCGGCGCAAACCCTGCTCGGGGTGACCGGTTCAGGTAAAACGTTCACCATCGCCAATGTCATCAGTCGGGTGCAGCGCCCGACCATTGTGCTGGCCCACAACAAGACGCTGGCGGCGCAGCTCTACGGTGAATTCCGGGACTTTTTCCCCGACAACGCCGTGGAATATTTTGTCTCCTACTACGACTATTACCAGCCGGAGGCCTACGTTCCCTCGTCCGACACCTATATCGAGAAAGACGCTGCCATCAACCAGCACATCGAGCAGATGCGCCTGTCGGCCACCAAGGCCCTGATGGAGCGCAAGGACGTGATAGTGGTGGCGACGGTGTCGGCCATCTACGGCCTGGGTGATCCCGAGTCTTACCTGAAAATGGTGCTGCACCTGGTGCGGGGGGACCGGGTGGACCAGCGCGACATCCTGCGGCGACTGGCGGAGTTGCAGTACACCCGCAACGATTCCGTCTTCCAGCGCGCCACTTACCGGGTGCGCGGCGATGTGATCGATATCTATCCCGCCGACTCGGATAACGAGGCTGTCCGCATCGAGCTGTTTGACGATGAGGTCGAAAACATTTCACTGTTTGATCCGCTTACCGGCGAGATGTTTGGCCGGGTTCCGCGCATCACCGTTTATCCCAAGTCTCACTATGTCACGCCCAGGCACACCATCCTGGAGGCGATGGAACAGATCAAGGAAGAGCTGGCCGAGCGGCTGGAGCAACTGCGTTCCGTCAACAAACTGGTAGAAGAGCAGCGGCTGCGCGAACGCACCCGTTACGACCTGGAAATGATGCAGGAGCTGGGCTATTGCACCGGCATCGAAAATTACTCGCGCTATCTGTCCGGCCGCCAGCCGGGAGAAGCGCCGCCCACCCTGTACGATTACCTGCCAGCGGATGCCCTGATGGTGATTGATGAGTCCCACGTGACTATTCCCCAGTTGGGAGGTATGTACCGGGGTGACCGCTCACGCAAGGAAACACTGGTGGAGTATGGCTTCCGGCTGCCCTCTGCCCTGGACAATCGGCCCATGCGTTTTGACGAGTGGGAGCGGTTGGCGCCGCAGGCCATTTTTGTGTCGGCCACACCGGCTAAGTACGAGGCGGAAAAAGCCGGCCAGGTGGTCGAGCAGGTGGTGCGCCCCACCGGCCTGGTGGACCCGTTGATAGAGGTGCGTCCGGCCAGCTCCCAAGTGGACGATGTGCTGTCGGAAATCAACCTCTGTGTCGCCAGCAATGAGCGGGTGCTGATTACCGTGCTCACCAAGCGCATGGCGGAGGATCTGACCGAGTACCTGGACGAGCACGGGGTGCGGGTGCGCTACCTGCACTCCGATATCGAAACCGTCGAACGGGTGGAGATCATCCGCGACCTGCGTCTCGGCGAGTTCGATGTACTGGTGGGCATCAACCTGTTGCGGGAGGGCCTCGATATGCCGGAAGTGGCCCTGGTGACGGTGTTTGATGCGGACAAGGAAGGGTTCCTGCGCTCGGAGCAATCGCTGATCCAGACCATCGGCAGAGCCGCGCGCAATGTGCACGGCAGAGCGATTCTTTATGCGGACCGGGTCACCGGTTCCATGCAGCGAGCCATGGATGAAACCGAGCGGCGCCGTGAAAAACAGCTGGCTTACAACCTCGAGCACCAGGTGGTGCCCAAGGGCATTCTGAAATCGGTCGCCGATATCATGGAAGGGGCCAGAAGCATTCCCGGCAAGGGCGGTCGCAAGGTGGCGGAGCGCTCCGGCAAGTACAAGGCGGAGGCCGGTTCCGGCGTAGCGGGAGGGGATCTCTGGCACCAGATTGCCGCCTTGGAGGAGCAGATGTTCCAGTGCGCCAAAAATCTCGAGTTCGAAGAGGCCGCCCGGTTGAGGGATCGGGTGCACCAGTTGAAAAAACTGGTGGATGGTGTGCCCTGAGGTTCGGTCGTTCAGTCTCCGGCGCTTCCCCGCCCTTGTGAGTCCCCGCCTGTTTCCTATACTGGAAAAGTGACTGTAGTGGCTATCACTGGCGCTGGTGAGCGAGGAGCGAACGGCCATGGTTTCCCGAACCACGACAACCATCTGTCCTTTTTGCGGCGTGGGTTGTGGCCTGAATCTGCGCACCGAGGGCGACCGGCTGATTGCCGTTGAGCCCCAGCTCGATCACCCGGTAAGTCGCGGCCAGCTTTGTTCCAAGGGCTGGAGCAGTGCCTACGGCATTGACCTGCGCGAGCGTATTCTCCACCCCCTGATTCGTACACCGGGAGGCTTTCGCCAGGCTAGCTGGGACGAGGCCCTGGCCACCATCGGCGATGGCTTGCAGCAGATCCTGGATGAAGCCGGGCCAATGGCGGTGGGAATCATCAGCAGTGCCCGCGCCACCAATGAAGACAATTACGCTGCCCAGAAACTGGCCCGGGCGGTATTGAAAACCAATAACGTCGACCACTGCGCCCGCATTTGCCACAGCCCCACCGTGGCCGGGTTGAAGCAGACCCTGGGCTCCGGCGCGATGACCAACAGCGCCGCCGATATTTTTGAGACGGAATTGATCCTGGTGTTTGGTGCCGACCCCACCGAAAACCACGCCATCCTCGGCGGTCACATCATTCGCGCCCATCTGGCGGGCACCAGGCTGATCGTGGTGGACCCCCGCCGCACCCGCCTGGCGAAACTGGCGGATATGCATCTGCAACTGAAGCCGGGCAGCAACATCGCGCTGATCAATGCGCTGCTCAAAACCATCCTCGACAACCATTGGCAGGACAGCGAATTTATCGAAGCCCGCTGCGAAGGGCTGGCGCCGTTGGCGGCCGCGGTGGCCGATGCCTATGAGGGGGTGGAGAGCGCCACCGGCATCGATCTGGAAACCATCCGCGAAACGGCCCGCGCCTACAGCAAGGCGTCCCGGGCGATGATGTTCTACGGCATGGGCATCACCCAATATGTGAGCGGCACCAACAATGTCATCGCCCTGTCCAACCTGGCGCTGGTCTGCGGCCAGATCGGCCGCCCCGGCACCGGCATCAACCCGCTGCGCGGCCAAAACAATGTACAGGGCGCCTGTGACATGGGTTGCCTGCCCAACGTCTACCCCGGCTACCAGCCCGTTGCGGACCCGGCGGTGAGGGAGAAATTCAGTCGCGCCTGGAAAACGGCGCTGCCGGAGCAACCGGGATTGACGTCCCTGGGGATGTCAAAGGCCGCTCTGGACGGAATTTTTCGTGCCCTGATCCTGTTTGGCGAGGACCCGGTGATTACCGATCCGGACCAGAATCAGGAGCGCCTCGCCCTGTCCAGACTCGACCTGCTGGTGGTAGCAGAATTGACCATGACCGATACCGCCAGGATGGCGGATGTGGTGTTGCCGGCGGCTTCGTTTGCCGAAAAAAGCGGCACCTTCACCAACTGCGAGCGGCGTGTGCAGCACGTGCGCCAGGCACTGCCGCCCCCCGGCGAAGCCCGCGGCGACTGGCAGTGGTTGGCGGCGATTGCCCGCCAGCTCGGCAGTGATCAACTGGACTGGGCCGACAGCGAGGCGGTGTTTCGCGAGATGGCGGCGTTGACCCCCAGCTACAGCGCCATGAGCTACCCCCGCCTCGATGAACACAGCGGCTTGCAGTGGCCCTGTTCCGCGGAGACCCCGGAGGGCACCCCAGTATTGCACCGCAACAGCTTTCCCATTGGGCGGGCGCGCTTGATACCGGTGCATGCCACTGCCATCGATGAGCCGGCCGACGCGGAGTACCCGCTGCTGCTGACCACCAACCGCCTCCACTTTCACTACGGCTGTGGTTCTATGACCCGCAAATCACCACTGCTGGAGCGGGAAATTCCGCCGGGTTTGTTGTTCATCAATCCCGCTGACGCCCGGGGTCTGGGCATTGCCCATCGCGCGCCGGTGGGGGTCCGCTCCCGTCGCGGCTACCTGGAGACCTGCGCCATGCTCAGCGAGGACCTGCCGCCGGGGTTGGTCTCCATGCCCTACCATTTCCGGGAGGCGCCCTCCAACCAGTTGACCAATAACGCCCAGGACCCGGTGACCAAGATGCCGGAACTGAAAGCCTGTGCCGTTGCCGTGGAGCCGCTTCCGCCGGGGCAGGTGCCTCGCACCATGGACCAGCTCAATGCCGAGCGGGGAGGTATCGGGATATGATGCCCTGCTATCACCTCGACAGCGTTGCGCGACTTCGCAGTCATCTGGGTCGCGCTTACCAGATCGTTCAACCCCTGGAGGATGTGGGTGAATCTGCGCCACCACTGGTGTCGCCGAAAGGCTATTTTTTTGCCGAGCAGGAAAACCTGTTCGTGTTTGATGGCGAGTGCTTTCGGGAAACGCTGCCGCAGCCGCCCCCCTTTGTATTATTCGGGGTGCAGAGTTGTGATCTTACCGCCATTGTCTATCAGGACCAGTTTTTTGCCCGCGACCCCTACTATCAGGCCCGTCGCCAGCAGGCGCTGCTGGTGGGCATTGACTGTGTCACGCCCTGCGAACACGGCTTTTGTGCCAGTGTCGATGCCGGTCCCGGAGTCAAAGCCGGGTGCGCCGATCTGATTCTGCACGCCAGAGCGGAGGGTGGCTGGTTGTTGCTGGTTGGCAGTGACAAGGGCGGGGAAGCCATCCACGGACTGGAACTGGCGCAGGCGGATGCCGCCGAGTTGCGCGCTCGCGACGGGCGGATTGACGACTGTATAGCCGCCTTCCCGGACGACAGCCACTTGCACCGGGGGATTGCCGCCATCAATCGGGACCGCGTACCCGACCAGCAGTGGCAACAACTGGGCATTCAGTGTCTCGGTTGTTCCGGCTGCACCACCCTTTGCCCCACCTGTTCCTGCTATGGCAGCCGTGATCTGCCCGGGGAGCAGGGCGATATCCGGCGGCAGCGCTTCTGGGATTCCTGCCTGTATGAAAGTTTTCAACGGGAAGCCAGCCAGCACAACCCCAGTGGGGAAGCCGGTGAGCGGGTAAGACGTTTCTGGACCCACAAGTTTGGCGACGACTTTGTCAAAACCTTTGGCCGCTACGGTTGTGTCGGCTGCGGCCGCTGTGAACAGACCTGCCCCGGCGTGATCGGGGTGCACTCGGTGATGAGAAGGATTGCGGACTATGCCCCGGACGATGATGTCTGAACCTGCGGAACTGCTCAGTCTCACCCCCACCGTGGCCGAGCTGCTGGATTTCGTCGACGATGGTGAGGCGACCCGTCGCTATCGCTTTCGCCTGCGCGACCCGAATGCCATGGCCGGGCCGGAGCCGGGTCAGTTTTTCATGCTCAGTGTTCCGGGGGCCGGCGAAGCGCCCTTTACCTATACAACGGTGCCCGACCGCGAGGGTATTTTTTGTGGTTTGGTGCGCCGCGTGGGGGCGGTGACCAGCGCACTGTTTGACTGTCGAGCGGGTGACCTGGTCGGCGTGCGCGGCCCGTTCGGTCGAGGCTGGCCGGTGACGCAGCTGGCAGGTCAGCGGGTGTTAATCGTCGCCGGTGGCTGTGGCCTGGCGCCACTGGTGTGCCTGCTCGATCAGCTGATTGCGCAGCGGCAGTACCGGGAACTGGCGCTGGTGTACGGGGCGCGCCAGCGCTCCCTGCAAATGCTGGATGAGAGCCGCCGGCGCTGGGCGCAACAGATCCCGCTGTTTGATACCCTGGATATGGCCACAGAGGCTGAGCTTGGTGGTGCTCTGTTGGGCACGCCACTGGAATTGATGGATAAAATTCTGCCCAGATTGGGTTGGTTGCCCGACAGGGTATTGCTCTGCGGTCCGGAACTGATGATGAACACCCTGGCCTGTTTTTTTGTGGAGCAGGGACATTCACCCCAGTCGATCTGGCTGTCAATTGAAAGGCGCATGCACTGTGCTGTGGGGCTCTGTGGCCACTGTTACCTGACCCAACATGACCTCTCTCATCACTACGTCTGCCGGGATGGCCCCACCTACCGCTGGGATACCCTGCAGCCAGTCCATGTGGCCCTCTCTGAATAGGGCGACCCAACTTTTGTCAGTTTTAGGCCGTTTTGGCCAAGGCCTGTTCCGCCGCCGCGATCGCCCCGAGGGTGCTCACCACGCTGTCGGGGTTCAGGGAGATGGAGTCGATGCCAGCCTGTACCAGGAAGGCCGCGAAATCCGGATGGTCGGAAGGCGCCTGGCCACAGATGCCCACCTTGCGCCCATAGCGGTGGGCGACCTCGATGACCTGGCTGATCATGCGCGTGACGGCTTCGTTGCGGGCATCGAACAGGTAGGCCAGTTCCGCCGAATCGCGATCGACCCCCAGTACCAGCTGGGTGAGATCATTGCTGCCGATGGAGAAGCCGTCGAAACGCTCTGAGAACCGGTCCGCCAGCACCACATTGGCGGGGATTTCACACATCACATACACTTCCAGGCCATTTTTGCCCCGCTCCAGGCCATTCTCCGCCATCACCTCCAGCACCCGGTCGGCCTCGGTAGGGGTGCGACAAAAGGGAATCATGACAATGACATTGTCGAATCCCAGCTGTTCGCGCACCCGCTTGATCGCCTGGCACTCCAGTCCAAACCCCTTGCGGTAGCGCTCGCTGTAATAGCGGGCCGCACCGCGCAGCCCCAGCATCGGGTTGCTTTCCGGCGATTCGAATGGGCCTCCGCCCAGCAGCTTGCTGTATTCATTGGTCTTGAAATCGGAGAAACGCACAATGACCGGTTTGGGATACTGGGATGCCGCCAGTTTGGCGACGCCCAGGGCGAGTCGGTCGATGAAATAGCGGGCGGGATCGGGGTGGCCCCTGGCCAGTTCGGCGATGGCCAGACGAGTCTCCTCATCCGTATGTTCCGGTTGCAGCAATGCCAGCGGGTGGACCCCGATCAGGCTGGAAACAATAAACTCGATACGCGCCAGGCCGATGCCGCCGACGGGCAATTGCCACCACTGCAGCGCGCTGTCGGGAATGGCGATATTGATATTCACCTGGGTGCGCGGCTGCGGCAGCCTGGAGAGGTCGATGGCCGTCTGCTCGAAGGGCAGGTTGCCTGCATAGATCTTGGCCGTGGCGCCCTCGGCGCAGGATAGCGTGACCGCTTCCCCTTCCGGTAATGATTCTGTTGCTCCGACGGCCCCCACTGCGGCGGGAATCTTGAGTTCACGACAGACGATGGCGGCGTGGCTGGTGGGGCCTCCCGTATCGGTGATGACAGCGGCTGCCCTGCGCATCAGCGGCACCCAGTCCGGGTCGGTGTGCTCCGCCACCAGAATGCTGCCCTCCGGAAAGTCGGCCTGCTCTTCGGGGTTGCGGATGATCCTGACCGGGCCGCTGGCGATGGCACTGCCGACGCTGCTGCCCTCGAGCAACAATTTACCGCGGTCTTTCAGTCGGTAGCGGCTGAGCAACTGTCGGGATTTTTGCGAGGCGACGGTCTCCGGTCGCGCCTGCACGATATAGAGATCGCCACTGATGCCATCCCTCGCCCATTCAATGTCCATCGCGCAACCGTAGTGCTGCTCGATACGCCGTGCCCAGCGCGCCAGTTGCAGGGTGTCGCTGTCGCTGAGGACGAAACGGCCGTGCTGCGCCGGCGTGGTGTCCACCCAGGCGACACCACCCTCCGTGCCGCGTTGGTAAGCGAGTCTTTCCTTCTGGCTGCCAAGGGTTTTATCGAAGATCGGGGTCAGCCGTGGCTGCGCGAGCAGGGGTTTATAAATCATGTAGCGGTCGGCGATGACCCGGCCCTGAACCACTGCTTCGCCAAGCCCCCAGGCGGCGTTGATCACCACCGCGTCGGGGAAGCCGGACTCCGGGTCCAGGGTAAACATCACGCCGGCGGCGCCTTCGCTGGCGTCCACCATCTCCTGGATGCCAACCGACAGCGCCACTTGCAGATGATCGAATCCCTGCGCTTCCCGGTAACTGATGGCGCGGTCGGTGAACAGGGAGGCATAGCATTGCCGGCAGGCCGTGAGCAGGTCATCAATGCCGCGGATATTGAGGAAACTGGCTTGCTGTCCCGCGAAACTGGCTTCGGGCAGGTCTTCAGCGGTGGCGGAACTGCGCACAGCCACGGCCGCGTTCGTTTGGCGCAGTCGAGCGCAGAGCTGGTCATAGGCCGATGCCAGCGCAGTGACCAGGGTTTCCGGAAGTGGGGCGTGCAGCAGGGCATCGCGGATAGAGTGGCCGGCCTCTGCCAGTGTGATTCGTCCGGCGGCCAATTCATCCAGCCGCTGTTGAATAGACGGTTGCAAGTCATTGGCGGTTATAAATTCCCGGTAGGCATCGGCGGTGAGGGCAAAACCGGGTGGCACAGGGATACCCTCGCTCCCCAAGCGCTGAATCATTTCGCCCAGGGAGGCATTTTTGCCGCCTACCCGTGATACATCGGTGTTGTCTACGTCCTCAAGCCCCATCACCAGAGGCGGTTCAGATTTCAGTTGGCGCATCGGTGCCACCCCATCAGCGGTGTTCAAATGAGTATAGATTGCCGAAGGAGTGAACGCCGCCGACTTGCTTGCCGGTCCTCCCTTCGGCGCTCTCAGATGGCGCTCACCGAGGCGCTCTTCTAGACTTTTTAATTAAAGGGAAACCGCCGGAGTAGGGGATGTTGTTTCGCGATCGAGTCGATGCGGGTAAACGCCTGGCCAAAGCGCTGGCCGCGAAATATCAGGGAATTGATGGTGTGGTCTACGCCCTGCCCAGGGGCGGCGTGCCCCTCGGCGTGATCGTGGCGGGCGCCCTCCATCTGCCACTCGATTTAATTATTTCCCGAAAAATCGGCCATCCATACAACCCCGAATATGCTATCTGCGCCGTGACTGAACAGGGTGAGGTGCTCTGCGATGAGCAAGAGCTGGCATTGGTGGATAAAGACTGGTTCGAGCGCAGGGTCAGGGAGGAGGTGGACGAGGCAAAACGGCGTCGGCAATGCTATCTCTCCGGCTGTGAGCACCTTTCCGTCGAGGGCAAACTGGCTATTCTGGTGGATGATGGCATCGCCACCGGACTGACCATGCGCGCGGCGATCCGTGACCTCAAGTCCCGCCGCCCCGGTCGCACCGTGGTGGCCATTCCGGTGATCCCGGCGGACACGGCCGCGGTGTTGCAAACAGAAGTGGATGATGTGGTGGCCATTCTGGTTGAACCGTTTTATCGCGGTTCGGTGGGCAGCTACTATCGGGACTTTCCGCAACTCGGCGATGAGGAAGTGAGTGCCTTATTGGGCGAACAGCGCCATCGTGACGATCATGATTGAACCTCATGCCCTGGCGGGAGGGCGGCGCCGCCATCGTCTGGCGCAGCGCATGCTGGCTGAGACGGTCAACCTCGGTAATGGGTTGCTCAAACTCGGCCGTTTTCTCAATCATCGCATCGATACGGTATTGATGACCGAAATAGGCCGGGAGTTTGCCAGCTGCCTTGCAGAGGCAAGCATTGAGGATGTTTCCCTGGTGGTTACGGCGGAAACCAGCGGTATCGCCCCGGCGCTGACCACCGCCCAGGCCCTGGGGGTGCCCATGGTGTTCGCCCGGAAAAAACGGCCGGCGACCATGACCGGAGCCTATTTTACGGCCACCGCACCGAGCCACACCAAGGGACAGAGGGTGGAACTCAGTATTGCTGCAGAGTACCTGGCAGCAACGGACAATGTGTTGTTGATTGATGATGTTCTCGGTACCGGAAAAACCACCCGGGCGATGCTGGAGCTGTTGCGGCAGAGCGGTTGTCGGGTTTGCGCCACGGGTTTTGTGCTCGAGAAGGTCTACGAGCATGGCCGCGATGCCTTCAATGGCCTGGATATCCCGGTTTTTACCCTGGGCCGCCTGGATATGCTGCGGGAGCAATTGGTGTTGCTAGGGGAAGTCGAGGGCGGTGGCCAGGAAGTAGGACCGGTATCGGCAGGGCGGGGCAGAAAGGATCGGGGACCATAAAAAACCCGTCCGGAGGACGGGGTTTTGTTAACAGGCCCTAGGTTACTTGGCAGTACAGGTGCCGGCGAAGCGCATTTGCTGGCCGGTGTGCCCGGCATCCTTACTGAATCCCGACTGGCCAATGCCGGTGGACCACTCAAAGGCGCCGCTGCCAAAACGGTAGGAGAAGATCATACCTTCATTTTTGGCCAACACGGCGAAATTATTATGGGTTTGCACATTCAGGTTATAGGTTTGTGTCTTGCCGCCGCTGGTATTCTGAATCGCCAGATTTTCACCGTTGACAGAGAAATCAAGTGTTTCACCCTTGGCATCAACAGACATTCCGGCGCCCGATCTGTAAATACTACCGATGGTACAGGTAAAGCTATCCCCGTCGGCGGCATAAACATTACACGCCAGCAGCAGGGTGGCGACTAGCCCGAGAAGTGAATACGTTTTCATGATAGGGGAGCCCTTCTGTAGTTCTGATGTCCAGTTCTTTACAAGTCTAGATTAACTTACAGACCCTGCCGGTAGCTGATAGTTGCAAAAGATGTGATTTACCGGGTTGTTATCTGCTGTTGTCGGCTGGCTACATTTTGTTTCTATAGAAAGCGCAGACTTCATAGTTGCCATCCATAGCAATTTTGTCGATGACATTGGTGCCTTCCGTTTCCGCCGTTAATCTACAGGTCTTTTTCACGGTAATGCGGGTAAATGCGGTTTCCTCTCCACCACGGGTGATGACGACGGGTTCGGAGTGCTCCCAGATATAGGTTTCCCGAGAACCTGCGCTGGTCTGATTATCCGGCGTGCCGACCCTCTTGATAAGGGCACTCAGTGGCTGTCCCTGCAGGTGCCCGGCGGCTGTGTTTTCGGAGGGCGTGGCGCATCCGGCCAGCAGCAGGTTAAGCAGGATGGAAGAAACAAAAAGCAGCCGTAACATAATATTAAAACCTTAACTTTTTAGCAGGGGGTGTGAGTTTACCCCCGAGTGGAGTCCGAGTGCACGCGGGTGTGAGCTGATTGTATTGGCGGACGGATTTCCGGGATAAAAAAAGCCCACTTTTTAGGGTGGGCTTTTCCGGTTTGGTAGGCACGAGTGGATTCGAACCACCGACCCCCACCATGTCAAGGTGGTGCTCTAACCAACTGAGCTACGTGCCTGCAAAAGGGTGCTCTGCAAGGAGGCGCGTAATTTACCAGCCGGCCCCTCCGCTGACAAGCCTCAATTGCGGCTTTTCGTCGGGGATAACAGCTTGATTCTCAATGCTAAGCCGGTAGAATGGCCGGCTTACTCTTGGCGCTGCCCTGCAGCATGAACCATGTGGCCTTTGGTAGGGGTCACCACTGGAATAGGATTGCACTATGCCTGTAATTACCCTTCCTGACGGCAGTCAGCGCAGTTACCCGAACCCTGTCACCATCCACGATGTCGCCGCCGATATCGGCCCCGGTCTGGCCAATGCCGCCCTGGCGGGCAAGATCGGTGGGCAGGTGCTCGACACCTCTTATCTGATCGAAGACGATGCCGAGCTGTCCATCATCACCGACAAGTCCGATGAGGGGCTCGAAATCATTCGCCACTCCACCGCCCACCTGCTGGCCCAGGCGGTGAAGCAGTTGTTTCCGGAAGCCCAGGTGACCATCGGCCCGGTGATCGATAACGGCTTTTATTACGACTTCGCCTACCAGCGGCCGTTTACCCCGGAAGACCTGGAGGCCATTGAGGCGAAGATGACCGAACTGGCCGAGGCGGACAACACCCTGGTGCGCCGGGTGCTGTCCCGGGACGACGCGGTGGCCTATTTCCGCGGTTTGGGTGAAGACTACAAGGCCGAGATTATCGAGAGCATTCCCGCCAATGAAGATCTGTCGCTCTACCGGCAGGGGGAATTCGAGGATCTGTGTCGCGGCCCCCATGTGCCGTCCACGGGGAAATTGAAGTATTTCAAGCTGATGAAGGTGGCCGGTGCCTATTGGCGCGGTGATTCCAGCAATGAAATGTTGCAGCGGGTCTACGGCACCGCCTGGGCCAGCAAGAAGGAACTGAAGGCGTATCTGCATCGCCTGGAAGAAGCGGAGAAGCGCGATCACCGCAAGCTGGCCAAGAAGTTTGACCTGTTCCATATTCAGGAAGAGGCGCCGGGCATGGTGTTCTGGCACCCCAAGGGCTGGACCGTCTACACCCAGATCGAAAGCTACATGCGCGACGTACAGCGCCACAACGGTTACCGGGAAATCAAGACCCCCCAGGTGGTCGACCGCACCCTGTGGGAGCGCTCCGGCCACTGGGACAAGTTCCGCGACAACATGTTTACCGTGGAATCCGAGTCCCGGGACTACGCCGTCAAGCCGATGAACTGTCCCTGTCATATCCAGGTGTTCAACCAGGGGCTGAAGAGCTACCGGGATTTGCCCCTGCGGCTGGCGGAATTCGGCGCCTGCCACCGCAATGAGGCCTCCGGCACCCTGCAGGGGTTGATGCGGGTACGCGGTTTTGTGCAGGACGACGCCCATATTTTCTGTGCCGAGTCGCAGATCCAGACCGAGGTGTCGAACTTTACCGACCTACTGTTTGAGGTGTATCGGGATTTCGGCTTTGAAAATGTCATTATTCGCCTCTCCACCCGCCCCGAACAGCGGGTCGGCAGTGACGAGGTGTGGGATAAAGCAGAGAAGGCGCTGGCCGATGCGCTGGCGGCGAAAGGGCTGGATTACGAACTGCTGCCCGGTGAGGGCGCGTTTTACGGACCCAAGATCGAATTTTCCCTGAAGGATTGCCTGGAGCGGGTGTGGCAGTGCGGCACTATTCAGGTGGATTTCTCCATGCCGGGCCGTCTTGACGCCCAGTATGTGGCGGAAGATGGCTCCCGCCAGGTGCCGGTAATGTTGCACCGCGCCATCCTCGGTTCCTTTGAGCGTTTCATCGGCATTCTGAT
>NZ_JBFHQR010000009.1:0-36083 GCF_041592135.1 Porticoccus sp. | reverse complement strand
CTGTTCAACAAGCCCTACGGGGTGCTCAGCCAGTTCTCCGATCATGACGGGCATCCCGGGCTGGGCCGATTCATCAAACAGCAGGCTGTATACCCTGCTGGTCGGCTCGACCACGACTCCGAGGGACTGCTGCTGCTCACTGACAACGGCCCATTACAGGCTAGAATCAGTGACCCCAAACACAAAATGGCGAAAACCTACTGGGCACAGCTGGAGGGTGATATCTCCGATGATGCGATCCGCAGATTATCCTCGGGGGTCGAGCTCAAGGATGGCCCCACTCGTAAAGCCCAGGTCAAACGCATTGCAGAACCGCCCGTCTGGCCACGCCAGCCCCCTATTCGCGAGCGCAAGCACCTGCCCACCAGCTGGGTTGAACTGCAAATCAGTGAAGGTCGCAACCGTCAGGTTCGGCGCATGACTGCGGCAGTGGGCTTCCCTACCCTGCGGCTGATTCGCGTGGCGATAGGCCCCTGGCGGATCGATGGTCTCAAACCGGGAGAATCCCGCTGGCAGACAGTCAACCTGCCAACGCCCGCGACCAAGCCCCATGCAGTAAAGCGCCCCCGCGGGAGTAGACATGCCTGAGCGCATTCATTTAACGGTCGCAACGGTGATTGAAGATCGGAACAGATTCTTGCTGGTGCGGGAAATCTGCGATGGCCGCGAAGTGCTAAACCAGCCCGCCGGCCATGTCGAGCCAGGAGAAACCCCGCTTGAGGCGGCAATAAGGGAAACCCTTGAGGAAACTGGCTGGCACGTCAAACCAACTGCCTTGATCAGCTTTACCACCTATACCGCCACACAGAACGGTATCACCTATTACCGCATCGCCCTGGCGGCAAAGGCCGTTGAGCAGGATACCGCTGCCCGGCTCGATCCCGATATTGAAGAAGCTGTATGGCTCGATTATGAAGAAATACTACAAAAGGCGTATCAATTACGCAGCCCGATGGTGCTGGACGCCATCGATGCGTATCGTCGCGGCCAGCTTTATCCATTGGATATACTGAAAACACCCCGGTAGAATCCGCTCCCCTATGAACAGCTCCATTAAAGTTATTGTCGGCATGTCCGGCGGCGTCGACTCCTCCGTCACTGCGTTGTTACTGCAACAGCAGGGCTACGTCGTGGAGGGACTGTTCATGAAAAACTGGGACGAGGACGATGGTACCGAGTACTGCACCGCCCGCCAGGATATGGCCGACGCCCAGCTGGTGGCCGACAAGCTGGGCATTGCCCTGCATACCGCCAACTTTGCCGCCGAGTACTGGGATAATGTGTTTGCGTACTTTCTTGAGGAGTACCGCGCCGGCCGCACCCCCAACCCGGACATCCTCTGCAACCGGGAAATCAAATTCAAGGTATTCCTGGAATATGCACAGATCCTCGGTGCCGATTTCATCGCCACCGGACATTACGTGCGCCGCCAGGATCGCGATGGCCAGACTTACCTGCTGAAGGGGCTGGATAACAACAAGGACCAGAGCTACTTCCTGCACGCCGTCGACGAGGCGGCATTTCAGCGCTCGCTGTTTCCCATCGGTGAAATGGAAAAACCCCAGGTGCGCGCCATCGCCGAGCAGCATGGCCTCGCCACCGCCAAGAAGAAAGACTCCACCGGCATCTGCTTTATCGGTGAACGCCGTTTCAAGGACTTTCTGGAACAGTACCTGCCCGCCCGACCCGGCAACATTGAGACCCCGGAAGGAAACATTATCGGCCAGCACCAGGGACTGATGTACCACACCCTCGGCCAGCGCCAGGGCCTGGGTATCGGCGGAATGAAAGATGCCGGCGAGGAGCCCTGGTATGTGGTCGGCAAAGATCTGCAGCGCAATGTACTGATTGCCGCCCAGGGCACCGACCACCCCCTTCTCTTTACCGACTGTCTCAAGGCGCCCCAGGTGCACTGGATTAACGGCGAACCCGCCGCAACGGAATTCCGCTGTGCCGCCAAAACCCGCTATCGGCAGCCGGATCAGCTCTGCACCGTGACAAAAATGCCCGATGGCTATCTGGTGCGATTTGATAGTCCCCAGCGGGCTGTAACCCCCGGACAATCGGTGGTTTTCTACGATGGCGAAGTTTGCCTTGGCGGCGGCGTCATCGACCACACCTGGGTGGAGGGCGCAAGGTGATTTTCAGCGAGCCTAGCCGCGAACAGGTCATTGCCCTGGCGGGAATTTTCCAGGCCTGCCAACTGGTGGAAACCCTGGCGAAAACCGGCTCGGTGCCCTCGGATCGCTTTAGCGTGTGCATTGAAAGCCTGTTCCAACAGAACCCACCCAGCACCGAGGCCGTGTTTGGTTCCCTGTCAAACCTGCAACTGGGCATCGAATCCATGCAGGAACTGATCACCCTGCGCTCGCAGACCCAAAAGTCCGACACCCTGCGCTATGTAGTGGGGGTTATCTATCTGGCCAACAAGTTGCGCCGCAACAAGAGCATGCTGAACTTGATCGGCGAGCGCCTGCAACAGGCCGCGAAGCAGGCCGAACATTTTGGCTCTTCCAGTCACGCCAACGTCATTGCCAACCTGGCCCAGATCTACCAGGACAGCATCAGCACGTTTCGCTACCGCATTCAGGTCAACGGCTACGCCGGTTACCTGCAACAGGACAACATCGCCCAGCGCATCCGCTGCCTGCTATTCGCCGGCATTCGCGCTGCGATTCTCTGGCACCAGCTGGGCGGTCGCCGCCGCCACTTGCTCTTTAATCGCCAGCGTCTGCTGCAGCAGTTGCGCGACCTACAAACTGCACTCTAGCCGCGAGGCCCATGCGGCCATTTTTTACCTGAAAAAACCGGCGAATTCGGTTAGAATTCGCGCCTTTCTTCACCCGATTCAAGACGTTGCCAATGAACCTATCCAGCCTGACCGCAATTTCCCCCATCGATGGCCGCTACGGCAGTAAAACCATCGCCCTTCGCTCGGCTTTCAGTGAGTTTGGCCTGATCAAATATCGCGTCCTGGTGGAAGTGCGCTGGCTGCAACAACTGGCCGCTCACCCCGCCATTGTTGAACTGGCACCGCTCTCCCCGGCAGCCAATGCGGTACTCGATGAGCTGGTGAGCAACTTCAGTGAAACGGACGCGGCGCGCATCAAAGAGATCGAGCGCACCACCAACCACGACGTCAAGGCGGTGGAATATTTCATCAAGGAGCATATTGCCAAGCATTCCGAGCTGGGCGCCGTCAGCGAATTTGTGCATTTTGCCTGCACCTCTGAGGACATCAACAACCTATCCCACGCGCTGATGCTGAAGGAAGGTCGCGATCAGGTGCTGCTGCCCGAGGTGCGGGAAATTGCCCGACAGATCACGGCGCTGGCCCACCAGTATGCGGCGGTACCCATGCTCGCCCGCACCCACGGCCAAACCGCATCTCCCACCACTGTGGGCAAGGAACTGGCCAATGTTGCCTATCGCCTCAATCGCCAGATTGAGCAGATCGCTGTGGTGGAACTGCTGGGCAAGATCAACGGTGCCGTGGGCAACTACAATGCCCATCTCTCCGCCTATCCGGAGATCGACTGGGCCGCCAATGCCGAGACGTTTATCACCGGCCTGGGGCTGGACTGGAACCCCTATACCACCCAGATTGAGCCCCACGACTACATCGCCGAACTGTTCGATGCCATTGCCCGGCTCAACACCATCCTGATCGACTTCAACCGGGATATCTGGGGTTACATTTCGCTGGGCTACTTCAAGCAGAAAACCGTGGCCGGCGAAGTGGGTTCCTCCACCATGCCCCACAAGGTCAACCCCATCGACTTCGAAAACGCCGAGGGCAACCTGGGTATCGCCAATGCCGTGTTTGGCCATTTGGCACAGAAACTGCCCATCTCTCGCTGGCAGCGAGATCTCACCGACTCCACGGTGCTGCGCAATATGGGCGTCGGTTTCGGCTACAGCCTGATCGCTTACCAGTCCTGCCTGAAGGGTATCGGCAAACTGGAACTGAATGAGCAGCGCCTGGCGGATGATCTCGACAGTGCTTGGGAAGTGCTGGCGGAACCGGTACAAACCGTGATGCGCCGCTACAGCATTCCGGAGCCCTACGAAAAGCTCAAGGCGCTGACCCGCGGTCAGGCGATCACCAAGGACATCATCCAGACGTTTATCGACACCCTCGATATTCCCGAGGATGCCAAAGCCGAACTGCGCGCACTGACGCCGGCCAGCTACATCGGTAACGCCACTGCCCAGGCCCGGGCTGTCTGACCTGCGCGGTCCATCGCTGATGTCAGCAGCCATTCTTGGTGAGTTGTCCGCCGAGGAATTCCTCGCCGACTACTGGCAGCAGCAACCGCTGCTGATCCGCAATGCCCTGCCCGGGTTTATTTCTCCGATAAGCGCCGACGAACTCGCCGGCCTCTCCCTTGAGGAGGATGTCGAATCGCGTATCGTTCTCGAACAAGGCACGAGCGGCCCCTGGGAATTGCACACAGGGCCATTCGAAGAAGATATTTTCCAACAACTGCCGGAAAGTCACTGGACACTGCTGGTTCAGGCCGTGGATCTCTGGGTTCCTGAGGTCAAGGCACTGTTAAAGCACTTTAACTTCCTGCCCCCCTGGCGGCTGGATGACATCATGGTCAGCTATGCGCCGCAGGGAGGCAGTGTCGGCCCCCACTTCGATTACTACGATGTGTTTCTGCTTCAGGCAGAGGGTCGGCGGCGCTGGCAGGTTGGCGGCCTGTGCGACCAGCACACTCCCCAGCTGGATGGCTCGGCGCTGCGCATCCTGCGCGACTTCGAGCAAACCGACGAATGGGTATTACATCCCGGCGACATGCTGTATCTGCCGCCCCGGATCGCCCACTGGGGGATTGCCGAAAACCATTGCCTGACCTATTCCGTGGGCTTCCGCGCCCCCACCCTGGCGGACATGCTCGGCGACCTCGCCACCGAGCTGATGGCCCAGGGCAACACCAGTTATTACCGCGACCCACCCCTGCTGCCAAAGATGGCGGGGGAAGAAATCGACCCGCTGTTTATCGAGCAGGTGCAGGGCATGTTGCGGCAACTGGCCAATGACAAGACTCTGCTGGCCGACTGGTTTGCCCGCTATATGACATCGCCAAAATACCCAGAATTGGCTGCGGAACTGGAAGAGCAGCGCCGCGCCAGCATCGCCGGCCAGCACTACCTCAACGGCGATCTGGCGGACTGAAAGCCCGCCCCCGGCGACCCTACTCCGCCGCGACGGCGGCGCCTCCCGGCCAGCGGTTGTCGCTCGCGCCATGCTGAACGCCCTCCTCCGCCACAATGGCCTGCACTTTGCCGAGCACCCGGGGCGTCTCGGCGACCCGATGCCCCATCTGGCGCAACAGGTTCAGTGTATCCAGGCTGATACCCGATTCATATTGCACTTGGTCCGGCAGCCATTGGTGGTGGATACGCGGCGCCGCCGCAGCTTCCGCGATATTCATATCGAAATCGATGACATTGAGAATATTCTGCAACACCACCGTAATGATGGTACTGCCGCCCGGGCTACCGGTGGCCATCACCGGCTTGCCCGCTTTGAAGACAAGGGTCGGGGTCATCGAAGACAGCGGCCGTTTGCCGCCCGCAATGGCATTGGCCTCGCCCCCCAGCAACCCATAGGCGTTGGGCACACCCGGTTTGGCCGAGAAATCGTCCATTTCGTTGTTGAGCAGGAACCCCGCCCCCGCCACGGCAATGCCACTGCCGTAGGAGAAATTCAGGGTATAGGTGTTGCTGACCACGTTGCCCCACTTATCCCACACCGAAAAATGGGTCGTCTGGGGGCTTTCTGCCTGCAGCGATAAGGCCGGGCGGATATCCACCGAGCGGCTGGCGGTATTCAAATCGATGCTGTCGCGCAGTTGTACTGCGTAGGACTTATCGGTGAGTTTAGCCACCGGCACCGGGAAGAAATCCGGGTCGCCCAGGTAGCGGCTGCGATCGGCGTAGGCGCGCCGCATGGTTTCCGTCAAACGGTGCAGGTAGTCGGCACTGTTGAGGCCGAGGGATGCCAGATCCCAGTCTTCAAGGATGTTCAGCATCTGCACCAGGTGCACACCGCCGGAAGACGGCGGCGGCATGGAGGCGATGGTGTAGCCGCGGTAGTGCCCGAGTATAGGGGCTCGCTCGACCACGCGATAATTGGCCAGGTCGTTCAGTGTGATCAGCCCGCGCTGGCGCGCCATTTCCGCGACAATCAACGCCGCGGTTTCGCCCCGATAGAAGCCCTCAACACCTTGTGCGGAGATTCGTTTCAGCGTGTTAGCCAGATCTGGCTGACGCCAGCGATCACCGCGCTGCAGCATGCTGCCATCCGTGTTAAAAAAGTAACCCGCCGAAGCGGGATCAGCGCGCAAGCGGCCCTCAGCACGGCTCAGTGAATAGGCCAGGGTATCGCTGACGACAAAGCCCTGCTCCGCCAACTCAATCGCCGGTGCCAGCACCTGTTCAAGAGACAGGGTGCCGTAGGCCTTCTGCACATGAACCAGTCCCGCCACGGTACCGGGTACGCCCGCGGAGAGATGGCTGAAACGGGACAAGTCAGCATCTACATCGCCATGCTCATCGATAAACATATCCCTGTCTGCCGCCGCAGGTGCCATCTCGCGGTAGTCAATGGCCAGGGTGCGATCCCCTTTCGCCAGGTGCAGCAACATGAAGCCGCCGCCGCCGATATTGCCCGCCTGGGGCAATGTGACAGCCAATGCAAAACCGGTCGCCACCGCAGCATCGATGGCGTTGCCACCCTGTTTCAAAATCCCTGCGCCAACAGCACTGGCCAATGTTTCCTGGGAAACCACCATGCCGGTGCTGGACAGCACCGGATGAAAACGGGCATTCTGGTCAATAATGGCCGGTTCAGCTGCACCCGTCAGACCGGCTGGCAGCAGCAACACCAGAAACAGCAACTTGATAAAAGCCTGTTTCACATCAACACTCCGCAGGGAATCGACCATAATCTTAACATCCATCACCACATTGAGCCGCTCTAGTGATTGGGCTACAAAAATAAGGGGGCAATTGATGGAAAGCGTCGACTATTTTCCCATCGAGGTGGAAGAAGTCAGCTGGCAGACGGCCAGTGAACAGTTAAAAGCCATTCGTCACGAGGTGTTTGTCGCGGAACAGGGTGTTCCGGTGGCAGAGGAAGTCGATGAACTGGACCCAAAGGCGATGCACTGGATCGCCTATGGTCCACGCAATGTGGCCATGGCAACCGCACGCATGCTGCCGAATGGCCAGATTGGCCGCATGGCCGTGCTAAAGCCCTACCGGCAGCGCGGGGTGGGTTCTTCGCTGATGCGCAACATGGTTCGCTATGCCATTCGCGAGGGCATGGAGCAGTTGATCCTGAGCGCCCAGGTGCACGCAGTCCCCTTCTACGAAGGCTTTGGCTTTATTGCCGAGGGGGATGCCTACCTGGATGCCGGTATCCCGCACCGGGCCATGACGCTCAACCTCCATCGCTTTATGGACAATTCACCGAAACCGCTGCTGCGGGAAATCTCCGATGAAGAGCGCCAGCGACAGGCCATAGACGGCGTTGAGGCCTTTCGTGAGCAGGCGGTGATGCTGGTCAATCGCGCCCAGCGGGAAATTCGTATCTTTTCATTGCGACTGGAACCGGGCATCTACAGCAACGGCAGTTTCTGCGATGCCATCTATGCGTTTGCCACCAGTCATCCGCTGGCCCGGGTCAAAATTCTGGTCAAGGACATTGCCCAGGTGGTGCACAACACCAACCAGTTACATGAACTCTGCCTGCGCCTGCCGAGTCGCATCCAGATGCGCAAACTGGAAATCAGGGAAGAGACGCTGCATACCGAATTTTTACTGGTGGACCGCACCGGTATTCTCTACAAACAGGAGCCGGAGCGTTTTGTCGGCTATGTGGTACCCCACGCACCGCTGGAGTCGGTGGAGCTGGTCGAGGAGTTCGACAAAATGTGGGAGCAGAGCGAGCTGGACCCGGAGTTGCGGCGCCTGCACATCTAGCCTCTGGCAACGTTTCGCCATAAAAAAACCGGGGTGTTGAACCCCGGTTTTTTTAGTACTGAAACCGCTGTAACGGTTACTGCAACTTTGCCTTCTGGCGGTAGGCGTGCAACAGCGGCTCGGTGTAACCACTCGGTTGTGAGCAACCCTTGACGACCAGGTCATAGGCCGCGGCAAATGCCACGCTGTTGTCAAAATCGGGCGCCATGTTGCGATAGGCCGGATCGCCGGCGTTTTGGCCATCTACAATTTTCGCCATGCGCTTCATGGTTTCCAGCACCTGTGCTTCGCTGCAAATACCGTGGCGCAGCCAGTTGGCGATGTGCTGGCTGGAAATCCGCAGGGTGGCACGGTCTTCCATCAGGCCGACATTGTTGATGTCCGGCACCTTGGAACAGCCGACGCCCTGCTCCACCCAGCGCACCACGTAGCCGAGAATGCCCTGGGCATTGTTGTCCAGCTCTTTCTGGATTTCTTCTGCCGTCAACTCACCTTCCAGCAGCGGGATGGTCAGAATGTCGTCGACGCTGGCCGGCGCACGGTTGGCCAATTCATTCTGCAAGGCAAACACATCCACCTGATGATAGTGAATGGCGTGCAGTGTGGCTGCCGTGGGAGAAGGTACCCAGGCGGTGTTGGCACCGGCTTTGGGATGACCGATCTTGGCCACCATCATGTCCGCCATATTGTCGGGGATCGGCCACATGCCCTTGCCGATCTGGGCGCGCCCTTTCAGGCCACAGGCCAGGCCCACATCGACGTTTTGATCCTCATAGGCGCTGATCCACTTCAGGGTTTTCAATTTGCCTTTCGGGGCAAACGGACCGGCTTCCATGCTGGTATGGATTTCGTCACCGGTGCGATCGAGGAAGCCGGTGTTGATGAACACCACCCGCTCACTGGCGGCGCGAATACACTCTTTCAGGTTCACGGAGGTACGGCGCTCCTCATCCATAATCCCGACCTTGATGGTATTGCGCGCCAGACCCAATCCCTCTTCCACCGCGCTGAACAGGCTGTTGGTGAAGGCAACCTCTTCGGGACCGTGCATTTTCGGTTTAACAATGTAAACACTGCCGGTTTTGCTGTTGCGGACAGAACTATTGCCCTTCAGGTCGTGAATGGCGATCAGGCTGGTGATCATGGCATCCATGATGCCTTCCGGCACTTCGCTGCCTTCGCTATCGAGAATGGCCGGGTTGGTCATCAGATGGCCAACATTGCGCACAAACAGCAGGCTGCGACCGGGCAGCACCAGGGAACCGCCGTCCGCAGTGGTGTATTCGCGGTCGGGGTTCATGCGGCGGACGATGGTTTTGCCACCCTTTTCCAGGGTTTCTTCCAGATCGCCCTTCATCAGGCCCAGCCAGTTGCTGTAGACCAGCGCCTTGTCTTCCGCATCCACGGCGGCGACGGAATCCTCGCAGTCCATAATGGTGGTCAGGGCCGCTTCCATCAGAATATCCTTGATGCCAGCACCATCAGTGGCACCGATTACACTGTTGCGTTCAAATTGAACTTCCATATGCAAGTTATTGTTTTTAAACAATATGGCAGTGGGGTCTTCAGCGCTACCCTGGTAACCAGCCAATTGTGCGGGGTCAGCCAGTCCAACCTGGCCGCCGTCGCCAAGTGTGACTTGCAGCTGACCGGCGACCACGCTGTACTGGGTGGCTTCTTTGTGTGAACGACCCGCCAATGGTGCCGACTCATCCAGCAGGTTGCGCGCGTACTCGATCACCAGCGCGCCGCGTACCGGATTGTAGGCAGCGGTTTTTTCCGCGCCACCGGTTTCCGGCAATACGTCTGTGCCATAAAGGGCGTCATAAAGACTGCCCCAACGTGAGTTGGCGGCATTCAGGGCAAAGCGGGCATTCATCACCGGCACCACCAGCTGCGGGCCGGCCTGCTGGGCAATTTCCGGGTCGACATTGGCAGTGGTGATGGCGAAATCGCCGCCCTCGGGTACCAGGTAGCCGATGGCCTGCAGGAACGCCTTGTACTCAGAGTGGTTGTGGAGCTGTCCGGCACGCTGGCGGTGCCAGTTGTCGATCTGGGCCTGCAGCGCGTCACGCTTCTCCAGGAGCTGGCGATTTTTCGGGGCAAAATCACTGACGATGGCAGCAAAAGACTGCCAGAAGGCCGCCACATCAACGCCAGTTCCGGGAATGATGTCCTGGTTTACGAGATCATAAATGGAACGAGCGACCTGAAGTCCACTCACTTGAACACGTTCAGTCATGATTGAGCCCTGTGGTTATACAGTCAGAAAGACATGGATTGTAGGTAACCGGACCGAGATTAATCAATTTTATGAATATTATGTCCGCTATTTCTTTGACGAATAACTTGTCGCTACTCCAGCGTCCGCGCCACATCCGCAATCAGGCGGCGCATCCACTGGTGGGCCGGGTTGTGCTGTAACAGGGGGCTCCAGGCCATGATCAGTTCAATTTCCGGGATGTCAAAGGGCGGCGGCAAAATGGCCACATTGGGGTTGTCCCGCAGCAGCATCGCCGCCTTGGTGGGCAGGGTGATGACCAGGTCGTGCAATTCGGCAAGGCGCATGGCCGCCTGATAGTGGCGGGTGAATACCCGTATACGGCGCTTTTTACCCAGTTTGGCAAGGGCTTCATCAACCCAGCCGAGACGCTGCACGGCACTTGGCTCCATGCCCACACCAATGCCCATGCCGGTTTTGCTGACCCAGACATGGCCCGTTTCCAGGTAAGTATCGAGGGTGAAGTCATTGCGAATGGGGTTGTGGTTGCTCAACAGACAGGAAAAGGAGTCCCGCCAGATGGTCATTTGGTGAAATGACTGCGGCAACATATCAAAGCGATTGATGACCAGATCGACATTGCCCTGCTCCACGTCCTGGTAGCTGATATCACTGGGAGTCAGAATATCGAGGGTAATGTTCGGTGCCTCGGAACGCAGGCGGCGCAGCAAATGTGGCAACAGGGTTGATTCAGTGTAATCACTGACCGATATCCGGAACACCCGATCCGCCTCGGCAGCGTTGAATTCGCGCCGGGGTTCGACAGCCTTCTCGATCGACGCCAATACTTCGCGAACCACCGGTTGCAGCTGTTCGGCGCGCTCGGTAGGCGTCATGCCATCGCTGGTGCGCACCAACAGCGGGTCGTTGAACAGATCCCGTAAGCGCCGCAGGCCATTGCTCATGGCCGGCTGGCTGATACCGAGGTTTTCCGCGGCCCGGGTGACATTTCGCTCCTTCAACAAGACATCCAGGTAAACCAGCAGATTCAAATCGACACTACGTATATTCATATCAAAAATACCGGAAATAATGTCTATAGATTAGCTAAATTTTGGGGTGGTGGCTAGAATTCGTTTCGTTCAACCCGTTTTCTATTCTCAATCTGGAAGGACTGATCATGTCAAACTATTCAAAAGAGATTGATGCTATTGCATCGGTATGCAATGCAAACAGCACATGGAGTGCTATCGACCCTGAATCCGCGGCTCGTATGCGCCTCCAGAACCGTTTTCGCACCGGTCTGGACATCGCCAAATACACCGCCAAGATCATGCGTGAAGACATGGCTGCCTACGATGCCGATAGCGCCCAGTACACACAGTCCCTGGGTTGCTGGCACGGCTTTATCGGTCAGCAAAAAATGATCTCCATCAAAAAGCACCTGCAGACCACCAGCAAGCGCTACCTGTACCTGTCCGGCTGGATGGTTGCCGCCCTGCGCTCTGATTTCGGTCCTCTGCCCGATCAGTCCATGCACGAAAAAACAGCGGTTTCTTCTCTGATCGAAGAGCTGTACACCTTCCTGCGCCAGGCTGATGCCCGCGAACTGGACCTGCTCTTCACCGACCTGGATGCGGCACGCGCCGCCGGCGACAAAGCCAAGGCAGCCGAAATTCAAGCCAAAATCGACAACTTTGAAACCCACGTGGTGCCGATTGTTGCCGATATCGACGCCGGTTTCGGTAACCCCGAAGCGACTTACCTGCTGGCCAAGCGCATGATCGAAGCCGGTGCCTGTTGTATTCAAATTGAAAACCAGGTTTCCGACGAGAAACAATGTGGTCACCAGGACGGTAAAGTGACCGTACCCCACTCCGACTTCCTGGCGAAAATTAACGCCGTACGTTACGCGTTCCTGGAGCTGGGTGTAGACGATGGCGTGATCGTTGCCCGCACCGACTCCCTGGGTGCCGGCCTGACCAAGCAAATTGCTGTCACCAACGAGCCGGGCGACCTGGGCGACCTCTACAACGCCTTCCTCGACGGCGACTACGTTGAAAGCGCTTCTGACATTCAGAACGGCGACGTTGTCATCAAGGCCAACGGCAAATTGCTGAAGCCCAAGCGTCTCGCTTCCGGCCTGTTCCAGTTCAAGAAAGACACCGGTGTTGACCGCGTGGTCCTGGACTGTATCACCAGCCTGCAAAACGGTGCCGACCTGCTGTGGATCGAAACCGAGAAGCCCCACGTTGGCCAGATCGCTGAAATGGTCAACCGCATCCGCGAAGCAGTGCCGAATGCCAAGCTGGTTTACAACAACAGCCCGTCCTTCAACTGGACCCTGAACTTCCGTCAGCAAGTATTCGACGCATGGCAGGAAGAAGGCAAAGACGTCTCCGCCTACGATCGCGCCAAGCTGATGAGCGAAGAGTACGATGCAACGGAGCTGGCTCTGGCTGCTGATGAGCGCATCCGCACCTTCCAGCGCGATGCCTCACGCGAAGCCGGCATCTTCCACCACCTGATCACCCTGCCGACTTACCACACTGCTGCGCTGTCTACTGACAATCTGGCAAAAGGTTACTTTGCAGACGAAGGCATGCTGGCCTACGTTAAGGGCGTTCAGCGTCAGGAAATTCGCCAGGGTATTGCCTGTGTGAAACACCAGAACATGGCTGGCTCCGACATCGGTGACAACCATAAAGAATACTTCGCTGGTGAAGCTGCCCTGAAAGCCGGTGGTAAAGACAACACCATGAATCAGTTCTAGTAATTCACTTTGGTTTCACTCTATATCCCCTATAGAGTACCCTTCAGGGAGCTGGAAACAGCTCCCTTTTTTTATGTTCAGCAAAAGCAGAAAGTACAACGGCAGACAATATCTAACTGCCTGATCTGGCAATTTGAAGGGTTCCCACAGCACGACGGGGCAAGGCTGAAGCCGGGGAAGTAACCGGGCGCCGTCATCGCTCGATGTTTATTTGAGAATCTGGCTTTCCAGATAGTTGGCCAGAGAAGCTCGCTCTTCGTCGCTCAAGTGATCGAAGGCTGGCATTTCACGGTGCTTGTCCGAGCCCCTGATCCATTCCATCAATTCATTTTGCGACTTGCGGGTCAACAGGGTAGCCGGTATCCGCTCCAGGTAATCACTGCGACCCGTGCGCGGATGGCATTCGGCGCAGTTCTCCTGAAACAGTTTTTCCCCCACCGCAATTGAGGGGTCTTCAATGGCACCTTTATCGCCACAACCTGCCAGTACCGCCGAAGCAGCGATGGCGAGGATAAACCGGGAACTGTCCATCATTGTTTCCTTCACTCAGAGCTGATGATTGTTATTCGAATGCGTTACCCGACACACTTTGATGGCCTAAACGTTAGCACATTCCGTCGCTCGCTACCTTTTCCGGGGAATTATACGCAACAGGGTGTTGTCCTTGATCAGGTAGTGGTGGAACAGTGCCGCCACGGCGTGAATGCCCACCAGGAAATAGCCCAGCGTGCCGCCAATCTCATGGAGTTCTTTGATAAACTTGGCCATATCCTTGTTTTCGCTCATTAATGGCGGCAGGGTCAAGCCGTAAAAAGGGATCTCCTTGCCCTCTCCGCTCAGTATCAGCCAGCCCAGTACCGGCATCCCGAACATCAGGGCATACAGGGCCAGATGCACCGTTTTGGCCAACCACATCTGCCAGTTAACCGGCTGCGGCACGATAGTGGGTGTGGCCTGGGTCAACTTGAGTAACAGGCGCAGCCACACCAGCAAGAACACACTCAAACCGAGGGTAAAGTGCCAGGCCTTCAGGGCATTTCGAGGATCACTGCCCTTGGGATAAAACTCCCGCAGCTCAATGCAGGCGTAGACCGCAACCAGTAACAGTAACATCAACCAGTGCATAGCGATGGACAGCGACCCATAACGTTCTGCGGTATTCTTCAGGCTCATATAATAATTCCTTTATTACTCGTTGATAACACAGCAATTAATCACAGAGAAAGGCGACCTAAACCTACTGCTGGCAGTCGTGGTTTGAGCAATTTACACCCGACACCAGTGGCTACAGCAGCGAAGCAGAAGAAACCACAACACCGTTGTTATCTGCATAGACAAACTCCCCCGGATTGAAGGTCACCCCGCCAAAGGTCACCGGGACATTCAGGTCACCGATACCGCGCTTGTCCGTCTTCAGGGGGATACTGGCGAGCGCCTGCACCCCGAGGTCCAGTTCCGCCAGGGCATCCACATCGCGCACACAGCCGTAGATAATCAACCCTTCCCAGCCATTCTTGACCGCGTTTTCCGCGATCATGTCCCCCAGTAGGGCCCGGCGCAGGGAACCGCCGCCGTCAACCACCAGCACCTTGCCCCGGCCGGGTTTGCCGGCATGTTCTTTCACCAGGGAGTTATCTTCATGACACTTGATGGTGACGATCTCGCCGCCAAAACAGTCGCGACCGCCAAAGTTCGCCAGCATCGGCTCCAGCACGCGCACCCGTTCCGGGTTGTCATCACAGAGATCAGGGGTAGAAAAACTCATGACTATGCCTCATACATCATCAATACTGATACCGAGCCGCCCATCCTGCTCCAGCAACTCGAACGAAATCAGCGGACCCACCTCTGAAACGACATCTCCGCCAAGAGGTTGACCACTATCAAGGAGAAAACTAATACCGTGCTTGGGGCAACGCAGGCAACCTTGCAACAAGCGCCCCTTGGCCAGGGGGGAACCATCATGGGGGCAGCGGTTTTCGATCAGCCGGGTGACGCCCGCACTCTGAACCAGCAACAGGTCGCGCCCGGCCACCTTAAAGCGCCGCAAATAGCCCTCTTTGAGCAGGGCGCTAGATTCCAAAGGATAGAAGCTCATATTGACAGGAGATTGCCATGTTAGCAGTGGCACCGCAACGGTGCACGACAGCAAAATTGTCACGGGAAGTAGTGGAACACAGGCGCCTTAAAATAACCTTAACAGGGCGAAATGGCCTGTGAAATTGACCACCACTCCCTTAGACTAGCGCCCATGTCTCAGGTGGCTATTCTCGATTTTCCCTACCGTCCCGATGCCGAATCCCTGTTTGAGACGGTTCGCGACCTGCCGGACGCCATCTGGCTCGACAGCGGCAAACCGCGCAGTTTGTCCGGGCGTTTCGACATCATCACCGCCCAACCAGATACGGTGCTGGAAACCCGCGGGCTGAGCACCCGCATCATCACCCGCAGTGCGGCCAAAACGACGGATGACGACCCTTTCCAACTCGCCCAGGAACTGCTGGCCTCCAGCGGGCTGACCGAAACCGGTTTCAGCGGTTATCCCTTCGTGGGAGGCTTGGCCGGTTATTTCGGTTACGACCTCGGTCGCCGCATAGAAATACTGCCGGACCGGCTGCCAAAAGTGGACGGCCTGCCCGATATGCGGCTGGGGCATTACAGCTGGGCACTGGTACTCAACCATTCCTCGCAAAAGAGCTGGCTCTGTTTTCGCAATCACTGCTCGCCGGTGTTGCGCGCAGAGATACTGAAGCGACTGAAAAATGCCCCCGAGCAAATACCCGAGCCGGGCTACAGCGGTGAATACGCCTTCAACCCTTCCATGGCCAAACAGGACTACCTGGCGGCGGTCGCCAGGATCAAGGACTACATCGGCCAGGGCGACTGTTACCAGGTCAATCTGGCACGGCACTTTTCAGCGGCCTTCGACGGTGACAGCTGGACCCTCTACCGGCAGCTGCGCCGGGTGCTGCCCTCCCCCTACAGTTGCTATTACCACTGGGGCGAGTCTGACCAGGCGGCGCTTAGCCTGTCGCCGGAGCGGTTCCTGAAACTCTCCATGGGACAGGTTGAAAGCAAGCCGATCAAGGGCACCGCCCGGCGCGGCACCACCGTGGAGGAAGACCAGCAAAACGCCATCGAGCTGCTCAACAGCGCCAAGAACCGGGCGGAAAACCTGATGATTGTCGATCTGCTGCGCAATGACCTCGGCAAAACCTGCGAACCGGGTTCGATCCGCGTACCCAAGCTGTTCGCACTGGAGAGCTTTCCCAATGTCCACCACCTGGTCAGTACGGTCACCGGCAAACTGCGCACCGACGAGACGGCGCTAACACTGCTGCGCGGCTGCTTTCCCGGTGGCTCCATTACCGGTGCGCCCAAGAAGCGCGCCATGGAAATCATCGAGGAGTTGGAGAGTTGCCGCCGTTCACTGTACTGCGGCAGCATCGGCTATATCAGCGACACCGGGCGCATGGACACCAATATCGCCATCCGCACCCTGCTGGCGGATGGCGACAAACTGCACTGCTGGGGTGGTGGCGGGATCGTGGCCGACTCGGTGGCGGACAGCGAATTCCAGGAAACACTGGACAAGATTCGGGTATTGATACACCCGCGCGGCGACTGAGCACCGCGCGTTACTGACATCTGTGCCGACGAAGGGCTGTTACAGGCTCAGGTCGCGCACACTGGCCCTGATAAATTCCTGCTTCAAATCTTCATAGGTGTGTACCGCCGGGAACTGTGGGAACTCGTCGATCACGTTCTGCGGCGCATGGAACAGGATACCCGCGTCCGCTTCCGCCAGCATGGTGGTGTCGTTATAGGAATCGCCGGTCGCGATGGTGCGGTAATACATGCTCTTGAAGCCGACCACGGCCTGGCGCTTGGGATTGGCCTGGCGCAGCCGGTAATTCACCACCCGGCCATCGCCGTCCGTTTCCAGCTTGTGGCAGAGCAGTGTTGGGTAACCGAGCTGGCGCATCAGCGGCAGCGCAAATTCATAGAAGGTATCCGACAGGATCACCACCTGGAAGCGTTCACGCAGCCAGTCGACAAACTCGCGGGCGCCTTCCAGCGGTGAAAGCGTGGAGATTACTTCCTGAATTTCCTTCAAGCCAAGGCCGTGTTTATCAAGAATATCAAGGCGATAGCGCATCAGAACATCGTAATCTGGCTCATCTCGGGTGGTCCGCTTCAGCGCTTCGATACCGGTTTTCTCGGCAAAGGCAATCCAGATTTCCGGAATCAATACACCTTCTAGGTCCAAACAGGCGATTTCCACAGCAATATCCTCTCAACACAGGGCCAGAAAAACCGCGCCACTCTAACCATTTCACCGCAACTGCGCAACAAAGCCGCCCCCCGCACCACTAATAGCCGTATTGATGTGGATTATATTTTCTGATTATTTTTCCTTTAGTTAAGGCTTTGGTATCATCCCCGGCCTCAACGACACTCAGACCCATTTACCGAGGATACGAGCGAACCCCATGGCTGATAACCGTTTAAACACCGTTGATCTCGATCGCCAGCTCTCCGAGCAGACGCCCCAGGAAATCCTGAAATATGCCCTGGAAGCATTCGACAACATTGCCATTTCCTTCAGCGGTGCTGAAGACGTGGTGCTGATCGACATGGCCTGTAAAATCAATCCCGCAAAGGTACAGGTTTTCTCTCTGGATACCGGTCGTCTGCATGCGGAAACCTACCGTTTCATCGAGAAGGTCCGCGAACACTACGGCATCGAAATCGATGTGGTGTTCCCCGATGCCGCCGCCGTCAACAAGATGGTGCGCGAAAAGGGTCTGTTCAGCTTCTACAAGGACGACCACAAGGAGTGCTGTGGCATCCGCAAGATCGGCCCCCTGCGCCGCAAGCTGCTCACCGTGGACGCCTGGATTACCGGCCAGCGCCGCGACCAGAGTCCCGGCACCCGCACCGCCATTCCCGTGATTCAGGACGACAAGGCCTTTGCCCGCCCCGACGACAGCCTGACCAAGTTCAATCCCCTGGCCAACTGGACCTCCGAGCAGGTGTGGGACTACATCCGCAGCAACAATGTGCCCTACAACGAGTTACACGATAAGGGCTACGTCAGCATTGGCTGCGAACCCTGTACCCGCCCCACCGGCCCCGGCCAGCACGAGCGCGAAGGTCGCTGGTGGTGGGAAGAAGCCACCCAGAAAGAATGCGGCTTGCACGCGGTCAACATCAACAAGTAATTGGATACCCGCATGAAAATCACCCTCGTCAAGAAGATCAAACTGGACGGTAGCCTCTGCAAGAAATGTGAAGAGGTCCAGCAGAAGATGGAAGAAGCCGGCCAGATGGCGCTGATTGACGAGGTATTGATTGCCGACGAGCGCGACCCCGCGTCCCCCGGCATGGAGCTGGCTTCCCTGTACCAGGTGGAACGGGCACCGTTCTTTCTGGTGGAGCGCGAGGGTCAGCCGCCGGAGATTCACACCGTCTACTTCAAGTTTGTCAAGGAAGTGCTGAACCAGAAGACCCGTGAAGAGGACGAACTGAAGGAGATTCTCAACGACAATCCGGATCTGGATTTTCTCTGAGCCAATGGCCAGCATTTCTGGCTATTTTTACATCCCCCCGTTTTTTCCGGTCGCTACAGCTCCGGCAACTCCACTGAAGCAAAGAACTTCTCCAGATCATCCTTGGCGTGAATGGAGCAGGCCTCGTCGACCCGATCCCGGGTCAGGTGGGGCGCAAACAGCTCAATGAAATCGTACATATAGCCGCGCAGGTAGGTGCCGCGCCGGAAACCAATGCTGGTGACACTGGATTTGAACAGGTGCTTGGCATCCAGCGCCACCAGGTCGGCATCCTTGACCGGGTCAACGGCCATATGCGCGACGATGCCGATACCCAGCCCCAGGCGCACATAGGTCTTGATCACATCGGCATCGGTGGCGGTAAAGACCACCTTCGGCACCAGACCGCGGTCATTGAAGGCTTCATCGAGACGGGAGCGGCCGGTAAAGCCAAACACATAGGTGACCAGCGGGTAACTGGCCACCTCCTCCAATGTCAGCCTGGAGGATTGTGCCAACGGGTGATCCTTGGGCACCAGGATACAGCGGTTCCAGCGATAGCAGGGCATCATCAGCAGGTCGTGAAACAATTCCAGGGCTTCCGTGGCGATGGCGAAATCCACCGCACCGTCGGCGGCCTGTTCAGAAATCTGCATCGGTGTACCCTGGTGCATGTGCAGCGACACCTCCGGGTATTTGTTGATAAACGACTCAATCACCCTGGGCAGTGCGTAGCGGGCCTGGGTGTGGGTGGTGGCGATGGAGAGACTGCCCTTCTTGGGGTCGTTGTGCTCCTGGGACAGCTGCTTGATGCTCTCCACCTTGCGCAGGATATCCCCCGCCACCCGGAGAATCTCCTCGCCCGCCGGTGTCACCCGGGTCAGGTGCTTGCCGCTGCGGGAAAAAATTTCCACCCCGAGTTCATCTTCCAGCAAACGTATCTGCTTGCTGATACCGGGCTGCGAGGTATACAGACTTTGCGCAGTGGCGGAAACATTCAGTTCATGATGTGCCACTTCCCAGATGTAGCGAAGCTGTTGTAGTTTCATGTTTTCACCCGGCTAGACTGCAATGGTCTAAAAATATAAAAAACTATTCCTTTGAAGAATAGGGTTAAATTGATAGAGTTGCCAGCCTATTTTGGGGTACGGAAGCACTGGATTTTGCTGGATTTTTTGCTGTATATCCTGTCGGGCGCCTTTGTCGGACTGGTGGTGGGACTCACTGGCGTGGGTGGTGGGTCACTGATGACGCCACTGCTGATCCTGTTGGGTATTCCCTACAACATCGCCATTGGTACAGATTTGCTCTACGCCTCGATTACCAAAGCAGGCGGCGTGGCGGCACACTCACGCCAGAAAAGTATCCAGTGGCGCCTGGTGGGTTTTCTCGCCGCCGGCAGCATCCCCGCCTCACTGATCACCGCCCAATTGCTGCAGCGCGTGTTTACCGATGCCAATGAACACAAGGAAATCCTCACCACCAGCCTGGGAGTCATGCTGATCATTACGGCGGCGGTGATTCTGTTCAAGCGGGTACTGCGTGACACCTCCGACCGACCACACGGCCCGGTGGGCTCCTTTTTCCAGCTACACGCCACCAAGGTGACCTTTATCGCCGGCATCTTCCTCGGCGTGTTCGTGACCCTGTCCTCGGTGGGCGCCGGAGCGTTCTGCGCCGCCCTGTTGATGATCCTGTTTCCGCGCCTACCGGCATTGCACATTGTCGGCACCGACATCGCCCATGCGGTCCCCCTGACACTGATCGCGGGATTGAGTCACCTGATCTTCCTGGGCAATGTGGATATGGTGCTGCTGGGATCTCTGCTGATCGGCTCCCTGCCCGCCATTCAGCTCGGCACCAAGCTGGCGGCGCGACTGCCCAGTGGCGTGCTGCAATCGATCCTGGCGTTCCTGCTGCTCGGCATGGGCATCAAATTCAGTATTTTCTAGACGGCTGTCAGCCTTTGCGATTGGCGATCCCGTGGGGCACATGGCCAGTGGCCACGTGGTTCTTGGCCGAGTCGCAGTGGGACTGCTGGTCGTCAAAGAACACATCCGCCCCGTAGGACTTCAGAAATGCCGCCTTGTCGAGTCCGCCGAGAAACAGCGACTCGTCGATGCGAATAGTCCAGGCGCGCAGTGTGCGCACCACCCGCTCGTGGGCCGGCGCCGAGCGCGCCGTCACCAGCGCGGTGCGAATGGGGCAGGTCTTGGGGGTGAACTCCGCCTGCAGTGCGTGCAGCGCCTGCAGGAAATGTTTGAAGGGTCCGCCGCTCATGGGTTGTTTGGCGGCCGCCTTCTCACTCTGGGTAAACGCCGCCAGGCCACTCTCCTTGAACACCCGTTCGGACTCATCGGAGAACAGCACCGCATCGCCGTCAAAGGCAAAACGCAGTTCATCGTCGTCGCGATCCCTCGAGCCGGAAGAAATCAGCGTGGCCGCCGCCACCCCGTGATCCAGTGCGTTGCAGACATCTTCGGCATTGGTGGACAGAAACAGATGACAGCCAAAGGCGGCCACATAGCGGTACGGGCTCTCCCCGCCACAGAACGCGGCGCGGGTAATATTCAAGCCATGGTGTTCAATGGAGTTGAACACCCGCAGGCCGGTATCGGCCGAATTGCGGGACAACAGGATCACTTCCACCCGGGGTTCACCACCGAGTTTTTCGTTGATGCGCAACAGCTTCTTGACCATGGGAAAGGCTTCCCCGGGCATCAGCAGCTCGTCCTCATGCTCCACCTGGTAGCGGGAATAGGCATCCAGTCCCTCCTCCTCGTACACCCGGTGGCTTTCATCCAGGTTAAACAGCGCCCGCGATGAAATCGCAATCACCAGTTTGTCACCAAAGTTTTTTGACACTAACCTGTCCTCTGTACAGCGCCGCCTGAATGCGGCCATCCGTCATGGCTAATTTAATGGCAATACCGGCAAAGCTCAAACCGGAAATAGAAACCCTGCTGAGGGACGGTATCGAAACCGTCAGGCGGCTCTCCGGTGGCGATAGCGCCGACGCGCTGCGCACGAGCCGTGGCCAATACTATTTCCTGAAGCTGGGCCGACGACTCCCAAACGACCTGTTTGACAGCGAGGCCCGGGGCCTCAAGGCCATTGCCGCTACCCACACCATCATGACACCAACCATTGTGGCAAGCACTGCAGATTTTTTGCTGCTTGAATGGATCGTGGCGGCAGTGCCAAAAGCCGATTACTGGACAACGTTTGCGCGCCAACTGGCCGCCCTGCACAACCACACCGCCGAACGCTTCGGCTTCCAGCAGGACAACTATTGCGGCGCCACGCCCCAGCACAACCGCTGGCAGGAAAACGGACACCGCTTCTTTGCCGAACAGCGCCTGCTATACCAGGCACAACGGGCTGTCGATAAAGGCCTGTTGACCGCCACCGAGGTACGGGCCATTGAACAACTCTGCCTTCGCCTGCCCGAACTCATTCCCGCCCAGCCAGCTTCCCTGATTCACGGCGATCTCTGGTGCGGCAACCAGATCGGCAACAACCGTGGACAGCCGGTGCTATTCGACCCGGCCTGTCATTACGGCTGGGCCGAGGCGGAGTTGGCCATGACCCGGCTGTTCGGTGGCTTTGGCGAGGGGTTTTACGCCGCCTACCAGGAACTGCGGCCCCAGGTGAGGGGCTGGCAACAGCGCTGCGAGCTCTACAACCTCTATCATCTCCTCAATCACCTGAACCTGTTTGGGATGAGCTATTACCCTCGGGTCTGCAGCATAATCGAGTGTTATCGGTAAACCGGTACAGATCAGAAAGGGCAGCGATGACGGGATTAATGGCGGCACTACGCCTAGAGCGGGATAAAGGCCATGGTGGCCACATTCTGGGCGACCGTCTTGATCACGCGCTGGTTTTTCTCTGCCATGATGGTGGCCATCATGTCCTGCAGGGCTATCAACTTGCCAAACAAGCGTTCATAGCTGAGATTTTGCCTGCTCCCCCGCCAACTGTTGGTCAGGATTAACGGCTGATCCTGGCCATCGCGGGCATTGGCGAGGCGCCACAGGGCAATCTCGATATTGCGGGCGCTGTGATAGAGTTTTTGCTGATCCAGCTCCGAGAGCAGGTAAAAGTCAGTCTGGTAGCCGTAGGATTCGCGGATCATCCCGGTGAGCCCCACCATCAGCGCGAACACCCGGTCGCCGCGATAGCCGGGATCAACCGACAATTCAATGGCAGCAGTGCCACCAACGGGCAGTTCGGGAAAGGCCAGCCGGCCAGGCATGGTAAAGATCTCGGTGACCCGATGGTCGATGGTCTGTCCCTTAACCTTGTGGAGTTCCCTGGGATTGCGCTTATAAAGCTTGATGGTCAACGTTTTCAACAGCGCTTCTGTTTCGCGGTAGTGGGCGTCGGCCACCATATCGATGTCCGTCTTGGCCAGATTCCTGACCTTGAACGCGGAATCGGCGCAGCCGGCCAACAACAGGCACCAACAACCGAGCAAAAAAGCGGCGACAACCCTCACTACAATTCCCCTGTATACATATCAATCTCCCAGTGGGGCCGCTAAAATAGCATACCTCGTATATTCAGCCACAAAAGTGCCTCCCCAGCATGTCGATTCTGTCACTCCCGCCGCTCAATAGACCAGGCGACAAGCGCCTTTGGTGTAGTGTCCACGGTGCCGGTGCATCGCTGGCCATTGCTGAAGCCAGCCGGCAACACCGCGGGCTGACAGTGGTGATCGCCGAATCCGCACGAGCCGCCGTAGAGCTGGAATCGGAGCTGCAATTTTTCCTCGGCAAAGAGCAGCCGGTGTTCCATTTCCCCGATTGGGAAACCCTGCCCTACGACCTGTTCTCGCCGCACCAGGACATTGTCTCGGAGCGCCTGCGCACCCTGTTTCGCCTGCCCCAGACGGAAACCGGCGTGGTGGTAGTACCTGTCAGTACCCTGATGCACCGGTTGCCGCCCAACGAGTTTGTCAGCCAGCGCGCCTTTGATTACCACACCGGCGACACCATCAACCTGGAGAAACTGCGCAGCCAGCTCGAGGCCGCGGGCTACCACTGCGTGGACACCGTGGTCGAACACGGCGAATTTGCCGTGCGCGGATCGCTGATCGACATTTTCCCGATGGGCGCCCGACTGCCCTTCCGCATCGACCTGTTCGATGATGAAATTGAAACCCTGCGCACCTTCGACCCGGAAACACAGCGCACCCTGGAACAGACCGACAGTATCTGTCTGCTGCCCGCCAGGGAGGTTCCCCTGGACAAGGCCGCAATCCGCCGCTTCAAGGATAACTGGCTGTCCCGCTTTGATGTCGATGAGCGGCGCTGCCCGGTGTTCAGGGATATCAGTGAAGGCATACCGCCACAGGGCATCGAATATTTCATTCCGTTGTTTTTCGAGCGCTGTGTCACCCTATTTGACTATTTGCCCGGCAACTGCCAGCTGTTCACCGAAAACGCCATTGAACAGGCCGCCGAAAAATTCTGGCAGGACGCCAACCAGCGCTATCGGGAATACAACATCGACCCGACCCGACCGCTGTTGCCGCCCACGGACGTGTTTATCCCGGTGGATGAATTATTTGGTGCACTGAAGCAATACCCCCGCACCGTTCTGCGCGCGGCCAAGGCCGATGATGCCAAACAATTGTCGCTGGCATTGAATGCCCTGCCAGACATTGCCGTGGATGCCAAGGCCGAGAACCCGTTAAAAAAACTCTCGGCCTATCTGGCCAGCACCAAGCAACGGGTACTGCTCTGCGCCGAATCCGCCGGGCGCCGCGAAAGCCTGCTGGAGTTGCTGCAGCGCCAGGGCATTCGCCCCGAGGATATCTCCGACTGGCGGCAATTCACCGAGGGTAGGCAAGCGCTGGGGGTGACTGTCTACCCGCTCACCCGCGGCTTTGCCATGGCGGAGTCCGGTGTCTGTGTCATCACTGAAACCGAGCTGTTCGGCCAGCAGGTCATGCAGCGCCGCCGTCGCAGCAAACAGCGGGAAGATGCCGACCAGGCAATCAAGAACCTCACCGAATTGAGAGTCGGCGCGCCGGTGGTGCATATTGACCACGGCGTCGGTCGCTACCTGGGACTGCAAACCATCAATGCCGGCGGCGATCCCCAGGAATTCCTCACCCTGGAATATGCCGATGAGGCAAAACTCTACGTGCCGGTTTCCTCCCTGCAGCTGATCAGCCGCTACAGCGGCTCTGAGGAAGAACTGGCGCCACTGCACCGACTCGGCAGCGAACAGTGGCAGAAGGCCAAGGACAAAGCCCTCAAACAGATCCGCGATACCGCCACGGAACTGCTGGACATCTATGCCACCCGGGCGGCGCGCAAGGGCTTTGCCTGCAGCGACCCGGAGGCGGATTACCGCGCCTTTTGCGCGGATTTTCCTTTCGAGGAAACCCCCGACCAGTTCGATACCATTGAGGCAGTCAAGCGCGACATGTTGGCGGAACAACCCATGGACCGGCTGGTGTGTGGCGATGTGGGCTTCGGCAAAACCGAAGTGGCCATGCGCGCCGCCTTTATCGCCGTGGCCAGCGGCAAACAGGTGGTGATGCTGGTGCCCACCACCCTGCTGGCCCACCAACACCTGGAAAACTTCCGCGACCGTTTTGTTAACTGGCCGGTCACCATCGAAGAGCTGTCCCGCTTTCGATCCAACAAAGAACAGCAGGACGTACTGGATCGCGCCACCACCGGCAAGGTCGACATTCTGATCGGCACTCACAAACTATTACATGCCAAGGTGGACTACCAGAATCTCGGGCTGTTGATTATCGACGAAGAACACCGCTTCGGGGTGCGCCAGAAGGAACAGATCAAGGCGCTGCGCGCGGAAGTAGATATTCTCACCCTCACCGCCACGCCGATTCCTCGCACCCTCAATCTGTCCATGTCTGGCGTCCGCGACCTGTCGATCATCGCCACGCCCCCCGCGCGACGGTTGTCGGTGAAATCCTTTGTGCGCCAGGATGACCCCCGTGTCATACGCGAAGCCATGTTGCGTGAGATTCTGCGCGGTGGCCAGGTCTACTACCTGCACAATGAGGTCAAGAGCATCGCCAAAACCGCCCGGGACTTGCAGGAGCTGGTACCGGAGGCACGCATTGAGATCGCCCACGGCCAGATGCGCGAGCGGGAACTGGAAAAAGTCATGTCCGACTTCTATCACCAGCGCTTCAATGTGCTGGTGTGCACCACCATCATTGAAACCGGTATCGACATCCCCAGCGCCAACACCATTCTGATCGACCGGGCCGACAAGCTCGGTCTGGCCCAGTTGCACCAGCTGCGCGGACGGGTGGGCCGTTCCCACCACCAGGCCTACGCCTACCTGCTGACGCCAGATCCGAAAACCATGACCGACGATGCGGTGAAACGCCTGGAGGCGATCAGCGCCGCCGATCACCTCGGTTCCGGCTTTACCCTGGCCACCCACGACCTGGAAATCCGCGGTGCCGGGGAGTTGTTGGGCGAGGACCAGAGCGGCCACATTCAGTCCATCGGCTTTACCCTGTACATGGAGCTGCTGGAGCGCGCGGTGGATGCCATTCGCAAGGGCAAATCCATCGAGCTGGACATTCCATTGATGGAAGATATCGAGATCAATCTCAATATTCCCGCCCTGATCCCCGACGATTACCTGCCCGATGTCCACATGCGGCTGATGATGTACAAACGCATTGCCAACGCCAACTCGGACGACGAACTCAGCGAACTGCAGGTGGAAATGATCGACCGCTTCGGCCTGCTGCCGGATTACCTGAAAAACCTGTTCCGGGTCACAGCACTGAAACTCCAGGCCCGCCAACTGGGCATTTGCAAGGTAGAATCGGGGCCTGCCGGTGGACGCGTCGAGTTCGCCAGTGATACCGTTGTGGAACCGCTGACCATCGTACAGATGGTGCAAAAGGAACCCGCAATTTTCAAATTGCAGGGCGCCTCCACCCTGAAATTTGCCGTGCCGACTACAACCATCGAACAGCGGCTGGTACAGGTGCAGGCAGTGTTAAACCGGCTGACACCCACAGGAAACAGGACGTAAATGAAATTACCCGCTGCACTGTTGCTTATCTCCCTGGTATCGGCGTTACCCGTTGCCGCCCAGGCCGAGGAAGAACTGCCCTGGTATCAGGTGGAAATGGTTGTGTTCAGCCAACAGGATCTGTACCACAGCGAAAAACACTCCATGGATCTGCACCTCAGCTATCCGCAAAACTGGCAGCTACTGAGCGGCTCCCCCCTCGGGCAAGGTCAGTCGGCGCTACCGCCCGCCACTGACAGCGTCGATCCTGCCACTGCGCCAGATCGCCCCGTAATCGCAACAGAGCGTCCCTATATCGCCCTGGACAAGCAGTATTTCAAACTGGATGGGGATGCGTTCGCGTTGAAGCGAGCGCCGGGCTACCAAGTGCTGCTGCACCAAGCCTGGCGCCAACAGGGACTGGATGTAAAACAGAGTCCGTGGATTATTGTCGCGGGCGGCGAGGCCTACGGCGATCGTCACGAACTGGAAGGCAGCGTGCGGCTGGTTCTGAACCGCTATTTACATTTCCAGGCCAACCTCTGGCGTAGCCGTTTCGGGGCACCCGTTTCAACCAGTCCCACAGAGGTGGCGACAATAACGGAAAATACCCTGCCCCGGCAAAACAGTGTTGCGGCTGCGCCGAGCTGGCCACCCTTACCGGAACTGCCCTGGCGGCAGCAGGTACCTGCGACGACCGGCAGCCCGGACTGGTCCTTCCAGACGCCACAGTTTGCCATCAGTGATCTGGTGACCCTGAATCAGTCCACGCGTATCAATTTGGGGGAATTGACCTATCTCGACCACCCCAGCCTGGGCGTACTGGTCTGGGTCAGCCGCTACCAGCCCAAGGCCGCGGAATAGCTCACTCAGGGTTGCTGGCGGTCTTTCGCCGACATCTTTTCGGCACGGTCAAGATAGCTACCCAGTCCCTGCCGCTTTTTCGTGCCCTGGGCATCGCCCGTTTTGCCGGCTTTCGGCGTGACAACGGACTGTTTGCTGTCAGTGGTCGCTGAACCGACCGCTGTGCAGGGGCGATCACTGAAGGTGGTTTTCCCCGACGGCTCCACACAGCTGTAGAGATCGGCACTGGCCAAGCCCGAGGTCAGCAGCCCCAACATTACGAGTGTGCAAGCAAGCGGGTATCCGCACCCACCTATTTTCATAGTGCACCTTTTCATAGCGCACCTTTCATAGCGCACCTTTCATAGCGCACCTTTCATAGCGCACCTTTCATAGCGCACCTTTCATAGCGCACTACAGGCGGCGGCCAGCAAGCGGCGAATCGACGGAATTCGCTCCGCCATCACCGCCTCAATCTCCGCCATGCTGATCTGTGCACTGCCCAGACCGGCCGCCATGTTGACCACCAGCGCCAGGCAGGCGAAGGGGATAGCCAGTTCGCGGGCCAGTGCCGCCTCGGGCATCCCCGTCATGCCGACAATATCGCAACCGTCATTGCCCATGCGGGCAATTTCTGCAGCCGTTTCCAGACGCGGTCCCTGGGTGGCCCCATAGACCCCACCGGCGTGTACTGTCATACCGGCGGCAATCGCCGCCTGCAACAGCACTTCCCGCAAATGCGGATCATAGGGATAGCTAAAATCCACATGTTGCAGCGGCTGGGTAGCGCTGTCCGAATAGCTGTGCTCGCGTCCCCAGGTGTAATCGATAATTTGATCCGGAATCACCAGATCGCCGGGACACATTTCACCATTGATCCCGCCTACCACGTTGACGGCAAGAATGGCGGTTACCCCCCGTTGTTGCAGGGCAGCGATATTGGCGCGGTAATTGATGCGATGGGGCGGGATGCTGTGTGCCTCGCCGTGGCGGGCCAAAAAAACCACCTCCCGCTGTTGCAGACTGCCGCAGACCAGCAGCGACGAGGGATCGCCCCAGTCTGTGGCAACCTGCAGCTGTTCCCTGACGGCCAGTTCCGCAAAGGCGTACAGACCGCTGCCACCTATGATGCCGATGGCCACCCTAGTGTATTCCCATGGGGTTGGAAGCAACGCTCATCAAGCCATCTCCTCCCGCACCCCGGCTAGCTGGAGCTGCCCCGGGATATGAACGGTCGAGGTGGGGAAGGCAATCTCCGCCCCGTGCCGGGCGATGACATCGCTGATGTTCAGCAGCACGTCTTGCTTGATCTCATGAAAGCGTACCCACTGGGTGGTTTTGGTAAAGGTATAGACGAAAAAGTTGATCGAGGAGGCGCCAAACGACACGAAATTCACAATCATGGTCTGTTGCTGATCGATCTCGGGATGATTTGACAGCATCGTTTTCACATCGGCGACGATACCCGCCATTTTGCCGATATCATCGTAGCGGATGCCGATGGTCTCGTAGATACGGCGATTGAGCATCCGCGACGGGTTTTCCACCGAAATGTTGTTGAATACCGCATTCGGTATGTACAGAGGGCGCTTGTCAAAGGTGCGGATGCGAGTCAGGCGCCAGCCGATATCTTCCACCGTACCCTCGATTTCCTTGTCCGGCGAACGCACCCAGTCGCCCACCTTGAAGGGCCGGTCCAGGTAAATCATCAACCCGCCGAAGAAGTTGGCCAGCAAGTCCTTGGCGGCGAAGCCCACCGCCAGACCACCGATACCGCCAAAGGCCAGCACCCCGGAAATGCTGTAGCCAAACGCCTGCATGGCAATGAGCACCGCCGTAATGATCACCGATGCCCGCACCAGCTTGCCGATGGCCTTGACAGTGGTCTCATCCATGGGCTCGGCCATGTACTCCGGATGCACCAGGTTGCGCTCCACGCGCTTGACCAGATTGACCAGGAACAGTGCTGCCAGGAAAATGATCGCCACCCGGTTGACCGGAGCCACCAGGTTATACCATTCCGATTCCGCCACCCTCGCAGCCACCGCGGCGGCCATATTGACCCCCAGTATCCAGATGGCCCAGACCGCCGGCCGCCGACAGGCCTCGATCAGGGCGTCATCCCAGACATTGGCGGTGCGCGCGGCATGGGCTTCGAGTACATTGATCAGCTTGTTGACCAGGTAGCCCAGCACCAGGGCGGCAAAGACTATCAGGAAGATTTCCACCGTCCACAGGTGGGTTTCACCGGTGTAGTGGACCAGCCAATTCTCAAGTAGTTGCATGGTTAGTTGCTCCCGTCTGTCACGCGCTGGACGCGAGTATGTCGCCGAGCCGGGCGATCGTGTGCTGCCAGCGGGGGGATGCGGTCAATTCCCGCCAGTCCGGTTTGTGACCCGCCAGCATGCGCGGCAGGCGCGGTGATGGCGTGATGTCGCTGGCGGCAATAAAGTCCAGAACCTCGATGGCCCCCGGGCGGTTGTTGCACACCAGCACCATATCACAGCCGGCGCGCAGGGCGCAGCGAGCCTTGTCGGCATAGCCCCCCACCAGGTCGGCCCCTTTCATGGACAGGTCATCACTGAAAATAATACCGTCGTATTGCAACTCATGGCGCAGGATCGTCTGCAGCCAAAAACGGGAGAAGCCCACCGCATCGGGATCTATGCGGGGGAAAACGATATGTGCTGGCATCACCGCATCCAGCTCAGCACCCAGCTCGACAAAGGGCCGCAGGTCCAGATCCCGCAGGGTTTCCAGCGAGCGGTTGTCGTAGGGGGTTTCCAGGTGGCTGTCCGCCACCACGCCGCCGTGGCCGGGGAAGTGCTTGCCGGTCGTGGCCATGCCCGCTTCGTGCATGCCAGAAATAAAGGCCCGAGCCGCAGCGATGGCCGTTTCGGGGTCATCTGAAAACGACCGGTCACCGATCACCGCACAGTGATCCCGGTCGATATCCAGTACCGGGGCAAAACTGAAATCAATGCCGCAGGCCAACAGCTCCGATGCCATCAGCCAGCCGCTGTCCCGCAACAGGGCTTCGCCACCCGCATCAGCGAGGCGGTCGCCGAGCGACTGCATCGGGGGAATCCGGGTAAAACCCTCCCGGAAACGCTGCACTCGCCCCCCCTCCTGGTCGACACAGAGCAGCAGTTCAGGCCGAATAGTTCGAATCCGCGCCACCAGCGTAACGATTTGCTCGCGGCTGGCAAAATTGCGGGCAAAAAAGATAATGCCGCCCACACCCGGATGCTGAATCAGCTGTTCTTCTTCCTGGGTCAGCGTCAAACCGTCCAGGTCGAGCATCAAGGGGCCGGGGATCATATAAAAACCTCAAACATCGGGGAGGGGAAGACGAAAAGGGCGTAAAAGCCCTTTTGCCAAGCCTGTAGATTAGACAAATTTTTCATTTTGAAAACAACCCGTTATGTCGACAGGTACTTAGCTTTTATGGGCCGTCGACACAAGGCTAGTATTAAATACCTTTGCAGACTTAAGTTACGCGACTTTTTTAAAATTTGTCTCAGGTCATATTTCAGGATAACCAAAACCCGGTGGCCGCCACTTGTCCGCAATTCCGGCGGTGGTTGATGCGCAACTGTACAGTTGGTGATACTTTGATGAGTCCTACTATAAAGGAGGGGTGAGCCATGGCTTCACAAGTTCCTGTCATCGGCGCCTGGTATCAGGACGCAACAGACGATGAAATATTTGAAGTAGTAGCAGTTGATGAACACGCCGGATCTATCGAAATACAGTTCATGGATGGCGAGGTCAGTGAAATCGACCTGGACAGCTGGCAACAATTATTACTGTTGCCGGCGGAAGCACCCGAAGACTGGCGGGCATCCTACGAACTCAGCAATGAAGACAGTCTTTCCTCGGATGATATCTACATCCCGGACAACTGGAACGACCCGTTGCTGGACATGGATTCAGACACCATCTATGGACTGGATGATTTCTGAGGCAGTGTCGACGCCATCCACTGCTAACGCTTATTCAGCAATTTCCTGAGCCTGTAGCATGCGAGCATGCTGCAGGATGATTTTTGCCGCACTCTCCGCATCGTCCACCAGCGAAAACAGGTGTAACTCACGCTCGGCAATACAGCCGTGTGAGAGCATGGTGGTTTTGATCCAGTCCACCAGGCCCTGCCAATACTCAGTGCCCAGCAGGATGATCGGAAAAGGTCGCACCTTGCTGGTTTGCACCAGCGTCAGCGCTTCAAACAGCTCGTCGATGGTGCCGTAACCGCCCGGGAAAATCACAAACCCCACCGCATGTTTCACGAACATGAATTTGCGCACAAAAAAGTAGCGAAACTGCAGCGAGAGATCCTGATAGGGATTGGGTGCCTGTTCGGTGGGCAGCGAGATATTCAACCCCACGGACGTAGCTGAGGTGGCATAACAGCCCCGATTTGCCCCCTCCATGATACCGGGGCCGCCACCGGTAATCACCGGTATCCCCTCCTTCCCGAGAATGCCCCCCAACCGCATGGCTTCATCGTAAAAATGGCTGCCGGTCGCAAAACGAGCACCGCCAAACACAGTGACTGCGCCGCCCAGCCGCGCCAGTGCCTCTATACCATCCACCAGTTCCGACTGAATTCTCAGCACGCGCCAGGCTTCCGGTATCTTTAATTCATCCATCGTTATTCTCCCAATCAGACGCCGTTGCCCTGCCCTTCATTGTGCTACTTCCCGGCAGCTCAAACCGACGGCAATCCCCAGCTATTTCAACACCTCGGCACCTAAGTATAGGTGGATCATCCCGTATTATGCTGCCAACACAGCAATACTGTGTTTTAATACAGCCTATATTAATTTACAGTAGTTACAGCATATCCGTCGCCAAGTCCAACAGAGGGAATCATCATGAGCCGGCCATCACTCACCGCTCGACAGCAACAAATTCTGGATCTGCTCAGACAGCATATCGAAGACAGTGGCTACCCGCCGACACGCGCTGAAATTGCCGCCGAACTCGGGTTCAAATCACCCAATGCCGCCGAAGAGCACCTCAGGGCATTGGCCCGCAAAGGCGTGATCGAGATGACATCCGGAGCCTCCCGCGGCATTCGGCTGACCGAGGAAGTCCACACCGGACTGCCACTGGTAGGACGGGTCGCGGCGGGGAACCCGGTGCTGGCGGTGGAAAATATCGAAGCTTACCTGGATGTGGCGGCAAACCTGTTCTATCCCCAGGCCGACTACCTGCTGCGCGTGCACGGTATGAGCATGAAAAACGTGGGCATCATGGACGGCGATGTGCTCGCCGTGCACAAGTGCCAAACCGCGGAAAATGGCCAGATTGTGGTCGCCAGAATTGACGATGAAGTGACGGTAAAACGCTTCAGAAAGGGCCGTAAAAGCCATGAGATCATCCTCGAGCCGGAGAATGAAACCCTGGAACCCATTCGGGTAGATCTGCGGCAGCAGAGCTTTGCGATAGAGGGACTGGGGGTCGGCGTGATCCGCACCCACACCTGATCAAATCAGCCCCACATCGCATCCGGAAGCGGGCGCCGGGCTCGTCACGATCTGTGGTCAGTGAAGAATGCGAGCCTTGTCGGTGCGGGGGGCCTCCAGCTGTAGACTTTCCGCGCCCAGTTCCTCAAATAACTCGATGCCGGCGTCGATCATTACTTTGGCCACATCGACTTTGGCATTCTGCAAGAAAGCTTCCGCCTCATCAGAAAAACTGATGCGTATCAGTGGTGCATCGTCATCATCCGTTCGCTGCAGAGCCACATCGCCATCGGGCAGTATTACAATTTCAAAGAGAGACAGGGACATCAAGTTTTCCGGGGCTTGCCGTGCTATGGGACGAGATTGTAACAGAGCCCCGGAAGCTTATTAACCTCGACGGTCAAAATAACCCTCAGCACTCCAACATGTGCTGCCGATGGCGCTCAATCAGTTCGCTGAAGGCCTCTTGCCAGCTGTTGAGCAATTCAGCATTCAGTTGCTGCGGCTCCGCCTCCGAAGCGATCTGCACCACGGCGATGGGCGACTGCCCGCTGAGCTGTTCCTGCTGGACGGTCAACATTTGCCGGTGTGCTGCGAGCAACCGACATAGCCAACTGTCGGATTGTTGCTCCAGATTGGCCAATTCGCTGGCCTCTGCCGGGTGTTTACCCATTAGTTGAAGTGCGGCAATCAGTTCGGGGACGGAGTGGATTTGTTCCGGTTGACGGCACCGATAGGTCGATGCCACTTCGCGCAGGTAAAAGCGGTAGCACGATTCCAATTGATAGAGTACCGACTGGCACAGGGCCAGCTCCAGCATGGGGCGGACGTTGCAACCGGCCGAAGCCAACTGCTCGAGCAGCTGGCTTGAGCAATACAACCGTTGGTTGACGACGGACAAATACGGATTCACGGCTGTTGCCCGCTATTTTTTGCCCTTGCGGTCATCTTTCTCACGCCATTTACCACCTTCGTAAAAGGCTTTCCAGCCGCTGGGTTTACCATCCACTTCCGACTGCACATATTGCTCGGCGGTCTTGCGGCTGTAGCGCACTACCGTCGGCAATCCATCCGGGTCTTTGACCGGGGCGTTCAACAGGAAACTGTATTTGGGATCGATCTCGTCCCGGTGCGGCAGTAACTCCACCACCTTGGGCGCACGGGTTTCCCGATGGCGGGGAAATTTACTGGCGGCCAAAAACAACCCTGATGCGCCGTCGCGGAGAATGTAATGGTCATCCACCTTCTCACAGGCCAATTCCGGCATCGGCACAGGATCCATCTTCGGTGGCGCAGCCTGGCCATTCCTGAGCAGTTTGCGGGTATTTTTACAGTCTTCGTTGGTGCAACCGAAGTACTTGCCGAAGCGGCCCGACTTCAGCTGCATGTCACTGCCGCATTTGTCACATTCAATCAGTGGACCGTCGTAGCCCTTCAGTTTGAAACTGCCGACTTCAACCTCGTAGCCTTCACAGTCTGGATTGTTGCCACAGACATGCAGTTTGCGGGTTTCGTCGATCAGGTAGCTGTCCATGGCTGTATTGCACAATTTGCAGCGGTGGCGATCCATCAACTGGCGAGTTTCGGCGTCCTCGTCCTCGTCGGCGTTGACAGCCTCATCTCCGGGCGTGAGGTTCATGGTGCCCTTGCAGCGCTCCTTGGGGGGCAGACTGTAACCTGAGCAACCCAGGAACACCCCGGTGGTACCGGTGCGGATCATCATCGGTCGGCCGCACTGGGGACAGGGGATATCCGTGGTCGACGGTTGGTTGGGGCGCATGCCCTCATCCGCGGCCTCGGCGTTGGCGAGCTTGTTGCTGAAATCCCGGTAGAACCGACTGAGAACATCTTTCCAGTCCAGCTCCCCCTGGGCAATTTCATCCAGGTACTCTTCCATGGAGGCCGTGAAGCCGTAATCCATCAGGTCCGAAAAGTTTTCATTGAGGCGGTCGGTGACGATATCGCCAATCTTTTCGGCATAAAAACGGCGATTCTCCACCCGGACATAACCGCGGTCCTGAATGGTGGAAATAATGGACGCATAGGTGGACGGGCGACCAATACCCCGTTTCTCCAACTCTTTCACCAGCGAGGCCTCGGAGAAGCGCGCCGGCGGTTTGGTGAAATGTTGCACGGAGATCAGCTTGTTCAGGGCCAGCTGTTCACCGATGCTCATTTCCGGCAACTCGATGTCATCCGCTTTCTGTGCCAGCGCCGGCAGCACCTTGAGGTAGCCGTCAAAACGGGTCACCCGACCCTTGGCGCGCAATTCGAAATCCCCTGCCATTACCGTCAACGTGGTGCTGGTAAATTGCGCGGGGGTCATCTGGCAGGCGACAAACTGTTGCCAGATCAGGCGATAGAGTTTTTTGGCATCGTCTTCCATGCCGGCCAGATCGCCGGGCAGAATATCGATATTGGATGGGCGGATCGCCTCGTGCGCCTCCTGGGCGCCCGACTTGCTGCTGTAGGTGTTCGCTTTCTCCGGCAGGTAGGCGTCGCCGTAGCGCTGCTGGATAAAGTCGCGACAAACGGCGACCGCCTCTGCACTGAGGTTAGTCGAATCGGTCCGCATATAGGTGATGAAACCCGCCTCGTAGAGACGCTGGGCCAGCATCATGGTTTTCTTCACCCCGTAACCCAGCCGGGTACTGCAAGCCTGTTGCAGGGTGGAGGTAATAAAGGGCGCAGAGGGCTTGCTGCTGGTGGGTTTGTCTTCCCGGCCGACGACCGCAAACGAGGTGCTGTTCAGCGCCGCTACCGCAGCATCGGCCTGGGCCTTATTGGTGGGCCTGAAGTTTTCACCCGCCTGCTTTTTGACTTCAAAGCGAACCTGGTCTTCGCTCGAGTTTTCCAGGTCTGCGTGCAGGGTCCAGTATTCTTCGGGCTCAAAGGCGCGGATTTCCCGCTCCCGTTCAACGACCAGTTTGACCGCCACCGATTGCACCCGTCCGGCCGACAGACCCCGAGCCACCTTGTTCCACAACAGCGGAGACAGCATGAAACCCACCACCCGATCGAGGAACCGGCGGGCCTGTTGGGCGCTGACCCGGTTGTCGTCCAGGCGGCCGGGGTGCGCAAACGCTTCCTTGATAGCCTTTTTGGTAATTTCGTTAAAGACCACCCGCTGATACAGCTCCACGCGAAGCGCGGTGCCGGCGGCCGGTGACCCGGGGGCGAAAAGCTTCTCGAAGCCGAGCACCCGG
>NZ_JBFHQR010000008.1:0-37158 GCF_041592135.1 Porticoccus sp. | reverse complement strand
CTGCCCTTCGGGTTGCGGCTAAAAAAGCGCCACTCGTCGTTGCTCGTCACTCAGTTAGAACCACTAAATTCATTTCTCGCGCCTAGATTGGCGCTTTTTTAGTCACAACAGAGGCAACCAAATTAGTGTGAACAGGCCCTAATCAAATAGGGCGTGCATGAAAAAAGGGGGGAGCAGGAAGCTCCCCCCCTTTTTTTCATTCGGCATTCCTATTGAGATGTGCAACTTTTTACTGGATTACCAACCCCTCTTCTCCACGCCTAGGCAGTGCCCTTTTTCAAGATCACGGCTGTACGAATAGGATTTCTGCCAAAGCGGGACATCTTCAGAAAATCCTTGTGGGCAATGGGCAGGTGCTGACTGTCGAGACCGCTGGCGCTCTGTTCTTCCGGATCCGGATCGGAATCGTGCACATAGAGGCAATCCTCGTCATAACCACTCATGGTAACCCAGTGGGGTGCCTTGCGACCGTCCATCCGGTAGGTACTGATCAGGATAATGGGCAGGTTGCCTTTTTTGAATTCACTGATCAGGTGACTGTGATGAAAATCACGATAACGGATTTTGATGTGTTCCTTCTTCGCCTGGGCGACAAAATCCTGATGCACCAACTCAATAACCCGTTTCTTGTTCTCGTCACGCACACCGTCCACAAACAGGGTGGTGTCCCGGTTTAACCAGACTTCAACCTCGTAACCGCGCTGGCTGGCGGCGAGGGCCAGCCCGATGGGGTGACAGCCCCCATGTCCCGAAGTCATGAAAATGGTGGTCGCTTCCCGCCAGATCTGCAGCTCCTCATGTTGGGAGGGTTGGTAGTTTTTCGACAGTGCGCGCATCGCCATCATCAGGGCTGCCGGGCCACAGGTGAACGTGGTGGTTTGCTGAATCCAGGGTATGGCGCGATTTTCCGCCACCGGTGGCACCGTGCGAACGCACTTCTGCATGCGCAGGGCGTCGTTATTGTCCTCATAGTAGTTGCGATAGATACCAAACGGCTGGTACCCCATGGATTCGTAGAGGCCGATAGCGGCGGGATTGTCCACGCTTACCTCCAGGCGCAGGAACACCCTGCCCGCCTGTTTGCTGATCTTCTCCCCTTCCAGCATCAATTTTCTGGCCAGGCCAAGACCGCGCAAGTCCGGGTCGATGGCGATGGAATAGAGGCGCGCCAGGGTCGTGCCGCGAAAGAAAATAATCAGGCTGTAGCCGACGACCTGCTCCTCAAGCTCGGCGACGATAAACGCACAGTTATCGGCCTGAATCCAGTGGCGAAAACTGCGTCGACTGAGGCGGTCGGTGGCAAAGCATTTTTTTTCCAGGCGCAGCAGCGAGGTGAGGTCCGAGGGTAACACGTCGCGAATATTCACCCGGCTGATCATTCGGATAGCCCCCGCAGTGCCTGCTGCAACACCTGGCGGGCACGAAAAATCACCGCTTCCCGCCAGCCCGCATTCGCTGGATAGAAATGCCTGCGCATGGCAGCGGCCACCAGGGTTCGGGAAGCGATGGGAGCGTTCAACTGCGTCCATACAGCAGCCTCCTCCTGCAGCACCCCAAACAGTGAAGCCAGTCCCAGGGTGCCGAATTCCAGGGTCACAAAACAGCTTTGCCCATCCATGATGCGATGCCAGGCGTAATCCAGCAGGCCGAATTTCGGCACGGAGCTGGAGGTACCCTCAGCGGGCAGTCCACAACCGGGCCCGTACCAGTTAAAGGCCGTAGCCACCGAGGGGCTGCCCCGGGGGTGGTCACAGATCACCTCACCGTAGCCGTAGGGGCCGAGCCCGGTGTGTACATCCACCACCGCCAGTTGCCGTTCCGGCAGCTCGAAATCACTGATCAGCGTTTCGATCACCCGACGGCTGAAACCGGGGCCCCGGCCCCCGTAAAAAGGCCCGCGGGGATCGCTGTACTGCCCCCCGCTAAAAGCCATCTCAAAATCCCGCTGCCCCAGGTTTGCGGCGCACTCGGCCAACGCCTTGTCTCGCGCCACCTTGTCCGTCATCGCCAACAGCGGCCGCAATTGCTCATACCCGGAGTTGCTGGGCAGCGGCTGGTCGAAATCGATGAAGTTGCGATTGACATCAATACCCTGATCATCGCAGCGCCGACCATTGGCGTAACCCCAGGGATTGAGGCCGTTGATACAAAGCATGGCGGTGTCATCAGGCAAGGCAGCCTGGCCGCCGGCCAGCAGGTTAAACCAGTCCAGCTGTACCGCAGTACCGGCAAAGCCCTCAATCCCGTGGGTTCCACTGATCAGCACCAGTACTTTGCGCGCATCTGCAGGGCCAAGCCAGGCGGTCTGGCACACCAGATCGGCAGCGGAATCCAGGCTGAAATCACGCCTTACAACGGGGATGGCAAGACGGGCCAGGGCATTTGACCAACGCAGGCAACCCTGCTGGTAACTGTCGGCGAATACCTGGGGAGAGAATTGCTGAAAAACGGACGCGACGGGCATACCGGGTTCCTAGAATATTCCCTGATCATAGCCCGATTCAGCTCACCGGGTAAGTGGTGCACCGGGGATAATTTTGGCGATGACAAAAACGAAACCAACCGTTGAACCCTGGCCGGGCTCTTCTGTCAAAAACCTCCCAAGTGTCAGACTTTTGCGGTGGATAGAAAGCCATGTTCGGACGCGCCCTAATATCAATCCTGCTGCTGGCAGGCGCCATGAATGCTCTGGCCACTACTGAAAAAGCCATTTTTGCCGGCGGGTGCTTTTGGTGTATGGAGCCCCCTTTTGACAAGCTCGAAGGCGTCATCACCACTGTCTCCGGGTACACCGGGGGGCAAAAGGAAAACCCCGGTTACCGCGAGGTTTCTGCAGGGGGAACCGGACACCTGGAGGCCATCGAAGTGACCTATGACCCGGACAAGGTCAGTTACGAAACCCTGCTGAGAACATTCTGGACCAATATCGACCCCCTGAATGCCAAGGGACAATTTTGCGACCGGGGCAGTCAGTATTTAACGGCCATTTTTTATCTCGATGAAGCGCAAAAGGACGCTGCCCAAGCGTCGAAGCAGGCGCTGCTGGAAAGCCAGCTGTTTGACAAGACCATTGTCACCCGGATACGCCCGGCCAGCACCTTTTACCCGGCAGAAGAATATCACCAGGACTACTACACCAAGAATCCCCTTAAATACCACTACTACCGCAATGGCTGTGGGCGCGATATCCGACTCAAGCAATTGTGGCGAAAGGTGGAACTGCCTTTTTAGCTACTGAGCGCCAGTTTAGTTAACCACCAGCACATCCCGCTGCAACCGGTGCAGAACGCGCTCTGCGGTATTGCCCAGCAGATGCCCGGAGATTCCCTTGCGCGCCATGCTGCCAATCACCAGCAGGCCAGCCTGATCGGCTTCGTCGGCAATCACTCTCTCCGGATTGCCTTCCAACACCTGCAATTCCTGCGCCTCAATACCCAGCATATCCAACGTCTGCTGTAGCTGATCGATACCGCCCTGCTCAAGCTGCGCAAGCCAATTCATTGAATCCGGCACCCTGGCCTCCAGGGCCATCTTCATACTCGATGCGGGCAACACCGACACCACGTTTAGCGGCACACGAAACAGCTTGGCCATAGCCTGGGCATGGTCGAGAATCCGAGCCGTTAACTGGCGCTGTAATTCATTGGCATCCAGGCAGTCAACGGCCGCGACAACGCTGTGAATTGGGTGTTCAACCGGTGACAGCACCATCACCGGACAGGGAGCCCGGCGCAACAGATTCCAGTCGTCCGGGGTATAGGCCAACCCTTCCATCAGGTGATGAGCCCCCGCTGCCACGACAATGCAGTCGGCGCTGATATGCTCCGCCCAGGTCACGACCCCTTCAGAGGAGCGTTTATTCCACTCCACCCGACAGGACAGATCGTCCGCCAGATCGTACACCAACTGCTCCAACTGCCGCTGGCGCTCCCTGACCAGCTCATCACGGATAGCTGAAAAATTATCCAGGCCGACGTATTTGTTGATTTCTTCAATGGGATCATAGACCGCATGGTAGAGATACAAATGCCCACCCTGGGCATCGGCCATTGCCCGGGCACGGGCCACCAGGTAATGACTTGCCGGGATTTGATCGATTACCAACAACAGGTTTTTCATTGCGTCTCCTCTGCGCCCTGTACGGACAAACCACTGTGGTCAGTATAGACCGCTTAAACAACGCGCTAATTTGACCCATGTCATTTGGCCAACCTGCCCCGCAGGTTAGTGTTAATTCAGCTTAATCGATATTGTGGTCAACATTGGACTATGTACGATAATCCCCTATCCAGCGCGATGTTTCATGTTCGCTCGCCCGTCGAGGCCGAGTTCCTGAAGCCTTTGGTGAACTGCCGACAAGACGCCCTGTTTACCAGGGAAGCGGTGGTGGCTCCCATGGCGCTCAACCTGTTTTTCCCCGCCGTACCTGACCCGGACTACGCCGACCTGATCAACCGGGAGATCAGCCTGTACGCAGAGCGCTTCCACCATCGCAGGGTGACCAAAATCTGGTTCAGGGGCGCACCGTTGGCCGGGATGAAGGCCGGCGAACTGACCGAACTCGCCTTCCACACCAACCTGCTGTTTTCCTCCGAACTCGGCGGTTCAGGAGAATATGGCTTTGAGTGTAAAACCGGGGATATCAATTCAGACAATCTGGCCTTGATGAAGGGGCTGCGCTTCAACCGTATCCTGTTGTGTATCGACGCCGCCATGCCACCGGGAAAACAACCTATTTCGCAACAGCTGGATCTGATCGATGAGTACCGTTTTCAGGAGGTTCGCTATCGCCTCTCGGTGTCCGACGCCGATCCCGACACACTGCGCTGCTGGCTGACGGCACTGCTGCACCACAAACCGGATATGCTCGAAATACAGGGGCTGAACGAGATGGATGGAGCGGTGCCGCTGGGCACTGTTGCCAGGCAAATGATGGAAAACCAGTATCACTTGCTGGGCGATCGTTTTTTTGTTCCCCCGGATCACCCGTTGATGGCGCTGCGGGAGCAGGATAATGTCCAGTACACCCCATGGGGCTTGTGTCGACGCCAGTTGAATGACTGGCTGGGGGTGGGGCTCGGCGCCCTCGGCAAACTGGGCAGGGGCTATTACCAGAATACGGATCAATTGGATCGCTATCGCCAGCAGGTATCCGCAAGCCAGTTACCGGTTTGTTGCAGCGGTGCCTACCCTGACCGCCAGCAGAAACCCCATCCCTGGCAACTGGTTGAGCAACTACTCTGTCTGCACCGGGTTTCCCTGCCCTCTGCAGCGGCCGGACTACAACTGTCCCGGGCTATTCAAGCGGTATTGGATGAGGCTGCCGACAAAGGATGGCTGGCACGGACTGACGGTTGCCTGATCCTCACCGCAACAGGCCTGGACCACATCCATACCCTGTGCCAACAATTGCAGCAATGTTAGCGGCCCCCTTTCTGTCCCGCCGTTAGGGCAAGTAGGATGACCTCACCGGAGAACGCCGATATAATCCCAATCCTTAAGCGGATGAGATTGTTTCCATGGATGCCAAGTGCCCCCACAATACTGAGGTAAGCTGCGGCGACTGCCGCATGAATGCTCTCTGTCTGCCCCTGGCACTGCAAGCCAAGGAGGTGGAACGCCTCGACGAAATCATCCAGCGCGGCAGGCCCTTGCAGCGCGAAAACCACATCTACCACGCCGGTGAAGAATTCCGCTCCGTCTATGCCGTGCGCAGCGGCTCGGTAAAAAGCTACACCGTCAGTAACGATGGCGTCGAGCAGGTGACCGGTTTTCACCTGCCGGGGGAAATTTTCGGCATGGACGGCATCGGCCAGAACCGCTACACCAATTCGGCGGTGGCCATGGAAACGGCCGCTGTCTGCGAAATCCCTTTCAACCGCCTGCAGGAACTCAGTATCGCCATTCCCTCCCTGCAACGGCACTTTTTCCAATTGATGAGCCTGGAAATCACCAACGACCAGCACCTGATCACCCTGCTCAGCAAAAACAGCGCGGAAGAGCGTGTCGCCACCCTGCTGATGAGCATTTCCAACCGCAACCTGCGCCGCAAACTGTCTCCTACCCGTTTCCGCCTGCCCATGTCCCGGGCCGATATCGGCAACTATCTGGGCCTGACCGTGGAAACCGTCAGCCGTGTTTTCGGCCGTTTCCAAAAACAGGATATCCTGCAGGTGGATAAAAAAGAGATTGAAGTGCTGGATCTCGACAAGTTGAAGCAGTTGGCGAACTGAATTATCTGGAATTTTTTCAATAAAAAAGCCGGGCGATTACCCCGGCTTTTTTATGGGGGAAATGGCTCAGAACTTGTAGCCAATGCCCACCATGTAGACCCAGGGGTCAATGTCCACATCGGTTTCAACACGGGTGCCACTATCGAAGCGCATCTTGGCCTTGGTATCAATGTTGATATACCAGACGGAGGCATTCAGCACCCAGTGTTCGTTCAACTGGTAATCCATACCCAATTCAAATGCCAGCCCCAGGGAGTCATCCAGATTCAGGTCGCCGCCGGTTTCACCCAGAGCGGTTTCCAGGTCACCATCCACATCCTCTTCGAAGAATTTGGTGTAGTTAATTCCCACCCCGGCGTAGGGCTGGAATTTGGAGCTCGGCTCCAGCGGGAAATACTGCACGGTCAGGGTCGGCGGCAGCTGTTTGGTTGAACCGGCATCATAAGCTCCCAGGCCACCCAGATCCGCCTTGATGTCGTGTTCAAAGGGGGTAGAAGCCAGCAGGCCAACAGCAACGTGATCGGTCAGCATATAGGTGAACGTCAGGCCGAGTTGGGTATCATCATCAACCTCTGCCTCACTGCCGGCGACCGCGCCGAGCCCGCTGTGCTTAATCGCGTTGCTGTCATCGTTCGGATCGACAGTGGCCGCACCGGCACGAACAATAAAATCGCCCGCCTGGTATGCCATCGCACCCGACGCGCCCACCAACAGGGCACCTGCCATAACTGCATTGATTGCCAGTGATAACGCTTTTTGTTTTTTCATTTACTTTCTCCACGGGGGTAGTACCTAAACACGGGAGTAGTACACCAGTTTAGGTATTACCCGAACTTGATCTGGATTAAGTAAATAGCACTGCTCAATTGCGCTAGATCAATTGACGGTAATGGTCACGGGCTCAGAGAGTACCGGCGGGTTGTGGGGAATATGCTGGTGGTCGCCCAACAGCAATTGCAGGCTGTGCTGGCCCGGCGCCAACTCGATAGTGACTTCCGTCTGGCCACCGCCGAAATGGCGGTGATGTTCATCCGCCGGGATGGGGCTGCTCATATCGGGCAGCTCCTTGACGTCAATCAGCAGGTGATGGTGACCGGTTTTTTCTTTCTCGGTACCGGCCGGGGCAACGCCAATACCAGTCAGACCAAATTGTACGGTGACCGGGCTGGTCACTGTGGCGCCCTCCGCCGGGGAAATAATATAGGCCCTGGCACCTTCGGGAGCCGGCGTTTCACCGGCCCACAGCAGCGGGGTCAAGGCCAGTGCGGCTGTCGCCATCATCAGTTTTGCAAATTTCATCTTTCACCTCGTTATCTCAATTGTTGGTTGTTATGGAATACCGGCGTGTCACCTGGAGTTCTCACCGGCATTGGGGAGAAATCATTTTCGGATTATTTACCACCGCCCATACACTTGGGTGAAGCCGGAGCGGACTGCACAGTCTCCCACTCGTCTGGGGCGTAGGTGTGCATGGCCAGTGCATGAACGCCCTGCTCCCGTTCATGGTTCAAAAGACTGTAGACCAACTGGTGGCGCTGCACCGGTCGTTTGCCCCGGAATGCCTCGGAAACGATCACCAGTTTAAAGTGCGTTTCGGAATTGGCGGGCACCGAGTGCATATGGCTCTCATTGATCACTTCAAGGTGTGACGGCGACAGCGCCTCACGCAACCTGCTTTCTATGGTCTGTTGTACGCTCACATCCACCTCCACTTCCGGGTTAGCCACCAACCAGGCTGATCATAACACCTGCGGCCACCGCAGAGCCGATCACCCCCGCCACATTTGGCCCCATGGCATGCATTAACAGGTAATTGTGCGGGTCTGCCTGCAACCCCAGCTTGTTGGAAACCCGTGCCGCCATGGGTACCGCCGAGACCCCCGCCGAGCCGATCAACGGGTTGATGGGATGCCGGCTCAACAGGTTCATCAGTTTGGCCATCAACACACCGGCGGCAGTGCCAATGGCAAAGGCAATAATCCCCAACAGCAAAATGCCGAGGGTTTCGCCGTTGAGGAATTTGTCCGCGCTCATTTTTGACCCCACACCGAGCCCCAAAAAAATGGTCACTGTATTGATCAGGGCATTCTGGGCGGTATCACTGAGCCTGGCGACGACGCCGCATTCCCGCATCAGGTTGCCCAGACAGAACATGCCGAGCAGCGGTGCTGCGGTGGGGAGCAGCAGCGCCACCAGCAGCAACAGGGTCAGCGGGAAAATGATCTTTTCCGTTCGAGAGACCGACCGCAGCTGCTCCATGCGAATGGCGCGCTCCTTCGCCGTGGTGAGCAACCTCATGATCGGCGGCTGGATAATGGGCACCAGTGCCATATAGGAATAGGCCGCCACGGCAATGGCACCCAGCAGGTCCGGCGATAGCAGGCTGGTGACGTAGATGGCGGTGGGGCCATCGGCGCCACCAATAATGCCAATGGCGGCGGCGTCGCGAATGCTGAAATCGAGAATGCCGAAATGACTGAGGCCGATGGCGCCCAGCACCGTTGCAAAAATGCCAAATTGTGCCGCCGCCCCGAGCAGCAGGGTTTTCGGATTGCCCAACATGGGGCCAAAGTCGGTCATGGCCCCCACCCCCATGAAAACCAGCAGCGGGAAAATTCCCGAGGCAATGCCCACCTGGTAGATGTAGTACAGCAGGCCACCCGGTTGCTGGAGATGGCCGAGGGCGTCGTAGATTGGCGCCGCGTCAAACCCGGCACCGGGAATATTCACCAGCACCGTGCCAAAACCGATGGGCACCAATAACAGGGGTTCAAAGCCGCGGCGAATGGCCAGGTAGAGCAACAACAGGCCGATTGCCATCATGCTCGCCTGACCAGCCGTCATCTGGCTTAAACCGGAGCTGAGCCACAGGCTCATCAGTTTGTCCATGCTGGCCACCCCTGCCCGCCATTCACCCTGTCGATTCCATCCCGCATCGCCGACACCTGTTAGCGGATGGTCAACAGCGTTGCGCCGACGGCGACGCCATCGCCCGCCTTGACCAGGATATCGGCGATGCGCCCCGAACAGGACGCGCTGACCGCCGTTTCCATCTTCATGGCCTCGAGAATTAACAGCGGCTCACCGCTGGCCACCTGCTGCCCGGGTTTCACCAACAGGCGGATAATGGTGCCCGCCAAGGGCGCCTTGACAGATTCCGCAGGGATGTCATCAGCAGGGGTGGCCCGAGCGCCCACCGGGACGATCCCGCTAATATCACCGCCGCTGGCCACCATCACGGTGTAACGTTTACCTTCCACGGTCACCGTGTAGACGGCCTCCCCTTCAGGTGTCGTTGGCACAGCTGCCGCTTGCGCCGACAGTGGCGATTCGAAGGCCCCGGGGTCAGCGCGGTTGTGCAAAAACTTCAGGCCCGCCTGGGGGAACAGCGCATAGGTCAGTACGTCCTCCACCCGCCCCTCGCCCGCGCCGAGGCTGAAGCCCTGTTGCTGTGACAAGCTGACCAGCTCTTCTCTGAGCGCGTCCAGCTCGGGGGCCAATAAATCCGCCGGCCGGCAGCTGATCGGCTCGGCGCCCTCCAGCACCCGCCGTTGCAACGCCGCATTCACCGGAGCGGGCGTCGCACCGTACTCGCCCCTCAGCACCGCACCGGTCTCCCTGGAGATGGTTTTGTAGCGCTCACCACTCAAGACATTGATGACCGCCTGGCTGCCGACAATCTGGGAGGTGGGGGTCACCAAAGGAATGTAGCCGAGATCCTGGCGCACCCGTGGTATTTCTGCCAGCACCTCGTCAAAACGGTCGCCAGCACCCTGTTCGCGCAACTGGCTCTCCATGTTGGTCAACATGCCACCGGGTACCTGCGCCACCAGGATGCGCGAGTCCACCCCGCGCAAGGAGCCCTCATAGGCGGCGTATTTTTTACGCACCTCCCGGAAATAGGCGGCAATCTCTTCCAGCAGGTGGATATCCAGCCCGGTTTGACGGCGCGTGCCATTGAAGATTTCGACAATGGCTTCGGTGGGCGAATGGCTGTAGGTCATCGACATGGATGAGATAGCAGTGTCGACATTGTCCACCCCCGCTTCCACACATTTGACGATGGTCGCCGTGGACATGCCGGTGGTGGCGTGACAGTGCAGGTGAATGGGAATATCGCAGGCCTGTTTCAGGCGGGTGACCAGTTGCAGCCCCACATAGGGTTTCAGCAGCCCCGCCATGTCCTTGATACAGATGGAATCGGCACCCATATCTTCAATGGCGCGCCCGAGATCCACCCAACGGTCGATGGTATGCACCGGGCTGACCGTATAGGCAATAGCCCCCTGGGCGTGACAACCCTGCTTTTTGACCGCTTGCAGGGCAGTGTCGAGATTGCGCAGGTCATTCATGGCGTCGAACACCCGAAAGACATCGATGCCATTGGCGGCCGCCCGCTCGACGAATCGCTCCACCACATCATCCGCGTAGTGGCGATAGCCGAGCAGATTCTGGCCGCGCAACAGCATCTGCTGGGGCGTATTCGGCATCGCCTTTTTCAGCTCCCGGAGGCGCTCCCAGGGATCTTCGCCGAGATAGCGGATACAGGCGTCAAAGGTCGCGCCGCCCCAGGTTTCCAGCGACCAGTAGCCCACCTGATCGAGTTTGGCGGCGATTGGCAGCATATCGTCGAGACGCAAACGGGTGGCAAACAGCGACTGATGCGCGTCCCGTAAAACAACTTCTGTAATACCCAAGGGTTTTGCTTGTTCGGACATGAATAGCGTCGTCCTTATTATGTGTTCACTCGCCGCCTGGCAAGCCCGCCTCAGTGGCGCTTGAGATGCTGATCAATCGCCTGCTGCAAGATGGCCAGCAGGTGTTCATCCACCGGAGCGACCGGGCTTTCCTGCTGGCCAGGCGACAGCGCTGCCTTCTCCGGAAAGCAGCGCGTGATCAATGCCGACATCAGTATGGTGACGGCGACCAGCAGCACCAGAAAGACAAATACAGTACCCATGCCGTAAATCATCAAGTCCAGGCCCTGCTGCAGTAATGGGTTGTTCATAACGCACCGCTGTGTTGACGACGACCCCAGGCGAACCGGCAATGGGGGTATAGCAACTGACTATACTGGCCGCACCGGCATCCATCAATATCCCCACAACGCTGGCTTTTTGCAGTCGGGAGACTACAATCCCGCTTTCTCTTGAAATGATCGCACCCAATCCGCTTATGAGTATCAAAACCCTGCTTGAACAACGGGTCCTGGCCGCCATGGCGGCAGCGGGCGCCCCCCAAGACTGCCCTGCCCATGTCACCTCCAGTACCCGCCCCGAGTTCGGCGACTTTCAGGCCAACGGTGCCATGGCAGCAGCCAAGCAACTGAAAACCAATCCCCGAGAGCTGGCCGGGCGCATCATCGAGCAGCTGGATCTGGCGGACATCGCCAGCCATGTTGAGATTGCCGGACCGGGTTTTATCAACATCCAACTCGCCAATGAGTTTGTCGCCCGGCAGTTACAGGCATTGTGCGAGGATGAAAAACTGGGGGCCGAAATTCCCGTCTCTCAAACCGTGGTGGTGGATTACTCGTCACCCAACCTGGCCAAGGAAATGCACGTCGGCCACCTGCGCAGCACCATCATCGGCGATGCCGTAGCGCGCACCCTGGAATTTCTCGGCCACGATGTCATCCGCCAGAACCACATGGGGGACTGGGGCACCCAGTTCGGCATGCTGATCGCCGAGCTGGAAGAGCACCTCGGTGAAGGTGAGCGACCGGAGCTGGCACTGGGCGACCTGGAACTGTTCTACCAACAGGCCAAGAAGCATTTTGATGCGGATGCGGCCTTTGCCGATAAAGCCCGCCAGTACGTGGTGAAACTGCAGTCCGGCGACGAGCACTGCCGCAAACTGTGGCAGCAATTTATCGACATTTCCGTGGCCCACAGTGAAGCGGTATACCTGAACCTCAACGTCACCCTGAAACACGGCGATATCCGGCCGGAAAGCGCCTACAACGACGATCTGGCCAAGGTCATCCAAGATCTCCAGCGGCAACAACTGGCCGTGGAAGACCAGGGCGCACAGGTGGTGTTTCTGGAAGAGCTGGCCGACAAACAGGGCAACCCCAGCCCGGTGATTGTGCAGAAATCTGGTGGCGGTTATCTCTATGCCACCACCGACCTCGCCGCCCTGCGCTACCGCAGTCATCAGTTAAACGCCGATCGCATCCTCTACTTCATCGATGCCCGCCAGTCGCTGCACATGAAACAGGTATTCGCCCTGGCCAGGAAGGCGGGCTTTGTCAGCGCATCGGTGTCACTGGAACACCACCCTTTTGGCACCATGATGGGCAAGGACGGCAAACCCTTCAAAACCCGCAGCGGCGGCACCGTCAAACTGACGGATCTGCTCCAGGAAGGGGTGGAACGGGCCTGCGCACTGGTCCGGGGTAAAAACCCCGAACTGGATATCGACGAGGTGGCCGCCATCGGCAGGAAGGTGGGCATCGGCGCGGTGAAATACGCCGACCTCAGCAAGACCCGCACCAATGACTACATCTTCGACTGGGAGGCGATGCTGAGTTTTGAGGGCAATACCGCGCCCTACCTGCAGTACGCCTATACCCGCATCCGCAGTATTTTCCGCCGGGCGGGCATCGACTTCGATGCCCCCAGCGGCACCCTCCGCATTGAAACGGCCCAGGAAAAGGCGCTGGCCATGCAATTGCTGCAATTTGGCCAGGTGCTGGACCTGCTGGCACGGGAAGCCAACCCCCATGTGCTGTGCAACTACCTGTATGAGCTGGCCAGCCATTTTATGGCCTTTTACGAACACTGCCCGATCCTTAAGGACGAGGTGCCCCAGGCAACCCGTATCAGCCGCCTGGGACTCGCCCGTTTGAGCGCCAAAGTTCTGGCCAGGGGCCTGGATTTGCTGGGCATTGAGGTCATGGAACAGATGTAGTCCTGACCAAGCTGGGGGGAAATGTTCGCCGAACGGACTTTGACGAGCCAAAGAGGCGGACTACTCTTTAGTTCATGAACATCAAAACAGGCACATCACTCAAAAAAGCCGGGGTGGAGCATCACTACTCCGGCACGGATTTCTGGATCAAGCTCAAACACGCCGCCACCGCCGCGGGCAGGGAGCTGGTGGAGAAAAGCCTGTGGCTGTACTACGCCTCCCGCAGGCCCGATACGCCCGCCTGGGCCAAGGCCGCGGTGTATAGCGCCCTCGCCTACTTTATCCTGCCGACGGACACCATTCCGGATTTCATCCCGGGGACCGGTTATACCGATGATCTGGCTGCCATCCTGGCGGCGGTCGCCACCATCGCCAATTACATTGACGACGATGTCAAACTGCGCGCCGGCACACGCCTCAACCACTGGTTTGGCGGCGATCAGGACAGCTGAGTCACATCAGTTTCCCGACAACACGTGAAGCTTCACCAACCGGTCGAACTCCTCACCACTGAGAATATTTTGCGCCACCAGCACCTGACGGATTGTCTGGTTGTGTTGCTGGGCATACTTGGCGATCTCCGCAGCCTTGTCGTAACCCAACTGTGGCGTCAGCGCCGTGACAATCATCAGGGAACGCTCGACATTGGTGGCCAGCTGTTCGCTGTTGCATTCCAGCCCACTGACGCAATCCCGGACAAAATGGGTCATGCCGTCGGCCAGTAACTCTATGGCTGACAGCAGGTTATAAATGATCAGCGGCTTGAACACATTCAACTGCAAGTGGCCCTGGGAACAGGCCGAGGCAATCGCCGCATCGAAACCCAGAACCTGCACGGCAATCATGGTGATCGACTCAATTTGGGTGGGGTTCACCTTGCCCGGCATGATCGAGCTGCCCGGCTCATTGGCCGGCAACTGGATCTCACCCAGGCCCGCCCGGGGGCCGCTGGCCAGCATGCGCAGATTGTTGCCCATCACCAGCAGGTCCGACGCGAGCTGGCGCAACGCGCCACTGGCCGCTAACAGTGGGCCGTGACTGGACAATGCTGTGAATTTATTGGGAGCCAAGCTGAGCGGCAGGCCGGTCAAGGTACGCAGTTGCGCAATCACCGAAACCTGCCAACCCGGCGGGGTATTCAAACCGGTACCGACGGCGGTGCCGCCTATCGCCAGGGGGTAGAGCCCCTCCATGGCGAGCCGTAACTGAGCCGTGCTGATGTCCAGCTGGGCGACATAACCACTGAACTCCTGTCCCAGGGTCATGGGTGCGGCGTCCATCAGGTGGGTTCTACCGACCTTCCAGCTGCCGGCAAAGGCGCTGGATTTGTCCTGCAGCGCTGTTCTGAGTTGCCCGACAGCGGGTAGCAGCTGCCGCTCCATGGCCACCAACGCCGCCAGATGCATGGCCGTGGGAAAGACGTCGTTGGAAGATTGTGAGCGATTGACATGATCGTTGGGGTGTACCGGCTGTTTGTCGCCGCGCCGGCCGCCGGCTATTTCATTGGCGCGGTTGGCAATCACCTCGTTCACATTCATGTTGCTCTGGGTGCCGCTGCCACTCTACCACACCGGCAGGGGAAACTGCTTGTCGTGCTGGCGGGCCAGTACTTCATCACAGGCCTGGACAATGAGGTTTTTCAGGGCAGTATCCAGCTCACCCAACTCCCCATTGGCCAGGGCCGCCGCTTTCTTGATCGTCGCCAGCGCTTCGATGACACCCCAGGGCATACCGTACCCCAGGTGGGGGAAATTCTCACTGGCGCGCTGGGTCTGGGCACCCCAAAGGGCGTGCTCGGGGACTTTCACGCTACCCAGGGAATCATTTTCGCTGCGGTATTTCATGACGCTCACCTATTGGAATATGGAGGTCTACCTTTCGCGGCTCCTCTCTATAGTTCTAAGCCATACAGAGCCCAGTGCCGGAATTTCGGCAACATAGATTCTCCCGGCTAAAGCCGGGGTTCTATGGTGCTTCGACCCTCTGCGGGTCGAAGCAAATCTCAAAACTACGTAATGAGATTTGCAGATGGCATTCATCCACGGGTAAACCCGTGGTGTTCCGTCGCTACGGGACTTCGCCATAAAAGGGGAACGAAATCTGCCAATTCCACTTCCCCCGCCATCTCACCTGTCAGCGGCTTTTCAGGTAGTTCAACATGGTATCCGCGTCAGACACTTCAAAGGGGTCAGTTTGACAGTTGTCCTCGAACCCCGGCTCGACGAAAAACTGCTTGATCTCGCCATCCTGAACATACATGGAATAACGCCAGCTGCGCTGACCGAAACCAAGGTTGTGCTTATCCACCAGCATGCCCATTTTGCGGGTGAACTCGGCGTTGCCATCCGGCAACAGGAACACGTTCCTGGCATTTTGGCTTTTGCCCCACTGGAACATCACAAACGCATCGTTCACCGACACACAGACCACCGCATCGACCCCCTGCGCCTTGAATTCCTCGTAGAGTTCTTCATACCGAGGCAGGTGTGAAGTGGAGCAGGTGGGGGTAAAGGCACCGGGCAGTGAGAACACCACCACATTTTTGCCCTTAAAGATGTCATCGCTGCTCAGGTCTTTCCACTCAAAGGGATTCGGGCCGCCCAGGGCTTCATTGCGGACACGGGTTTTGAAAACGACGTTGGGAACACGGTTTTGCATATCATCTCTCCATAGTTGATCAAATGGGCCTTGCTTGCCAGTTGTGGGCTACAGCCAACTCTTTTGTTGCAGTGAATATTAATCAAGATTAGTAGATTGCAAAAATTAATTATTCATATCGAATAGATAGTTTTTTATATCGGCCGTTAACAACAAGGGGCTAACCATGCCCACTGCAAGCCGTTCAACTGCCAACCCCCTCAGCATGGGGTATTGGAACCGTTGTCTGTTATACATTGCGCTTTAACTCCCTCGCTGGAGAGAATGCAGATAACGCCGGTACCGCTCTGCCATTGCCGGGTCAAAACAACAGAAAATCACCTGTTGCAACCTGGCATTGTTTCCCAGGGCGGCCCGCACTGCCTCAATGGCGACGGGCACAGCCAGCTCGGCGGGATAACCGTAGACGCCGCAACTGATGGCGGGAAAGGCGATGCTGTTGATGCCCAGCTGCTGGGCCAGTGCCATGGCGCGGCGGTAACAGCTGGCGAGCTGTTGCGGCTCCCCCCGATCGCCGCCGTGCCAGACCGGCCCCACCGCGTGAAAAATATATTGCGCCGGGAGGTTGAAGCCCGGAGTCACCTTGACCTGCCCGGTGGGACAAGCGCCCAACTTGCGACAGGCATCCTGGAGCTGCCGGTAGCCCGCCGCCCGGTGAATGGCGCCATCGACACCACCGCCGCCGGCCAGCTGGCTATTGGCGGCATTGACCACAGCCGCCACGGGGAGGGTCGCAATATCGCCAATCACCACTTCTATGGGATCCATTAAATTGCCCCCGGCTAAACTGGCGAGCGCCCCGCCTTGATATGGACATCCCGCTGCGGGAACGGAATGGTAATGCCCTCGCGGTCAAAGGCCAGTTTGAGTTCCTCTATGGTGCCAAAATAGACTTCCCAGTAATCCTTTGACGCACACCAGGGACGCACCAGCAGATTGATGGCACTTTCCCCATGGGCACTGACAAAGATATCGGCGGGCGGTGTAGAAAACACCTTGGGGTTGGCATCCAGCACCTGGCGAATGACCTGCCTGGCCTTGAGAATATCGTCCTCGTAACTGATGCTGAAGGTCATATCCACCCGGCGGGTCGGTTCAGCAAAGATGTTTTTAAGGCAGCCGTTGGAAAGGATACCGTTGGGGATCACCACCACTTCGTTGTCGCGGGTTTTCAGGATGGTGTTGAAAATCTGGATTTCTTCCACCACGCCCCGGTAGCCCTGGGCCTCGATCTCGTCCCCCGCCTTGAAGGGTTTAAAGAACAGGATCAACACACCACCGGCGAAATTGGCCAGGCTGCCCTGCAGAGCCAGTCCGACGGCCAGTCCCGCCGCACCCAGCAGGGCAATCAGCGAAGCTGTCTCGACGCCCACCATGGAGGCGATAATGACCAGCAACACGCCTTTCAGCAGAATATTGGTAAAACTGTGCAAAAAGGTTCTCAGGGTCTTCTCCGCATGGCTTCTGGCCAGCCCCCTGTCGAGAAAATAAAGCGCCCTGCCGATCAGCCACCAGCCGCCCAGCAATACCAACAACGCCAGCAGCAGCTTGCCGCCATAGGCCATCAGCAAAGCCGTCGCACCATCCATGAGTGTCTGCTGTTTTTCCATAATAAAGTCCTCATTTTTTAATTTATTGTGCGCCGCAAAATACGCTTCACGACATTGACCGGGTTGGCGCTCAGGGTGTCCGCACCACGGCTGTCACCCGGCTAAAATCCTGCTGTATTGGCGCCGCTGGGGGTGCGGTGCAGAAACTGACCAGGACAATGGCTGCGCAGGAAAAGAAAAATCCGGGCACCAGTTCGTACAGGTCAAACCAGCCTCCCTCCAGGGGCTTCCAGACAATCACGGTCAAACCGCCCACCATGACACCGGCCAGTGCGCCCTGCCAATTCATGCGCCGCCAGTACAAACTCAGCAACATTGCCGGTCCCAATGCGGCGCCCAGCCCGCCCCAGGCATAGGCCACCACGTCCAGCACCTTGCTGTCAGGGTCCATCGCTACACCGGTGGCGACTGCGGCGATGACCGCTACAGCCCACCTGCCGGTCAGCACCCGCCCGGTTTCCGACAAGCGGCGGCCGCTCAGCAGCGGATACAAATCTTCAGCGAGCGTCGACGAGCTAGCCAGCAGCTGCGAATCCACCGTGCTCATAATCGCCGCGAGGATAGCCGACAACATAAAACCCGCCATCAGGGGATGAAACAGCATCCGGACCATCACCATGAACACCTGTTCCGAATCGACCAGCGGGGGTTCCACCAGTGCCAACCCCGTCACGCCGACGGCCAGGGAAGTGCCATAAACCAGTACTGACCAGCTGATCCCTATGGCCGCGGCCGTTTTCAATTGCCGTGGGGAATGAATGGCCTTGAAGCGAGCCAGGATGTGTGGCTGCCCAAAGTAGGCGAGGCCCCAACCCAGGAGGCTGGCAATGGCCAGCCCGGTGAGCGGTTGCCCCTGGCGGTCAGTGCCGAATGACAACAGGGCTGGATTGATACCCTCCACCCTCGCGGTGAGTTGTCCGTATCCACCCAGCGCCTGCAGCGCCAGTATGGGCACTACCAGCAACGCCAGGACCATCAACAGTGACTGAAACACATCGGTCCAGGAAACCGCCAGGAAGCCGCCAAACAGGGTGTAAAAAATAATGATCGCAGCGCCCAGCAGTACCGACAGGCGATAGTCGAAGCCAAACACAGCAACAAACAACTTGCCGGCACCGATCAAACCGGAGCTCACGTAGAACAGAAAAAACAACAGGATAAACAGCGAGGCAAGGAGCTTCAGCCAGGGCCCCGGGCACTGAAAGCGGCGATGGAGATAACAGGGCAGCGTCACCGCATCCTCCAGGTAAAAGCTGTATATCCGCAACCGCCGCGCCATCAGCAACCAGTTGAGCGCCACGCCGATACAGAGACCCAGTGCAATCCAGGCGGCCTCGACACCTGCCAGGTAGGCGTATCCGGGCAACCCCAACAACACCCAGCCACTCATATCGGAGGCCCCGGCGCTCAGCGCGGCCACACCGGCCGAGAGCTTGCGACCGCCGAGAAAATAGTCCGCTGCCGTGTGTGTCTTGAACCAGGCGACCACGCCAATGGCCAGCACTACCAACAGGTAGCCGAGGAAGGTTAAGGCCATGGGCAGATTGAGCTCAGTCAACCTATCTCCCCTGCTGTGGATGACGAATTCATTATTTCCCAGATTTTGGCCTGGCGCACGCCCCATCTGCAGCACGCAATTGATCATAAAATGATCAATTGCGTGAAAAACAGCTCATAAAGTTACTTAATATTTATAATTTCTAATTGAATTTAAATTCATAACCTGATAATAATGAAAGAAAATGTAAGGCTCTAAAAGCAACATTAAATCAATGTCAGGAGCTGGGTTATGATTTTTACTGCTGGGGATTTACGCCATCTGGTGATTCGGGAGACGCTGCACTACCTGGACGACTGGTCAATGGCCGCGGAGAATTTGTTGATGGGCACCGCCGCCCATGAGTCTGGCCTGGGGGGCTGGCACGAGGGACAGCGGGTCGGGCTTTACCACATTACCCCGACCATGCACCGGGCGGTATGGGACAAGTACCTGATCCACCACCCACAATTGGCCAGCGACATACGCGGTATTGCCGGGCAACACAGTTTCCTCAGGGACCCCCACGGAGAACTGGTGACCAATCTGAAATACGCGACGGCGATCGCCTGGATGATCTATCGGCGGGCAGAGCAATCCCTGCCAAATCCCGCCAACATTTCTGCCCTGGGCGCCTACTGGCATCGTCACTTTCGCTCCAGGGTCGATGGTTCCGTGCGCGACTTTGTGACCAGCTATCAGCTACTGATCCGCGACGAAACACTGGCTGCGGCCTGAGGAAAGGCCCCTCTGTTAGAGGTCTTTTCCCGCGCTATTTTTTCTTGACGTGTTTCATCAAGCGGCGTTTCTTCGCCATCTGCCTTACGGTCAGCTTATTCTTCTTTCCCGCGTAGGGATTATCACTGGAACGATATTCGATCTTTACCGGCGTGCCGTGCAGCTCCAGAACCTTGCGAAAAACTTTTTCCAGATAGCGGGTATAGTGACTGGGTACTTCATCGGTCTGGTTGCCGTGAATCACGATCACCGGCGGATTCTTGCCGCCGGCATGGGCATAGCGCAATTTGATGCGCCGCCCCCTGACCATCGGCGGCTGATGCTCCGTGACGGCGTCCTGCAATATCCGGGTGAGGCGGTTGGTGCCCAGTTTATCGGTAGCTGAGGCATAGGCCTTTTCGATGGATTCGTAGAGGTGCCCCACCCCGGTACCGTGGAGTGCCGAAATAAAGTGGATATCGGCAAAATCGACGAATCGCAGGCGGCGCTGGAGTTCTGACTTGATCCGGCTTTTATTATCCGCATCGAGGCCATCCCATTTATTCACCGCCAACACCAATGCCCGGCCCGCTTCAATGGCGGTACCCATCAGGTGCAGGTCCTGGTCAACCAGCCCCTCCTGGGCATCCACCAGCAGCACCACGACGTTGGCATCGTCAATGGCCTGCAAGGTTTTTACAATGGAGAATTTCTCCACGACCATGGAGACATTTTTCCTGCGGCGAATACCCGCCGTGTCAATCAGGGTATAACTTTTCCCTTCGCGCTCGTAATCGATATAAATACTGTCCCGGGTGGTCCCCGGCAGGTCGAACACAATCACGCGCTCTTCACCGAGCAAGCGGTTGACCAGGGTGGACTTGCCCACGTTGGGACGGCCAATCACCGCGATTTTGATGCCGTGCGCGGCTTCATCCTCAGCCTCCGGTTCTGGCACTTCCGGGAACGGCGCCAGCACCGCCTCCATCAACTGCCTGACACCGCGGCCGTGGGTCGCGGTGGTGGGATAGATGTCGGAGATGCCAAGCTCGAAGAAATCCGCCATGGCCACATCCGGATTGATGCCGTCAATCTTGTTGGCCACCAGATAGACCTGCCGGCCCTTCTGGCGCAGGTACTCCGCCAGCCGACGATCCACCGGTGTCAGGCCGTCGCGGCTGTCGACCACCAGCATCACGGCATCGGCCTCCTCAATCGCCTGCATGGACTGGGCGGCCATGGCCGAATCAATGCCCTCTTCCTCACCGGTAATACCACCGGTATCAATCAGCAGATAACGTCGGCCAAGGAACTCGCCCTCACCGTACTTGCGATCGCGAGTGAGTCCCGGGTAGTTCGCAACCAGGGCATCGTGGGATTTGGTCAATCTGTTAAATAAAGTCGACTTGCCCACATTGGGGCGGCCAACCAGTGCTATGACTGGGATCATTTCAATGTACTCGACAATTCGCCTGGGGCATCACGGGCCTATTCAGCAACCTGTACAGCCCGCTAGTGGTATTGCTCACTCAATTTCATTCAATCCCGAAAAACACAAATGCCGCCCTTCGCAAAAGGGCGGCATTTGTCGTGAATGACGGCCTCTCACTCAAAGCTGTATGCTGTGAGTCGACCGCCATTATTCAGGACATAGAGAATATTGCCATCCACCAACATGGGGGCCGCAACACCAGCACCCACTTTGGTTCTGGCCACAAAGCGGCCATCGGTCTGGGACAAGACATGCAGGTATCCCTCTGCATCGCCCACCGCCATATAACCGGCCACCACGGCGGGACTGCCCAACTTGCGATAGGTAAGCTGGTCATTTTGCCAGATTTGCTGGCCGCTGCTGGCGCGCAATGCTTTGACTGTATCATTTTTCTGAACCAGATAGACCTGTTCCAGGCCATAGGCCAAATCCTGGGATGTCGACGCATCCTGGTACCAGATGCCCCGACCGGAGGCAGTCGCCAGCGCGCCGATGCGACCCTGATAGCTTGCCGCGTACAGCACATCGCCGACCAGCACAGGTCGGCCGTCAAGGTCCACCATGCGCTCAAGTTCAGTGCGTCCCTGGGGCGTCGCTACCCGGTTTTCCCATACCTGTGCACCCGTTGACGGAGACAGTGCATGCACTTTGCCATTGGCAAAACTCAGGATACAGAGATCCTCTGTCACCACGGGGGGGCTGGTGCCACGCAAACTCAGTACCGGAACATCCGCTTTAAACTGCCAGCGCTGGCTGCCGTCGGCCAAGTTCAGCCCCACCACGCGACCATCCTGACTCTGGACAATCGCGACATCAGCGCTGACACCCGGAGCCGCCAGCACTTCGCTGGTCACATAAACATGCCAGCGCTGCTCACCGCTATCCGCCTCCAGGGCAAAAACATCTCCCTCAGTACTGCCCACCAGGACGGTATTGCTGCCGACACCAACGGCACCGCCGATGGTTTTATCCAGTTCGACCTTCCACTTCCGCTCACCGGTCCCGGCATCGACAGCGGCCACAGTGCCCTGACTGTCCGCCACATAGATAACACCGGCCTCCATCGCCGGGCGAATACCGCCGTTGACAGAGAGGTTCTTGCCCACCGCATGGTTTGACCAGAGCTGGCGCATCTGGATTTCTGACGGGAAATCCACCAACTCGGCCGGAGCAATTTTTTCTCCAGCTTCGTCTGTTTTAGTTTTGCCCAGCTTGTTAGTGATGGAGCTACAGCCCGAGAACATCAGGCAGGCCACCAACAGCCACGAAAGACGTTTCATCAACTGTCACCCCCGGTCTGCTGCGGTGCAGCATCCGCAGCTTCAGTGGCGGGCGCTACGTGATTGAGCTTGAGCTCGATAATGGTGCGCGTCTGGTTATCGTTGAGCACCAGCGTCTGCAGGGCTTCACGATAAGCCTGATAGGCAGCCGTTTTATCGCCCTTCATCAACTGAAAATCACCGATGGCTTCCGCATAGGCCGAGGCCATGGAACGTGCATCGATGCCCTCCAGCATCGCAATCGCCTCGTCGAGATGGCCCCGGGCGGCCTCCAGCCTGGCCAGCCGCAGTTTAATGATCAGGGAAAGGCCTTCATCGGCACCGTCCTGTGCCCACTGCAACTGTTGTGCGGCAGCCTCCAGATCATTGTTTTCCACCGCCAACCGCGCCAGCAACAATGCCGCATAGCGGGCGTACTGGGTAGAGGCGTAATCCTTTTTCAGTTGCTCGGCCAGGGCTGACGCCAGTTCATGACGGGACACTTCCAGGGCTTCACCCGGTTTGACGGTCGCGGCTTCCATCATCTGCTGATAGACCACCGAGGCAGCCTCTGCACGGGCCTGGCGATGGTCTTTCCACAAATCCCAACCGAAATACCCGCCCACCGCGAGTACGAGCACAATCACTGTGGAGAGACCATTCTCTTTCCACCAGCGCTTGAAACTCTCCAGCTGTTCTTCTTCGCTGAGATGTTCTGCCACGATTACTCCTCGCCTTCACGTAAAACTTGTTGGTTGAGCATGGCCACCACAGCGGCAACGCTCATACTTTGCTGGGGTTTGTCCTGCCGCAGAAACTTGACCGACACCTGGCCGCTGGCGGCCTCATCCTCACCGAGGAGCAGGGCGATTTCCGCGCCACATCGATCCGCTTTTTTCATCTGGCTCTTGAAGCTGCCACCACCGCAGTGGTTGAGGATACGCAATTGTGGACACTGGCTGCGCAGGGTTTCGCCCAACTGCAACGCCTGTGCCTGCACATCGCCAGCGGCCAAAAGGTAGACGTCCACTTGCCGGGCGATACTATCCGGTACCACACCAGCGGCGTCAAGCAACAATACCAGGCGCTCTATGCCCATGGCGAAACCCACCGCCGGTGTGTGCTTGCCGCCCAGTTGTTCGACCAGGCCATCGTAGCGGCCACCGGCGCAGACAGTGCCCTGGGCTCCGAGCGCATCGGTCACCCACTCAAACACCGTCTTGCCGTAATAATCCAGCCCGCGCACCAGGCGGGGGTTGATCTGATACGGAACCCCGGCCCCGTCCAGCAGGGCCAGCAGTTGCTGGAAGTGTTCGCGGGATTCATCCTCGAGAAAATCTTCCAGCCTGGGGGCATCATTCAGCAACGCCTGGGTGTCGGCATTTTTACTGTCCAGAATGCGCATCGGATTGCTGTACAGACGGCGCTGGCTGTCTTCGTCCAGCTGCTCCTGGCGCTGCTCCAGATAGGCCACCAAGGCCTCCCGGTAGCGGCCGCGGGAAGCTGTCGTGCCCAGGGAGTTGAGTTGCAGGGTCACCACTTTGTCGACACCCAGCTGTTGCCAGAGGCGCCAGATCATCGCCAACTGTTCGGCGTCGATGTCCGGCCCGTCCAGGCCAAACGCTTCCACGCCGATCTGGTGAAACTGGCGCAAGCGGCCCTTCTGGGGGCGCTCGTAGCGAAACATCGGCCCCTGATACCAGAGGCGCTGGGTCTGGTTAAAGGTCAGGCCGTGCTGTTCACAGGCGCGCACGCAACCCGCTGTGCCCTCGGGCCGCAGGGTAACGCTGTCACCGTTGCGGTCATCAAAGGTATACATCTCCTTTTCGACAATATCGGTGACCTCGCCGATGGAGCGTTTGAACAACTCGGTGGGTTCGAGGATGGGAAAACGGATTTCCCGATAACCATACCGGCCCAGCAGCTGCGCCACTGTTTTCTCCAGATACTGCCAAACGGGGGACTCTTCGGGGAGCAGGTCATTCATCCCCCGAATGGATTGAATTTTTTTCATCAGGACTTCGCTATCAGCTTTTCTTGTTGTGCGGCCTTCTGGCTCGCCTTGCTGCGAATCAATTGCTCCAGCTCATCCACCAGGTTTTCCTGACCGAGTTTCTGGCTGGGCTGGCCATCGATATACACCAGATTGTTGGGAGTGCCGCCGGTCAAGCCGAGATCGACTTCCTTGGCCTCCCCGGGGCCGTTGACGATACAGCCGATCACCGCCACATCCATGGGAACGGTAATGTCTTCCAGGCGGGTTTCCAGCTCGTTCATGGTCTTGACCACGTCAAAATTCTGCCGCGAGCAACTGGGACAGGCGATAAAGTTGATGCCCTTGCTGCGCAGTTTGAGGCTTTTCAGCATATCCCAGCCAACTTTCACCTCTTCCACCGGATCGGCGGCCAGGGAGACGCGCAGGGTATCACCGATGCCATCCATCAACAGCAGGCCGAGTCCGATCGAGGACTTCACGGTGCCGCCGCGCAGACCACCCGCTTCGGTAATCCCCAGATGCAGGGGGTTGTCGATCAGGGTGGCGATTTTGCGGTAGGCCGCCACGGCCATAAAAATATCGGAGGCCTTCAGGCTCAACTTGAAATTGTGAAAATTAAAACTGTCGAGAATCGCCACGTGGCGCATGGCGGATTCCACCAGGGCGTCCGGCGTCGGTTCGCCGTATTTTTTTTGCAGGTCTTTCTCGAGGGAACCGGCATTGACACCGATACGGATCGGAATGTTGAGATCGCGGGCTTTTTCCACCACCGCCTGGATGCGCTTTTCCCTGCCGATATTGCCGGGGTTAATGCGCAGGCAATCGACCCCCAGATCGGCCACCCGCAGGGCGATGCGGTAATCAAAGTGGATATCGGCCACCAGCGGCACGCTGACCTGTTTCTTGATGGCGCCAAATGCCTCGGCTGCGTCCATGGAGGGCACCGACACCCTGACGATATCGGCACCGGCCGCCACCAACCGGTTGATCTGCGCCACCGTGGCGGGCACATCCGTGGTTTCGGTATTGGTCATGCTCTGGATGGAAATCGGCGCATCGCCGCCCACCGGCACATTGCCCACCATGATCTGACGGGACTGCCTGCGAACTATGGGTGATTCAAAATGCATGGATTAACTAACGCTCCTCGGCGTATTCATCACCGACTTTCAGGATCGCGGTGTTGTCGCCGGCTATCTTTGTCACCGGCACCGTCTGACCGCCGTAGCTGATCTCCACCCCCGGGGCATATCCCAGGGTGACGCTGAACGGTGCGCGCCCGGTGACCTCCAGGTCAGAACCAGAGGGTTTGATATCCGCCACCAGCATGTCACCTTCGGCATCAAAAACCTCCACCCAACTCTGCTGGACAACCCGAATGGAAAGCGTTCGCATACCCTCATCGCCGCCCTCTTCCGACATGCCGGCTGCCTGTTGCTCGGACTCGGAAACGTCCAGCTCGTTGCCACTGCTATTGGAGAGAGCCGTCATGGCCAAAGCCGGTATAGACGCAGTTTGAGAGGGTTCCGGAGCCACCACATTGGTGCCATTGTTGGACTGTATCGCCCAGACAAAGGCCGCAGCGACCACCAGCAAAACCACAAACAGCGGCACAATAAACACCGTCGGACGAAAGTTCTTTTTGGGGGCGGTGGGCAATCGCAACGACGGTCTGTGCTCTTCAATGCCCTGTGCCGAGAATTGCTGTTCAACCAGTTCCAGAACCGGAGTATCGGCCAATCCCAGCAGGGCACAGTAACGCCTGACATAGCCCCGGACATACATCGGTGTCGGCAGCCGCTCGTACTCATCCTCTTCAAGGGCGCTCAATACCCGGCGCGGCAGCCCCAGGTGTGTGACCATGTCATCAAGACTGAGGCCCTTATCCTTGCGGGCGCGACTCAGTAGCGCCCCCGGTGATGTCAACGTCGGCTCGACCTGTGTTTCATCGTTCTCATTTTTAGCGGTGTTTTTCATCATTCAGCCAGTTTTGATATTCCTGGTTTTCACGGGAATTGGGAAACAAATTCCGCAACGCCAAGCCCTGGCTCGCTTCCGCATCCTTGTTGCCAAGTTGATTTTCCAGTCTTACCCCCAGCCAAAGTCCCCTGGGAGTCGGTCTGCGCCGACTTTCATTGTATTTTTCCAGCAATTGCCTCGCGCGCTGGTAGTCACCCCGCTGGTAAGCGATATCGGCCAGCTCCAGATAGGGCTGTGACAGCTGCGGTTCAAGCACTGCCGCTTTTTGCAACGCCTGTTCTGCCTCGGCCAGCTTATTGAGTTTTACTGCCGTCACCCCGGACTTGAGGAAAATCTCGCCGCGTTTTGGGTAGGAGAGATCCTCGGAGCCGAGTCTGAACTGCTGGTACGCCTCTTCATAGCGTTCCTGACGCAGCAGAAACATACCGTAATTATTGCGGCCGCGGGTAAAATTCGGATCATAGCTCAAGGCCTTTTTGTAATGCGCCTCAGCTTCGCCCAGCTCCATTTCCTGTTGATACAGCAGTGCCCAGACATCCTCTACCTTGGCAGAGCGACTGTCTATTTCCATGGCTTTTTCGAGGTGTTGCCGGGCTCTTTCCCGATCGCCCTGGGACATATAGCCAAGGGCCAGTTGCAAGCGGTTTTCCAGCGCCTTGTCCCTGTCGACCTGGGCATTGGCGACACCATTGGTTGTGGTGGTACTGGTGCAACCCGCCATCATCACAATCGAAAACAACAGGGCAATACGTATTGGCCGTAACCGCTGTGTCATGCGTCCTTCCCTCCAGGTTTAGCCAACATGGCCATTAACCCACAAACCTGACCGGTGTTTCCTCGGCCTGGCGCTGCTGGTAACGTTCACTGCGGCGGGTTTTATCATTTACGCTGCCCGCCAACTGACCACAGGCCGCTGCGATATCGTCACCCCTGGTGGTACGCACGGTAACGGTATAGCCCGCCTTGTGGAGAATATCCCTGAAACGGTTTAATGCCGTATTGGTCACCCGCCGATAGTCGGACTGGGCAAACGGATTGAACGGAATCAGGTTGATCTTGCAGGGGGTGTCCTTGAGCAGCTTGGCCAGCTCATAGGCATGTTCATCGCGATCGTTGATGCGATCCATCAGCGTGTATTCCACGGTAATCTTGCGATGGGTATCGGGCATTTTATCCAGATAGCGACGGGCGGACTCCAACAACATGGCAATGGGATATTTGCGGTTGATGGGCACCAGTTCATCGCGCAACTTATCGTTTGGCGCATGCAGGGAAATGGCGAGGGAGACGTCAGTGACATCCCCCAGTCGATCCAGCGCCGGCACCACGCCGGAGGTACTGAGGGTCACCCGCCGCTTTGACAAGCCATAGGCGCAATCGTGCAGCATCAGTGACATCGCATCGACCACGTTGTCAAAGTTCAACAACGGCTCACCCATCCCCATCATCACCACGTTGCTGACCACCCGCTCGGCGCCCGCGTGGAGCGAATCGAATGACTTGGCGGCAATCCATACCTGGCCGATGATCTCCGCAGCGGTCAAATCGCGGTTAAAACCCTGTTTGCCGGTGGCGCAAAAGCTGCAGTCCAGGGAACAGCCCACCTGCGATGACACACAAAGTGTGCCGCGGTCTTTCTCCGGGATGAAAACGGTTTCGACGCAACTGCCGCCGCTGACCCGGATGATCCATTTGCGCGTGCCATCGGCGGAATCGTATTGCGATACCACCTCGGGCGCCCTGATTTCAGCTTTCTCTTGCAATTGCTGGCGCAGGGATTTCGAGAGATTGGTCATCTGCGCAAAATCATCCACACCGAGCTGGTGAATCCACCTCATCAGCTGGGCAGCACGAAACGGTTTTTCGCCCAGGGAGGCAAAAAACTCGACCAGTTTTTCAGCAGAAAGCCCCAGCAGGTTTACTTTCGCCTGCTGGGGCTCCACTGCCTGATTGATGTCAGCATTGACTGATGTCATCAGTTATCCTGCCTCACGGCATTTGTGTTCGGCATGGTTTAGCGGGGGCAGATTTCATCTTCAGCGAAGAAATAGGCCACTTCACGTGCAGCAGAAGTTGTGGAATCAGAACCATGGACAGCGTTGGCGTCAATTGATTCAGCAAAATCTGCGCGAATGCTACCCGCTGCTGCTTCTTTGGGATTGGTGGCGCCCATCAGTTCGCGGTTGACGGCAACTGCGTTGTCACCTTCCAACACCTGGACCATCACCGGACCGGAGGTCATAAAACCCACCAGGTCGCCATAGAACGGACGCTCTTTGTGTTCGGCGTAAAAACCGCCGGCTTTCTCATCGGAGAGCTGCAGCATTTTTGCCGCCACAATTTTCAGCCCGGCCTCTTCAAAACGGTTGTAGATTTTACCGATAACATTTTTAGCAACTGCGTCGGGCTTGATGATAGAAAGGGTACGTTCGATAGCCATTAAGGGTCTCCAGAGGGAATATTTGTACAGCCCGGCGAACCACGCCCACCTTCAGCCCGGCCCACCGCATCAAAAGGGGGGCATTTTACTCTCCGATACAATGGGTTACAAGGAATAGCCGAGGCCATTTCCGCTAATACCTTGCGGCTAGGCTGCCAGCAATTTGGTAAAGCGTTCGCAAGGCACCGGCATACTGAAATGTGCGCCCTGGTAGGAGTGGCAACCCAGCTCGCGGAGGATATCCAGCGCCTCCTGATTTTCCACCCCTTCCGCGGTCACCTTGAGGCCGTACTGCTTTGAAACCGCCATGATCGCTTCGACAATGCCCCTGCTCTCGGGGTCGCGGTGAATGTTGCGGATAAACTCACGATCAATTTTGAGTTGGTCGAACGGCAGCCGCTTGAGATAAATCATCGAGGAATAGCCAATGCCAAAATCGTCGATGGAGAACATGGAGCCCAACGCCTTGATGGCATTCATCTTCTTGATCGCTTCTTCCACATCTTCAATCACCAGGCTCTCCGTCACTTCAAAATTCAGGTAACTGGGATCGATGTTGTAGCTGCTCATACTGTGCTGAACGATATCCAGCAACTGGGGATCGCGGAACTGGCGCGGGCTGATATTAATGCCCAGGCGCATGTGGTCCTGCCAGATACCCAAGTCGATAAAGTTGCGAATGTATTCGCAGGAGGTGCGGATTACCCAGCGCCCCACATCGACAATCAACCCGGAAGATTCCAGCACGGGAATAAATTCCGACGGCATATTGGTAATCTTGTCGGAGTTCATCCAGCGCAACAGCGCTTCCCCGCCAACCAGCTGCCCGGTGTCCACAGAAATCTGCGGCTGGATGTACAACACGAACTCGTGATTATCCATGGCTTTGCGCAGGCGGGTATTCATGCCGATCTGACGCTGGGCTTTTTCGGTAATACAGGGGTCAAAAAAGGCGATACTGTTGCGACCCTTGCGTTTCGCCTCGTACATGGCGGTGTCGGCGTATTGCAGCAGCCGATCCGCAGTGTGGGTGGCATCAGTCAACAGGGCGATGCCGATACTGGCAGTGAGAATCACCTCGTGCCCATCCAGAAAAATCGGACTGGCCACTGCTTCGCCGAGCTTCTCGGCGATTGCCTGGGCATCCCAGGCGGCCTTGGACAGGTCGTCAGACAACTCGGGTATAAAGAGTACGAATTCATCGCCGCTCATCCTGGCCAGCATGTTCTCGCCACCGAGCAGCCCGGACAGCGCCTGGCCAATTTTCTTGATGACCTGGTCGCCCACGCTGTGCCCCCAGGAATCGTTGATATCCTTGAAATGATCCAGATCCAGCATCATCACGGCCGCACAGACTGGCTGACCCTGATGGGCGGCGAGAAAGTCGTTCAGGGATTCCGCCAACATCTGTCGGTTTGGCAGGCTGGTCAAGCCGTCAAAATAATGGTCCGGTCCCTTGTTGAGGCGACGATCGGAAACCCGGCGATCCGAGACAATCTGCCCATCCTCCTCCAACACCACCTCGGTATTGTCTGCGGGGCCCTTCAGATCTGTCGATCTGGGCGGGCGCCGGCGATTTTCCACAACCGGCGCTACTGCATCAGCAAATGCGGGCGTTTCTTCTGCTGGCCTGACGGCGTCGGCCCCCCGGCTATGGAGCATAACCACCATCTCCTTGCCGTCTTCAGTCACATAGACGACTTCGATATCGATGGGGTTGTCATAGCCCTGGCCCGGATAGGTCCAGCTGAGCTGGTTGCGTTTTTCCCGCAGCGCTTTTTTCAGCTGTAGTTTGAGATCGACCAGGGCGGTGGACTCGTCACCGGTGATACTGTCGAGGGACGCCCCGATCAGTTGTTTGAGTTCGCAGCCGAGCAGCTTGAGGGCGTTCTGATTGGCGTCGACGCAGACGCCATAGGCAAAGAAAAGGGTGCCGTAGGGAACTGCTTCAACCAGCACTTTATAAAGCTCTTCTTTAGAGCTCATCCCTACCCCTTAGCCAAGATTTATCCTGCGCCCCATTCTAATCGAGTTCTTCAATCCATGCCATCTGGATGGCCTCGAGGATTTTTTCACCACAGTGCTGGGGATCGTCGTCAAAATTGTCTAATTCCATCACCCAATTGCGCAAATCCACAAAGTTCAGGTAATGGGGGTCGACATCCGGATGGGCCTCGGATAACTCGATGGCGAGATCCAGCACATCGGTCCATTTGAGCGTCATGGCAGTCATGCTCCGGTCAGTGTTTTTCCGACACCATATTAAGGGTGTATTTGGGTAATTCAACGATCAGATCCCGATCGGCGACCACCGCCTGGCAGCTCAGCCGGGAGTCGGGGTCCACACCCCAGGCTTTGTCCAGGTAGTCCTCTTCTAGCTCGTCGGCCTCTTCGAGGGAGTCGAAGCCCTCGCGAATATAGACATGGCAGGTGGTACAGGCACAGGACATCTCACAGGCGTGCTCGATTTCAATATCGTTGCGCAGCGCCGCCTCACAGATACTTTCACCCGGCTCGACCTCGATCACCGCCCCTTCAGGACAGATGGTTTCATGGGGCAGAAAGACAATTTTCGGCATCTCAAATGTCCTTGTCGAGCTCGTCGAGGCTGTGCCCGGCCAGCGCCTTCTTGATGCTGGCATTCATCCGTCGGGCGGCAAATTCCTCACTGGTTTTCGACGCCATCTCAATGTGCCGGGCAATTTCCCGGTGGCTGTTGCTGTCGCGCACCTGTTTGAGATCGGCCAGGGCGACTTCCAGACAATGGTATTCCTTGTCGTCAAGCAATATCCGGCCATCCTGAGCCAGCGCCGAACTGAGATCTTCGTACAATCGGTCCGCCTCTACCTGCTGCTCCCGCAATGCCCGCAACTGCATGTCATCCCGGGCATGGGTGTAAGACTCCCGCAGCATCCGGGTAACTTCCTCATCGTTCAATCCGTAGGAAGGCTTGACCTCGATATGCGCCTCCACGCCACTGCCCAGCTCCCTGGCGGACACGTTGAGCAGGCCATCCGCATCCACTTGAAACTTGACACGAATTTTGGCGGCACCGGCCACCATCGGCGGAATGCCGCGCAATTCGAAGCGCGCCAGGGAGCGGCAGTCGGAGACCAGTTCTCTTTCGCCCTGCAACACATGGATGGCCATGGCGGTTTGCCCATCCTTGTAGGTGGTGAAATCCTGCGCCTTGGCAACGGGGATGGTGGTATTGCGGTGAATGACTTTTTCCATCAGCCCCCCCATGGTTTCGAGCCCGAGGGACAGGGGAATCACATCCAGCAGCAACATCTCGTCGCCGGGTTTATTGCCCACCAGCACATCCGCCTGAATCGCCGCGCCAATGGCGACCACGCGGTCGGGGTCGATGTTCACCAGCGGTTCCCGGGCGAACGTCTCGGCGACACGCGCCCCGACACGCGGCATGCGGGTTGAACCGCCCACCATCACCACTGCATCGACGTCGTCGGTACCGAGATCGGCATCGCGCAGGGTGCGCCGGCAGGCGCGCAGGGTTTTATCTATCAGCGGATCGGCCAGCCTGTTCAGGGTGTCCCGGTCCAGCTTGCCCTGCCAGCCAGCCACCGATAAATCAACCACCTGCTGTTCTGCCAACGCCTCCTTGGCCCGGCGGGCAGCCGCCATCAACTCCCGCTGCCGATGGGGGTCGAGATCAGCGCCCAGTCCCGCCTGCTCACAACACCATTCGGCAATGGCGTGATCGAAATCGTCACCGCCCAGCGCGGAGTCGCCACCGGTGGCCAACACCTCGAAGACACCGCGGGATAAACGCAGGATGGAAATATCAAAGGTGCCACCGCCCAGATCATAAATGGCGATCACACCCTCCCCGCCCTGATCGAGGCCATAGGCAACGGCGGCCGCAGTCGGCTCATTGAGCAACCGCAATACCTTGATCCCGGCCAACATGGCGGCGTCCTTGGTGGCCTGTCGCTGGGCATCGTCGAAATAGGCCGGCACGGTAATCACGGCGCCGTCCAGGGGGCCGTCCAGTGCCGCCTCAGCCCGATCGGCCAGTGTCCGGAGAATTTCCGCCGAGGCGGCAACCGGACTGATATCCCCCGCCACCGTGCGAAAATTTGGCATGCCGCTGTCGCTGGCGACCAACTCGTAGGGGAGCTGACAACCGAGTGTTTTCACATCGGCAGCACCGCGCCCCATAAAACGTTTGATGGAACCCAGGGTGTTCAGGCTGTCATCGACGGCCCAGGACAGCGCATCACAACCGACCGTAATGGCACCATGGGCGGCATAATGCACCACCGAAGGCAACAGATGGCGGCCCTGATCGTCGGGCAGGGTTTCCGGGGTACCACTTCTGACCGTCGCCACCAGCGAGTTGGTAGTGCCCAGGTCAATACCCACTGCCCGCCGACGCTGGTGCGGCTCAGGGGACTGGCCCGGTTCTGAAATCTGCAATAAAACCACTAGGACTTACCACCCATTATTCATCTAGTTCCTGTTCAAGCGCCTTCACTTCGTTTAGCAGCTTGCTGAAAAATTGCATTCTGGTCACGGTTTCCAGAGCGCGCTCCAATTCCCCCGCCTGCAGCTGCCGGGCAAACTGCTGTTGCAATATCGAATACTGGCCGGAGGCATCGTCGGCCACCCGGGACAGGGCGCTCAAAGGATCGGCCGCATCCCGCACCTCTGCCAGGGCTTCACGCAATGCCATCTGCTCCATCAGGAATGCCGGATCCCGGGTAATGGCACTGTCACTGCCGCCGTCGACACCTTGCAGCGCCAGCATGTACTGCGCCCGCTGCAGGGGGGATTTCAATTCGCTGTAGGCTTGATTGACGAGAGACGCATACTGCTCGGCCAGACGCTGCTCGCGCGCCGGCTTGTCGGCATACCTGTCGGGGTGAAACTGGCGCTGCAGGTTGCGATAACGATCTGCCAGCAGCTTCAGGTCAATCTCGTAACTGACCGGGAAACCGAATATTGCAAAATAATCACTGCTGATGTCCACGGAAAACGGCTCCGTCTGAGAGATTGATCCAGAAGCAGGCGCCGTCCCGGCGACTGCAAAGTGTCAGATATGGAAACTCTCGCCGCAGCCGCACTCTTCCTTGACGTTGGGGTTGTTGAATTGGAAACCCTCATTGAGTCCTTCCTTGACGAAATCCAGTTCCGTACCATTCAGGTAGGCCAGGCTCTTGGGATCGATAAACAACTTGGCATCGCCGCAGTCGAACACTTCATCGTCGGGATGCTGTTCATCGACGAATTCGAGCACGTAGGACAAACCCGAACAGCCGGTGGTCTTGACGCCGAGGCGAATACCAATACCGTGTCCCCGGTGAGCAAGGTGTCGAATAATATGCTGCTCAGCGGCTTGGGTCATGGTGATTGCCATTACTTCTCTCCTGATATCGTCTTGTTCAGTCTGCTCATCAATCGGTCTGCTCACCGCGCTTGTGGCGAATATCGCGGACAGCCGCCTTGATGGCGTCCTCCGCCAGCACCGAGCAGTGAATCTTCACTGGCGGCAGTGCTAACTCTTCGGCAATCTGGGTATTCTTGATCTCGGCGGCCTGCTCCAGTGTTTTGCCCTTGACCCACTCGGTCAGCAGGGAGCTGGAGGCAATGGCGGAACCACAGCCATAGGTCTTGAACTTGGCATCCTCGATGACACCCTGCTCATTGACCTGGATTTGCAGACGCATCACATCGCCACAGGCGGGTGCACCCACCATTCCCGTACCGACATTGCTGGACTTGTCATCCAGTTTGCCAACGTTGCGGGGATGTTCGTAGTGATCGAGCACCTTGTCACTGTAAGACATAATTCAATTCCTCAACGTTAGTGGGCGGCCCACTCGACCTGACTGAGGTCGATGCCGTCTTTGTACATATCCCACAGCGGGGACAGTTCGCGCAGCTTGGTCACCGCCTCGCGCACCCCGGCAATAGCATAGTCAATCTCTTCGGCGGTGGTGAAACGGCCGATCGAGAAGCGAATGGAACTGTGCGCCAATTCGTCTTCCAGCCCCAGGGCTCGCAGTACATAGGAGGGCTCCAGGCTGGCAGAGGTACAGGCAGAACCGGAAGAGACCGCCAGATCCTTCAGCGCCATGATCAGTGACTCACCTTCCACGTAGGCAAAACTGACGTTCAGGTTGCCCGCGACCCGCTGGCTCAACGAACCGTTCAGGTATACCGCCTCCATGTCGGAAATGCCATGCCACAACCGGTTGCGCAGAGCCAGAACACGCTGGTTCTCCTCCGCCATTTCCTCACGGGCGATACGGAAGGCTTCCCCCATACCGACGATCTGGTGAGTCGGCAGCGTACCGGAGCGCATACCGCGCTCGTGGCCACCGCCGTGCATTTGCGATTCAATCCGCACCCGCGGCTTGCGGCGCACATACAGCGCGCCAATACCCTTGGGACCATAAATCTTGTGGGCAGACAGCGACATCATGTCCACCTTCACTGTTTCCATGTCTATCTCAACCTTGCCCGCACTCTGGGCGGCATCCACATGGAAAAACACCTTGCGCTCGCGGCAAATTTCACCAATGGCCGCGATGTCGTTGATCGTGCCGATCTCGTTATTGACGTGCATCAGTGACACCAGCGTGGTGTCTTCACGGATGGCATCGGCAACTGCCTGGGGGTGGATCAACCCCTCGGCGTCCGGCGTCAGGTAAGTGACCTCGTATCCCTCCCGCTCCAGCTGGCGACAGGTATCCAGCACCGCCTTGTGCTCGATTTTCGAGGTAATGATATGTTGGCCTTTTTTCTGGTTGAAGTGCGCGCACCCCTTGATCGCCAGGTTATCCGCCTCGGTCGCACCGGAGGTCCAGACAATTTCCCGGGGATCGACATTCAACAGCGCCGCCACCTGTTCGCGGGCGTCTTCCACCGCCGCTTCAGAGCGCCAGCCAAAAACGTGGGAACGGGAAGCCGGGTTGCCGAAATTGCCGTCTGTCGTCAGGCATTCAGCCATCTTGGCAGCGACCCTGGGGTCAACCGGCGTGGTTGCGGAATAGTCCAGATAAATCGGCAGTTTCATTCAGTTACTCCTGGTAAACCTGTTCAACAGCTAGCTGAGTCACTTTCTTCGGCCTGGCGCAACACCACCCTCTGGACTTCCTGCTGATGCACCAGACCATCCAGTGTGATACCGCTGAGAAAGCGGTGAATCTGTTGACTCAGGTCATCCCACAGGTAGTGGGTGAGACACACGCCGCCGCTCTGGCAGTTGCCCTTGCCGCTACAACTGGTGGCATCAATGGATTCATTGACCGCATCAATAATCTCGGCAACATTGATTAATTCTCCACCACGGGCCAAACGGTAGCCCCCGCCAGGCCCCCTGACACTGCTCACCAGATCATTCTGGCGCAACTTGGCAAATAACTGTTCCAAGTAGGACAGGGAAATCTCCTGGCGCCGGGATATATCCGCCAGGCTAATTGGCCCATCGGCACCATGAAGCGCCAGGTCCAGCATGGCTGTGACCGCATAACGGCCCCGGGTTGTCAGGCGCATAGCGTTACTCTCACCGAGTTTTGTTGACCAAAAGACTGGGTGCATTATCTAAAAACCCACTATTTTAGTCAAGTAAATAACATACTTATTTAGTAGGTTTTAACGGTGGCCTGTCACTTGTCTCCGAGGGACTCCGTCAGCTTCTTCATCCTGAAAGCCAGATTCTGAATGCCTGTCAGTACGCCGCGCAAAATGGACAACTCCATCTCATCGAGGCGGATGCGACTGTATAAGCGCCGCAGCCTCGCCATGGTCTGGCGGGGGTTGTCCCGATCATGAAAGCCGATGTCCACCAGCGCCTGCTCAAGGTGCTGAAAATACATTTCGAGATCCTCCGCCCGGGCTGGCGGCACATCCCATTCCGTCAGCGCGGGCAACCTACCCTCCGCATCGGCCAGGGAAGCCATGCGCACCTCATAGCAGAGCACCTGCACTGCCGCAGCCAAATTCAGGGAGCTGTAGTCGGGATTGGAGGGGATGTGCACGTGATAGGTACACTTGTGCAGCTCGTCGTTGGTGAGGCCGCGATCTTCGCGACCAAACACGATTGCCACCTCATGCTGGCCGGATTCTTGCCAGACTCGCTCGCCGCACTCGCGCGGATTCAACAGCGGCCAGGGAATACGGCGATCCCTGGCACTGGTTCCAACCACCAGGCCACAGCACGCAATGGCGTCGTCCAGGGTGTCCAGGACCACTGCATTATCCAGTACATCCAGGGCATTGGCCGCGCGCCAGACAGCGCGATCTGCCGGATAGTCCTTGGGGGCGACCAGATACAGCCGGGATAAACCCATATTTTT
>NZ_JBFHQR010000007.1:0-37645 GCF_041592135.1 Porticoccus sp. | reverse complement strand
CGCGCCCGGGGAGGTGCGGGACGGCTCCTCGTCGATTTCCACCAGGGACAGGTCGATGCCCAGCAGATCGTGGCTGATCTGGTCATTGTCGTCACAGAGAATACCCGCCCGCTCCAGTGAGTTTTCCAGCTCGCGGATATTGCCGGGCCAGTGATAAGTGGTGATGGCCTGGATGGCATCGGGGGCCAGCTTGAGGCTGTGTCTGTCGAGCTTCTGGCATTGCTTGGCCAGCAGTACATCGGCAATTTCGAGGATATCCTTGCCCCGTTCCCGCAATGGCGGCAGATCCAGATTGACCACATTGATGCGGTAAAACAGGTCCTCGCGGAAGCGGCCCTGTTCGCAGAGCTTCTTGAGATTGCGGTGGGTGGCGGCCACCAGTCGCACATCCACCTTGCGGGATTTCACCGAGCCGATCGGTCGCACTTCTTTCTCCTGCAATACCCGCAGCAGCCGGGCCTGGGCCTCCAGTGGCAGCTCGCCCACTTCGTCGAGAAACAGGGTGCCGCCATCGGCGGCGGCCACCAGTCCCTTGCGCGCCTCGGTGGCACCGGTAAAGGCGCCTTTCTCGTGGCCGAACAGCTCCGCCTCGATCAGGGTTTCGGGAATCGCAGCGCAGTTCACGCAGATCAACGGGTGGCGCGCCCGCGGGCTCTCGTTGTGAATGGCGCTGGCGGCCAGTTCCTTGCCGGTGCCGGTCTCGCCGTGGATTAACACCGTGGCATCGGTTTTGGCCACTTTCTGGATAATGTTGAACACCGCCTTCATGGCGGCACTGGAACCGATCATGCCGCGACCCGACAGGTCGGCCGCTTTCACCGGCCGGGTCGGTTTGGCGTTGTCGAGGATGCGGTGTACCGCCTCCAGCAGTTCGGTGGGGTCGAAAGGCTTGGGGATGTAATCCACCGCGCCCAGGCGCATGGTCTCCACTGCCGACTTGAGACTGGCGTAGCTGGTCATGATCAACACCGGTACATCGCCGGCCAGTTGGATCAGGTCGGTGCCGGGGGCGCCGGGCAGGCGCAGGTCGCTGATGATCAGTGAGAAGTCGGAGAGCTCGAACTGGTCGAGCGCGTCGCGGATACTGCAGGCCTCGCTGGTGGCGAAGTGCTGGCTGTTGAGCAATTTTCTGAGGGAGCTGCGAATGCTGTCTTCGTCTTCGACAATCAGGATGGAATCCATGGAAAGCCTGCTGCAAAGGGAATGTGCGTGCCGGTGCTAGTGTTACCTCGATGTTACCGGGATGCAACCCCTGGGAACAACTGGTTGGTACTTCCTGTAACAGCTCTTTTACAGTGACCGTGCTAGCCGGCGGAGGGCGGCGTTTGCAGGGCGGGAGCCCGCAGATGCAGCAGCTGGGGAACGGCCTGGCGCTGCCAATGGCCGACGGCCCAGGACAGTATCTGCTCGGGGTTGCTGTGGCACAGAGCTGTCGGCGGGGCCTGGTTCAGCCAGTGCAGAACAGTCCACAGATTCAGGGAGGGGGTCTGTTCATCCACTGCCCTGGCCAGGTTTTGTTTGCTGAGTTTGTGACCTTTGGCATCGACGGCTACCGGCAGGTGACCGTAGTCCGGTTGTGGGAAACCCAGCACCTGCTGCAGGTAGATCTGTCGGGCGGTGGAGTCCAGCAGGTCGCTGCCGCGGATGATATGGCTGATCTGCTGAAAGGCATCATCCACCACCACCGCCAGCTGGTAGGCAAACAGGCCATCCTTGCGGTGCAGCACAAAGTCGCCAACTTCCAGCTTGATGGATTGCCGCTGTCGCCCCTGGAAAATATCCTCAAAACCGATGTCGCTCTGTTCGTCTACGGCCAGCCGCAGTGCGTGGGGTTGTTCGGCCCCGCCTTGGGGGGCGCAGCGCAGCAGATGCAGTCCGCCGCGCTCTTTCAGCTGCTGGCGGCTGCAATGACAGGGGTAGGCGAGATTGCGATCGAGTAACTGTTGCAGTGCGGCCAGATAGGCCTCACCGCGCTGGCTCTGGTACAACACCCGGTCATCCCACAGCAGTCCGTGGGCTTCCAGTTGGCGGAGGATGCGCTCGGCGGCGCCGGGCATTTCCCGCGGCGGATCGATGTCTTCCATACGCACCAGCCAGCGGCCGTCACAGCGGCGGGCATCGAGATAACTGGCGACAGCGGTAGCCAGGGAACCGAAATGCAGGGGACCGGTGGGGGAGGGAGCAAAGCGCCCGATGTAGGGAGTGGTGGGGGAGGAATCCATGCTGAGGAGAGGAAGCGGCGGGGCCGCTTCCGTCAGTCATCAGCCGCCGGTGAGCTGCTTTTCCTTGATTTCGTCGAGGGTTTTACAGTCCACACAGAGGTTGGCGGTGGGGCGAGCCTCCAGGCGACGGATGCCGATCTCGACACCACACTGGTCGCAGAAGCCGTAATCATCGCCTTCGATGCGCTCCATGGTGCTGTCGATTTTCTTGATCAGCTTGCGCTCCCGGTCGCGGGTGCGCAATTCCAGGCTGAATTCCTCTTCCTGGGTGGCGCGGTCTGCGGGGTCTGGAAAGTTGGCGGCCTCATCTTTCATATGGGAAACGGTGCGGTCGACTTCTTCCATCAGCTCCCGTTTCCAGGCCAGCAGAATTTTCTTGAAGTGCTCACGCTGGGGCTCGTTCATATACTCTTCACCCTTCTTCTCTTTATAGGGTGTAAAGCCGTGAAGGGAGGCAACGGTGGCAGTTTCTGCTTTTTTTGGCATCTGTTCGAGCTCTCGGTAGGTTGCGAGACCCGCGTTTATAGTGCCAGCGGGAAAAATTTTCAAGTAAAAACGTTTATTTTCACGCTCTCAGCTGAATCTCTGCCGCCCGGTGGCACTTTTGACGCACTTTCAGCCGCTGTGGAGGTTGTAGGCATCCCTGGGCAATCACGCCATAATGCCCTGCCCAATTGCCGACCGGAGATAAACCCCGGTGCGGCGACAGCGAGAGCAGCAGTGATGAGATTGGCCAACCGAACCCGCAACCTCACCTCCTTTAAAGTGGTGGATTTTCTGGAGGCCGCCCAGGCGCTGGAGGCACAGGGGCGCGACATTGTCCATATGGAAATTGGCGAGCCGCGCTATGCCACCGCCGAACCCATTGTGGCCGCTGCCCGCCGGGCGCTGGCGGACGGGCGCACCGCCTATACCCCCTCCTGTGGTATCCCCGAACTGCGCCAGGCCATTGCCGCGGACTACCAGCGCTGCCACGGGCTGGAGATTGACCCGCGGCGGGTGATTGTCACCACCGGCAGCAGTGCGGCGCTGGGGATGGTGTGCGAGCTGTTGCTGAACCCCGGCGACGGCCTGTTGCTGGCAGACCCCGGTTACCCCTGCAATCCCAACTTTGTGCGCCGTCTGGATGCCGAACCGCAGCTGGTGGCGGTGAATGTCACAGATAATTATCAACTGACCGCGGGGTTGGTGGCGCGCCACTGGCAGGCCAATACCGTGGCCGCGATGGTGGCGACGCCGAGCAATCCAACGGGCGCCGTCATCGGCCGGCAACAGCTGGCGGCGTTGCACCGGGCGGTGTCCGATCAAGGGGGCGCCCTGATTGTCGATGAGATCTACCACGGCCTCACCTACAGCGATGAGGCAGCCACCTCGGTGTTGTCGCTGACAGATGATGCCCTGGTGATTAACAGTTTTTCCAAGTATTTCGGTATGACCGGTTGGCGCTTGGGCTGGATGGTGGTGCCGGACGCCGCCGTGGATACCCTGGCGGTGATGGCGCAGAACTTCTATATCGCCAGCCCCAGTATTGCCCAGTACGCGGCGCTGGCGGCCTTTTGCCCCGAGACCATCGCCATCCTCGAGGCCCGTCGCCAGGACTTTCGGGCGCGGCGGGATTACCTGGTGCCGGCCCTGCGGGCGCTGGGCTTTGTGATCGCGCGGGTGCCGGAGGGCGCCTTTTACCTCTACGCCGATGTGTCGGCGCTCACCGATGATTGCGAGGCCTTTTGCTGGTGGCTGCTGCGGGAACACGGCATCGCCTGCACTCCGGGCACCGACTTCGGGCAGCACCGTGCCCGCCAGCATGTGCGTTTCGCCTACACCGAGTCCCTGCCGCGCCTGCAGTTGGCAGTGGCGCGACTGACCGAGGCATTGAAGAAATGATTATTGCCCCCGCCCTCGAGCAGGCCACCCTGCTAAAGCGCTACAAACGCTTCCTCGCCGATATTCGCCTGCCCGGCGGCGAGGACATGACGGTGCACTGCCCCAACACCGGCTCCATGAAAAATTGCTGGGCGCCGGAGACTCCCTGCTGGTTTTCCCGCTCCGACGATCCGAAACGCAAGCTGCCGGGTACCCTGGAAATCACCACCACCCCGGATGGCCACCTCACCGGGGTGAACACCGGCAGGCCCAACAAGCTGGTGCGGGAAGCCATTGAAAAGGGTGTGATCGCGGAATTGCAGGGCTACAGTGCCATCCGCCCGGAGGTGAAATACGGCGCAGAAAACAGCCGCATCGACCTGTTGCTCAGCGAGGGGGCGCGACAGTGTTTTGTGGAAGTGAAAAACACCACCCTGGGGGTGGGCGGCGGCCGGGTATTGTTTCCCGATGCGGTCACCGCCCGCGGCACCAAGCATCTGCGCGAGTTGATGGCGATGGTCGAACAGGGGCATCGGGCGGCGCTGGTGTTCTGCGTGCAGCACAGCGGCGCCGAGTCCGCCGGGGCCGCCGAGGATATCGATCCGCTGTATGGGGCGACCCTGCGCGAGGCGCTGGCCGCCGGGGTGGAGGTGCTGGCCTACGGTTGCCGGCTGTCGGCCACGGAGATTGTCATCGACCGGCCGCTGCCGTTCCGGCTGGATTGAACGCCCCGGCAGTTCGGGCGAGTCAGCTCAGGCGAACAATCCTTTCAGGGCATCCAGGGATTCCCGCCCTTTCTTTTTCACCACTTCGGGGTCGCTGTTGCCCATGCCTTCCTTTTCCAGGTCTTCCTCGGGCAGTTCGTCGAGGAAACGGCTCGGGGTGGTCTCCGATATCTCCCCAAACAGCTTGCGCCGCGCCGCCATGGTCATGGTGAGGGTCTGGCGGGCGCGGGTGATGCCGACGTAGGCCAGGCGGCGCTCCTCCTCGATGTTGTCCTCTTCGATGCTGTTGCGGTGGGGCAGCAGCCCCTCTTCCATGCCGATCAGGAACACGTGGGGGAATTCCAGCCCCTTGGCGGCGTGCAAGGTCATCAGTTGCACCTTGTCGTCGGCGGAATCCTCTTCCTGGCGATCGAGAATATCCCGCAGGATCAGTTTGGCGATAACATCTTCCACGGCGCTGTCGCCGGTCTCTTCCTCGGCAACAATCTCCAGGTCGTCCCGGGTCAGCAACTTCTTGATCTGTTCCACCAGGAAGTTGACATTCTCCATGCGCTTTTCCGCCACCGCGCCACTGCTGGCGTTCTGGTGCAGCCAGCCCTCGTAGTCGATGTCGCTGATCATTTCGCGGATGGCGCTGACCGGATCGCCGTTGCTGCAGTTGCTCGCCACCCCTTCGATCCAGTGGCGGAAACGCTGTAGTCGCTCCAGGTTGTGGGGCGCCAGCTGTGCCTGCAGGCCCATTTCGTCGATGGCGGCCATCATGGAGATCTGCCGCTGGTTGGCATAGTGGCCGAGCTTCTCCAGGGTGGAGGTGCCAATCTGGCGGCGCGGGGTGTTGATGATGCGCAGGAAGGCATTGTCGTCGTCGCCGTTCACCATCAGCTTCAGGTAGGCCATGATGTCCTTGATCTCGCTGCGGGCGTAGAACGAGGTGCCGCCGCTGAGCTTGTAGGGAATGCCCTGGGCCTGCAACTTCAGTTCCAGCAGGCGCGCCTGGTGGTTGCCGCGATAGAGCACCGCGAAGTCGCGGAAGTGGCAGTTCTTGCGCAGCCGCAGGTTGATGATTTCATTGACCACCCGCTCGGTTTCCGCATCTTCGTTGTCGGTGCGGATCAGCCGCAGGTGATCGCCGGGGCCCAGCTCACTCCACAGGGATTTGCTGAACAGGTGGGGATTGTTGTCGATCAGCTGGTTGGCGGCGCGCAGGATGCGGCCGGTGGAGCGGTAATTCTGTTCCAGCTTGATGACGTGCAGTTCCGGGAAGTCCTGCTGCAACTGTTGCAGGTTCTCCGGCCGGGCGCCGCGCCAGGCGTAGATGGACTGGTCGTCGTCGCCTACCACGGTGAGGGCGCGGCGGGCGCCCACCAGCAGTTTCACCAGCTGGTACTGGGCAAAGTTAGTGTCCTGGTACTCGTCCACCAGCAGGTAGCGGATGCGGTTCTGCCACTTCTCCAGCACTTCCGGTGTGTCCCTGAACAGCAGGGTGGGGATCAGGATCAGGTCGTCGAAGTCCACCGCGTTGTAGGCGCGCAATGCGTCGCTGTAGCGTTTGTAGACCAGGGCAATGGCCTGCTCGCCGCCACTCGCGGCTTTTGACAGCGCCTCCGCCGGGGACAGCAGGTCGTTTTTCCAGTTGGAGATCTGGTGCTGCACCAGGTCGAGGTGATCCGAGTCCAGATCCGAGTTTTTCAGCATCAGTTCGCGCAGCAGGCTTTTGCCGTCCTCGGCATCGAAGATGGAAAAGCCCGGCTTGAAGCCCAGCTGTTTGATCTCCCGGCGGATGATGTTGAGGCCGAGGTTGTGGAAAGTGGACACGGTGAGACCGCTGGCCTCGCGGCCGCTGACCAGTTTACCGGCCCGCTCTTTCATCTCCCGGGCCGCCTTGTTGGTAAAGGTGACGGCGGCGATGTGGCGGGCACTGATGCCGCACTGCTGGACCAGGTAGGCGATCTTGCGGGTGATCACACTGGTCTTGCCGCTGCCGGCGCCGGCCAGCACCAGCAGGGGGCCATCGATGTAGTGGACGGCGGCACGTTGTTGCGGATTAAGTTTGTTCAAGCCTGTCTGCCGGTGGCGGTTTCAATGGGCGGCGGATTGTAGCAATCGGGCACCAGAATGCCACCGGAACTTGGCGGTTATCCGAACACATATTTTCCCGGTGCCGGCCACAGCGGCTTGTACCCCTTGTCGGGGGCGCCCATGGTGGGGGGGGCTACCGTTTCGCTGCACTGCTGGTCCAGCCACAGGTCCAGCACCGGCCACCAGGAACCGATGTGGGTGTCCTGGGTGTCATTCCAGGTATCCGGGTCGATATAGCGATCCATGGGATCGTGGCAGGCCACCTGGTAACTGCGCCGGGGGTGTTCGGGGCCGCAGGCGATACCGGCGTTGTGACCGCCGCTGGTGAGCAGGAAGGTAATGTCGCTGCGGGCGATGTGGTGCAGTTTGTAAACGGATTTCCAGGGGGCGACGTGGTCGGCGCTGGTGCCCACCACGAAGAACGGTGCGCGGATGTCCTGGATGGCGATGGGCTTGTCGTCCACCAGGAATTTGCATTCGGCCAGGCGGTTTTCCACGAACAGTTCGTGCAGGTAGCGGCTGTGCATGGTGGCGGGCATGCGGGTGCCATCGGCATTCCAGGCCATCAGCGGGATGGGCTTGGATTCGCGGCCCAGGTAGTAGCGCTCCACCGCGGGATTCCAGATCATGTCCTGGGAGCGCAGGGCCTTGAACGCCCCGCCCATGCTGGCGGCCTCCAGGTAGCCATCGGTCCACATCATGCTGTCCAGGAAGGCCAGTTGGCTGGCGCCGAGGAAGCGGGTGATTTCCCCGGCCTCGGTGAAGTCCACCTGGGCGGCCAGCAGGGTGACGCTGTTGAGGCTGTCGTCCCCCTCGCGGGCCAGGTAGGCGGCGCCGATGGCCAACAGGGTGCCGCCGATGCAGTAGCCCATGGCGTTGATCCTGGTGTCTGGCACCACTGCCTGTACCGCCTCCAGTGCCGCCAGGAAGCCGGATTTCAGGTAATCGTCCAGGTCCAGTTCGCGGTCATCCTTATCCGGGTTTTTCCAGGAGATCATGAACACGGTTTTACCCTGGCCCACCAGGTAATTGACCATGGAGTTTTCCGGCAGCAGGTCGAGGATGTAGTACTTCATGATCCAGGCGGGCACGATCAACAGCGGTTCTTTGGCCACGGTCTCGGTGGCGGGACTGTACTGGATCACCTCAATCAGGTGGTTCTGGAAAATCACCTGGCCGGGGGTGACGCCGAGGTTTTCGCCCACCTTGAAGTCGCCCATTTCCGGGCGATTGTCCTTCAGCAGTTTTTTCTGGATATCCCGCTGCATGTTGCCTATGCCTTCCAGCAGGTTCTTGCCCTTGCTGTCCCAGGTGACCTTGAGCACCTCCGGGTTGGTGGGCAGAAAGTTGGAGGGCGAGGCGATATCCAGCACCTGTCCATTCATGAAGTTGACCAGCTCGACGTTGAGCGGGTCCATGCCGGGGACGCCAGCATCGGCTTCCCGCAGCCAGTCAAGGGCCATGCCGTGGCCGCGGGCCAGGACGTTGAAGGGCAGCTTTTTCCACAGCGCATGTTTGAAAAAGGAGGAGCTGTGGGGTAGCGGCTCTTCGGTTTTCTCGGCGATGGTGCGTGCGGTATAGGTGGTCAATTGCAGGACTTTCTCGCTAAAGCTCTGCATCAACTTGAGCCGGCGCGCCGGGGCGATAGACAGGTGTGCCAGCCAGTCCGTATAGGCGAGGATTAACTGGATCGGCGACAGCCCCTGGGCGCCCTTGCCAATGATGGCGCGCAGTCGGGTATCGATTTTGTTGACGGTGTCATCTTTCAGGCGGGGAATTTCGGTGATCAGGTTGTCCAGCTCATCAATCACCTTGGAAATCGTTCTGTCCGGTTTTTCTGCCACGCATTCACCCTCAGTTGGAACGGACCATACTACCGGCCACGTGTCATTTTCGTGGCAGTGTACTCAAGATTGCCATTGAGGCACGGTATAAATCAACGGCTGAATTTAAGGCGGTAGCTCAGGGCTTCGCTGAGGTGGTCGAGGGCAATGTTGTCGTGCTGGTCCAGATCGGCGATGGTGCGGGCCACCTTTAACACCCTGTGCACGCCCCGGGCAGAGAGTCCGAGCTGCTGGGCGGCCCGTTCGACAAGCACTTTCTGGCTGTTGTCGAGGGTGCAGTGGCTGCGCAGTTGCCGGCTGTCCAGTTGCGCATTCAATCGTCCCGCCCGGCGAAACTGTTTTTGCCGGGCCTCGATGACCCGTTGCAGCACGGTGTGGCTGTTGTCGCCCTCCGGGGCCTGTTCCAGCAGTTGCCCGCCGGGCAGGTTGGGCACCTCCACCAGCAGGTCGATGCGGTCCAGCAGCGGTCCGGAAATTTTTTCCCGGTAGCGGCGCACCTGATCCGGGGTGCAGCGGCAGCGCGCATTGCCGAGGTGGCCGCAGGGGCAGGGATTCATGGCGGCGATCAGCTGGAAGTTGGCCGGATAGCGGGTTTGTGCCTGCACCCGGGAGATCAGTATCTCACCGGATTCCAATGGTTCGCGCAGCACTTCCAGTACCTTGCGGGGAAACTCCGGCAGTTCATCCAGAAACAGCACTCCGCGATGGGCCAGGGAAATCTCCCCGGGTCTGGGAATGCCGCCCCCGCCCACCAGGGCTGTGGCGGAAGCGGTGTGGTGCGGCGCGCGAAACGGTGGCTGCGCCAGTGACGGCCGCAGGCCGAGCCCCGCTACGGAATGAATGGCGGCGACTTCCAGCATTTCGCTGGCCTGTAGGGGCGGCAGAATGCCCGGCAGGCGCGTGGCGAGCATGGTTTTACCGGTGCCGGGCGGGCCGCTGAACAGCAGGTTGTGGCCCCCGGCGGCGGCAATTTCCAGGGCGCGTTTGGCCTGGTGCTGGCCGACAATATCGCGCAGGTCGGGTGCCTCGCTGTGGGCTACTTGGGTTGGAGGCTGTGGTTGCGGCTCGATCAACTGGTTGCCGTTGAGGTGGGCGCAGACTTCCAGCAGGTGTCGGGCGGGATAGACGGTGGTGTCCCGGCTGAGCGCCGCTTCACTGGCATTGCCCTCGGGGGCGATCAGGGCGCGCCCGGCCCGCGCGCAGGCGAGGGCGGTGGGCAATACCCCGTCGACGGGTCGCAATTCCCCGGACAGGGCCAGTTCGCCGACCGCTTCCACCTGGCCCAGAGAGTCAAGGGGCAGTTGTTCGGAGGCGGCGAGGATGCCGAGTGCGATGGCCAGATCAAAGCGACCGCCTTCCTTGGGCAGGTCCGCCGGGGCGAGGTTGATGGTGATACGGCGGGCGGGGAATTCAAAGTGGGCATTGAGCAGGGCGCTGCGCACCCGATCCTTGCTTTCCCGGACGGCGGTCTCCGGCATACCGACAATGGTCAGGCCGGGCAAACCGTTGGACAGGTGGACCTCTACGGTCACCGGTGGTGCATCGATGCCCACCTTGGCCCTGCTGTGAACGATGGCGAGTGCCATGTATACCCTCCCTGGTACGACTCATTGGTAGTGCATTATCCCGGTGCGTTTTTACCGGGCGCAAGCGCTGCGGTGGTTCAGACCTGCTGGTCGGCAATGCGCGCTTCTAGTTCCGCCAGCTGTTTTTCCAGTTGCTCCAGCTTTTCCCTGCTGCGGGTCAACACGGCGCGCTGGGCATCAAACTCGTCCCGGGTCACCAGGTCCAGCTTGTCAAAGGTGGCCTGGGCGGCCGCCCTGATCTTCTGCTGTAACTCCGTGCCCAGCATTTCCGCCCCCGGTGTGATCACGCTGTTCAGTTGCTGCAGAAACAAATTCAGTAATTCGTCGGGTTTCATAGTAAGAGTCCACTGTGCGGGTGGGGGTTATTTTAGAGGCATTGTGGCCGCTGTACAGGTTCGGATGGCTGTCGGCAGAGATTATTTTTAGACCCTTTTTGGTGCTTCATGGCGCCCTGTCCTATATTTATCGCACCAATATTGTGCATTTATGGTTGTTGGACGTTAGGTCAAGGGGGTTTTTAGGTGCCTGGGTGGTTGGCATGTCAAATGCATAAATCATGTTGGCGAGACTGACCTAGAAGTCGTCCCCGTTAAATTTTGTTGCTGTTGTTTATATATTTGGAGAAGCATATGAACACGTTCAAGAAATCCCTGATTGCAACTTCTATTGCATTGACCCTGCCGGTTGTTGCAAACGTTGCCCAGGCTTTTGAAACATCCGCCAATGTCACGCTGACTACTGACTATAAGTTCCGCGGTATTTCCCAAACAAATACGAACCCTGCTATTCAAGGTGGTTTTGATGTTGCCTTCGATAGTGGTTTTTATGTGGGTACCTGGGGTTCGAACGTAGATTTTGATGATCCGGATGACTCGGATGCCAACATGGAGCTGGACTACTACTTCGGCTTTGGCGGCGAGATATCTGAGTCGCTGAGCTACGATATCGGCTACATCTACTACGACTATCCGGGTTCCGATACCTCTACAACCGGGTTGTTCCCACTGACTGCTGGCCGTGACCTGGATTACCAGGAAGTCTACGCGAGCATGTCCTTCAATGATTTGACGGTTGGCTTTGCCTACTCCGATGACTACTGGCTGGAGACCGGCAACTTCTACTACGTCTATGCCGACTACGGTTTTGAGTTGCCCGGCGGTTTCGGCCTGGGTCTGCACTACGGCTATAACGATTTCGAATACGACAGCAATGACAGCAATGCCAAAGATGCTGAACAGGCATTTCTTGCTGATGGTGAAGACAGCTATTCCGATTACTCCATCAGCCTGAGCAAATCCTACGTCGGTCTGGATTTCTCCCTGAGCTGGGTGGATACCGACCTGGATGAGGATGAGTGCTGGGGCACCGACTGGTGTGACAGCTCTGTGGTTTTCTCTGTCAGCAAAAGCATGTAATTGACCGGTGGCGCTCCCGTCGCCGGGGGCGCCGCTATCCCTGAGGAGCAATGCGATGAAAATGATTACAGCAGTTGTCAAGCCCTTCAAACTCGATGATGTTCGTGAAGCACTGGCCGCCATCGGTGTACAGGGTGTGACCGTCACAGAAGTCAAAGGCTTCGGCCGCCAAAAGGGGCACACAGAGCTCTATCGCGGTGCCGAATACGTGGTGGATTTTCTGCCGAAAGTAAAACTCGAACTGGCCCTTGCGGATGACATGGTCGACGGCGCCATTGAGGCGATTACTTCGGCTGCCCAAACAGGCAAGATCGGCGATGGCAAAATCTTTATTTCGGATTTGCAGGATGTCATTCGAATCCGTACCGGTGAGACCGGTGCCGAAGCGGTTTAAAAGAGACGGGAGATTAGAACAATGAGTCCTGATATTATTGAAGTCAAATACGCGCTGGATACGTTTTACTTTTTGATAACCGGTGCGTTTGTTATGTGGATGGCGGCGGGTTTCGCCATGCTGGAGGCGGGCCTGGTGCGCGCCAAGAATACCACCGAAATCCTGACCAAGAACGTGGCGCTGTTTGCCATCGCTTGTACCATGTACCTGCTGATGGGCTACACCATCATGTACGGTGGCAGCGCCGGGGGTATTCTGCCCGATGCCTGGTTTGGCAACGGTATTGCCAATGCCACTGCAGAAGAAGTGCTGGCCAGCAATGGTGATATCTATTACTCCGGCGCATCCGATTTCTTCTTCCAGGTTGTCTTTGTGGCCACGGCCATGTCAATTGTTTCCGGTGCGGTTGCTGAACGCATGAAGCTCTGGGCCTTCCTGGTGTTTGCCGTGGTGATGACCGGTTTCATTTACCCGATGCAGGGTATGTGGAAATGGGGTGGTGGTTTCCTTGACGCCGCTGGCTTCCAGGACTTTGCCGGTTCCGGCGTGGTTCACCTGTGCGGTGCTACCGCTGCGCTGGCCGGTGTCTTGTTGCTCGGTCCCCGCAAAGGTAAATACACAGCAGATGGCCGCATCAATGCGATCCCCGGTTCCAATATGCCCCTGGCCGCACTGGGTATGTTCATCCTGTGGATGGGCTGGTTTGGCTTCAACGGCGGTTCCGAGCTGAAAGTATCGGATATCGGCGAAGCCAATGCCGTTGCGGATGTGTTCGTGAACACCAACGCCGCTGCCTGTGGTGGCCTGATTGCCGCGCTGATTGTCGCCCACCTGGTATTTGGCAAGGCCGACCTGACCATGGCCGTCAACGGTGCGCTGGCCGGTCTGGTCGCCATTACCGCTGAACCCCTGAACTGGGGTGGCATCGGTGCCACGATCATCGGTGCCGTCGGTGGTGTACTGGTGGTGTTCGCTGTGATCGGCATGGACAAGCTGAAAATTGACGACCCGGTCGGTGCCATTTCCGTTCACGGTGTGGTGGGGATCTGGGGGCTGCTGGCAGTCTGTTTCTCCGGCAATGAGGATGTGACCCTGGTCGGTCAGCTGACCGGTGTCGGTGTGATCTTCGTGTGGGTCTTTGTGACCAGCCTGATTGCCTGGGCAATTATCAAGGCGGCCATGGGTATTCGTGTCGGTGAACAGGAAGAATACGAGGGTGTGGATATGTCCGAATGCGGCATTGAGGCCTACCCTGAGTTCACTGGAAGCGCCAAGTAATCTTTTCTCGGTTGCAGGGGGTTGGCTGATGAGGTCAACCCCCTGCTTTTTTATGTGGGTTTCCCCGCCGAGCAAAAGGTGCAATTTTCTGAAGGAACGTGTATCTTTTTGCGATATTTCTAGAATAACGAAAAAAGCATAAGGTAACCGCATATGAAGCTTATTACAGCCATTGTCAAACCCTTCAAACTGGATGATGTGCGCGAAGCGCTCGCCGAAGTGGGCGTCCAGGGTATTACTGTTACAGAGGTCAAGGGTTTTGGGCGCCAGAAGGGGCACACTGAACTGTACCGCGGCGCTGAATACGTGGTGGACTTCCTGCCCAAGGTAAAACTGGAAATCGCTGTGGATGACAACCATGCGGATACGGTTGTGGAGGCCATTACCAAATCGGCGCAGACCGGCAAGATTGGTGACGGCAAGATCTTTATTTCTGAATTGGAAGACGTTATCCGTATTCGTACCGGTGAAACCGGTAGTGACGCTATCTGAGGTCGGGTTAACTCAGCGTTCGCTCAGCAGGTAACACTGCTCCAGAAAAGCGCGGCATTTTTCCACGGAATCCAGCTCGCGTTCCTCGACAATCAATAACCCGGGGCAGGCGGCCTTCAGTGCGCTGACCAGCAGGCCATCGCCGTCCCGGCTGGTTGAATTTCCACTCTTGATGATCGGTGTAGATCCCGCCCCGCAACTGGGGGAGCGGGATTTTACGATGTAAGCGCACAGCTCGTGTGCCCGCTGGGTCGCAAATTGGTGCGCGCTGCACTGGAGGGCATCGGTGACATCCAGCCGGGTATCCTCGACGCCGAGGGCGCGCAGCTGGCCATTGGGTTGTTCAGCCAGGTGCACGGGCGGGCGCGGGATACCGAGTTCCGCATCCACTTCAGGGCAGAAAAGCAGCAAATCGAGCCAGGGGCCCAGCTCCCTCATAATCAGCTCATGGTATTTGTGATCGCCGTCATAGCGCACTTCCCGGCCGCTCAGACAGGCGCTGATGCCCACCTTGGGCTGCATTTCACGGTGGGCTGTCATATGAATCGCAGAAAGATCAGTCATGGTCGTTTGGTCTGGTTACGGGCTGATGATCAGGTCGAACACCACCTGAATATTGTCCTGATAGGTCAATTGATCCGGCAGGTAGGTGCCGGGTCTCGAAACAGATGAACGCAATAATTGTGCCGATTCAATGCCCGCATCCTGCATTTTGGGAGAGAAGATCGGCGTGTTGTTGTGGTAGTCAATGCGCACAATCGGACCCAGTTCTGCGCCGTAGGCTTTGGCCAGGGCGGATGCCTTGGCTTTGGAATCGGCGATGGCCAGCTTGTGCGCCTGGAGTTGGTGCTCATCGGCATGGCTGTTCTCATAGCGGAGATTCTCGATACCTTCGAGGCGCTGGGCCAGGGCCTGGTCGATGACGTGGGTGAGTTGTTCCAGCTTGTGCAGGGTGACCGAAAGCGTCCTGACCGCTTCATAGCCGCTAAAGTGACGGCTGCCATCACTGTGCTCATATCGCGGATAGACGCGCAGCGAGGAAGCCACCACATCCTCCTGATCAATATCCATTTTTTTGAGTTGATCGAGGAAGCTGTTGAGGCGGTCGTCCACATCGCGTTTGGCTTCCTGTCCGGACTTGCGTATGGCGCTGACGCGGAGATCAATAATGGCGGTGTCGGCGCTGGCCTGCACCTCGCCATAGCCATTGGTTGAGAGCAGGCGGCGGTTGCTGTCGTCGTCAGCGGCGGCAGTGAATGAGCACAACAGTAGGGAAAGCAGAAGAAGGTGACGCACGGTGATACTCCATGTCTGGTGCAACGGGGAGCAGTTAGAGTCCAAGCTGCTAAAAAAGTTTTCAGAAAGAACAAATTATACAGTGGCGATCCCGGGCGCTGTGGAATGCGGCGGGGGAGAACCGGCAGTGCCGGTAGCGATGCTCAGTCGCGGTCGTTTTTCCGTTTGGCGCGCGGGTGGGCCTGGTCGTAGATTTTGGACAGGTGCTGGAAATCCAGGTGGGCATAGATCTGGGTGGTGGAGAGGTTGGCATGGCCCAACAGCTCCTGTATGGCGCGCAGGTCGCCGCTGGATTCCAGCAGGTGGCTGGCAAAGGAATGGCGCAGCATATGGGGGGTGAACCTTGCCCTGCATGCCCTGTTGCAGGCTGATCAAGCGCAGCCGCTCCTGTACCGTGCGGGGGGCAATGCGCCTGCCGCGGGCGGAAATAAAGACCGCGTCCTGATCGTCAGAGGGAATCTCCGAGCGCCTGGTCAGCCAGCTCCGCAGGGCCGCAATGGCGTGGCTGCCCACCGGCACCTGTCGCGTCTTGCCACCTTTGCCGGTGACCCGCACCAGTTGATCGGCGAAATCGAGATCGGTCAGGTTGAGGGGTGTCAGCTCGGACAGCCGCAGGCCGGAGGAATAAAACAGCTCGATCATGGCGCGGTCGCGGCAATCGATCCAGCCATCACCGCGGGTGGACACAAACTGGCTGGTCTGATCGACATCCAGGGTGGTGTGGGGTAGTTTTTTGGGCGCCTTGGGCGCCGCGATGCCGGCAGAGGGGTTGGATCTGACCCACTGGTGTTTCAGGGCATAGTTGAAAAAGGTGCGCAGGGAGGACAGCCAGCGTTGCAGGCTGCGCCCACCGAGACCGCGATGGTGGAGTTGCGACATACAGCGCCGCACGTGCTGGCTGGTGAGCGCGGCCGCACTCATCAGCTGTTGCTGCGCACACCAGTCGGCCAGTTTGTTCAGGTCGCGAAGATAGCTATTTACCGTGTGTGGGGAGAGCCTGCGCTCGCTGCGCAGATGTTCCTCGAAGCGGGCGAGCTGATCAGCAAGTTGGCTGCCCATCAGCGGCGCCGCAGGTTAGTGGTCCAGCCGGGGAATAATCCGGCACAGGACTTCAGCGATGTAACTCAGGAATAGCGTGCCCATGCTGCTGCGATAGAAATTCGGGTCGCTGTGACCGATGGCGAGGATGCCGAAAGGGCTGCCCTGGGTCAGGGGCACGGCGGCGACAGAGCCGACCCGGTTGGCTGTGTCGCCGAACAGGAAGGTCAGTTCCTCGCTGCCGAGCACGCCACAGGTTGCCCGGTTGTTGCGCAGCAGGGTGCCGATCTGGCGATTGGCCTGTTCCGCGCTAACGATGCGGGTATGGGGTGAATCCAGCTTGAGTGGTTGCTCACCGAGCAGGATCAGGCTGTGAAACTCGACCTGGAAGTCGGAGCCCAGACTGGTGGAGACGGCATCCAGCACATCGGCTTTTTTGCCGCATTCGAGCAGGGTCAGGATCAATCGCTTGGTCTTTTCGAACAGTTTGTCGTTGACCTTGGCGGAGTCCAGCATGCCATTGAGGCGCTGGCGCATTTCCAGATTGCGTTCGCGCAGCACCGAGACCTGGCGCTCAATCAAGGAGATGGCTGCGCCGCTCTCGTGGGGCAGGCTGATCATCTCCAGCAGCTCGGGGTGATCCTCAAAAAAGTTGGGGTGTTGTTGCAGGTAGGCTTTGACCTGCTCGGGAAGCGGTTCTGCCGGGATGCGAGGAGCTTGTTGTTGCGTGGTCATATTCTAATCCGCCCATGGAACACCGTCGTGGCGCTTCCTGTCATGATTACCGGTTGGCCTTCGCCGGACCAACTGATTTCAAGGCTCCCTCCCGGGAGGTTAACGGTTACCGGGGAGTCTAACAGGTCTTGCAACTGGCCTGCTACTGCGGCGGCACAGGCGCCGGTGCCGCAGGCCAGGGTCTCTCCCGCGCCGCGTTCGTATACTCTCAGGTTGATCTGGTGGCGGTTCAATACCTGCATAAAACCCACGTTGACCTTGTTGGGAAACCGGGGGTGGCGCTCCAGTGCGGGGCCGAGGGTTTCGACCGGCGCAGTCTGCACATCTGCCACCCTCAGCACGGCGTGGGGGTTGCCCATGGATACGGCGCCGATGGTCAGCTGTTGGCCGAGGGCTTCGATGGGATAACTGACCGCTCGCGTCTCGGCCTGAAAGGGAATCTGTGCGGGCTCGAGTACCGGGACCCCCATGTTCACTTCGATCAGGTTATTGCGTTGCACGTGCAGGGTAATGATGCCGGCGGCTGTCTCCACCCGGATGTCGCTTTTGCCGGTGAGGTGGCGGTCGCGGACAAACTTGGCGAAGCAGCGGGCACCGTTGCCGCACTGCTCCACCTCGCTGCCATCCTGGTTGAAAATGCGATAGCGGAAATCCAGGTCGTGGCGGGTAGGCGGTTCCACCAGCAGGATCTGGTCGCAGCCGATACCAAAGCGGCGATCACCCAGTCGGCGGGCCAGCTCAGGGGTCAAAGTAACTTCCTGGGAGACGCCGTCGATGACGACGAAGTCATTGCCCAGGCCGTGCATTTTGGTAAAGCGTAGCAGCATACGGTTGTGCGTCTGTCCCTGTGGTTACATTGCGCCCGCTTGCAGGCATCCCTTGTTGTTTATACAGGAAGAACGGTCTCGCCGCGAATCAGGTCCTGAAAGGTCTCCCGGCGGCGAACCTCAATGGCCTGCACGCCATCCACCATGATTTCCGCAGCCCGTCCGCGACTGTTGTAATTGGAACTCATGGAAAACCCGTAGGCGCCGGAAGAGGCCACACTGAGCAGGTCCCCCGCTGCAATCGCCAGGGTGCGGTCCTTGCCGAGAAAGTCGCCGGTTTCACAGACCGGTCCGACCACATCCCAGCTCAGCGGCGCAATATCGGTCCTGGGTTTCACCGGGTCGATATTGAGCCAGGCTTGGTAGAGCGCCGGGCGGATCATGTCGTTCATGGCGGCGTCGACAATGGCAAAATTCTTTTCGTCACCGGGTTTCAGGTATTGCACGCGGGTCAGCAGCACGCCGGCATTGGCTGCAATGGAGCGGCCCGGTTCGAGCACCAGGGTCAGGCCTCTGTCACCGAGTTCATGGCGTAGTGCGGCAATATAGTCGGCGGGGTGGGGCGGCTGCTCGTTCCTGTAGCGCACGCCCAGGCCGCCGCCGAGATCCAGGTGCTGTAAGCTGATACCCGCTGCGGTGAGTTCGTCCACCAGCGCCAGCACCCGGTGCAGGGCATCGATGAACGGCGCGGTGTCAGTCAGTTGCGAGCCGATATGACAGTCCACCCCGACAATGTTCAGGTGCGCCATATCCCTGGCCCGCAAGTAGACCTGTGGGGCGCGGTGGATATCGATGCCGAACTTGTTCTGCTTGAGGCCGGTGGAGATATAGGGGTGGGTGTTGGCATCCACATCGGGATTGACCCGCAGGGAGATGTTGGCCACCTTGCCGCAGTCCCCGGCCACCCGGTTCAATACCTCCAGCTCGGCTTCGGATTCCACATTGAAACAGTGGATGCCCACCTCCAGCGCGCGCGCCATTTCCTCCGGCAGTTTGCCGACGCCGGAAAAAATGACTTTATCAGCGCTGCCGCCGGCGGCGAGTACCCGTTCCAGTTCGCCCGCGGAGACAATGTCGAAACCCGCTCCCAGTCTGGTCAGCACGTTGAGCACGCCGAGATTGGAGTTGGCTTTGACGGCATAACAGATTAAATGGTCGCAGTCGCTGAGGGCATTTTTGTAGGCCATGAAGTGCTCGGTCAATGCCGCCCGGCTGTAGACATAGGTGGGCGTGCCGAAGCGCTCGGCAATGGCGGTCAATGCCACCCCTTCGGCGCAGAGCTCGCCGTTGCAGTAGGTAAAGTGTGTCATGGTGTCTGGAATCTGTTGGCTGGCGGTCAGGGCTGTTCAGCGTCGGCGGATACTTCCGGAGCTGCGGGCGCTTCCTGAGCCGCGGGAACTTCTTCGACTGGCTCGGGTGGCAGGTACAGTGGCCCCTTGTTGCCGCATCCGGACAGACCGATAGTGGATAGCGCTGCCAGCAGCACCAATGCAAAAATTCGTTGCATGGAAAAACCCGTTTTTGAATTTTGATAAGCACAGGAGTATACCGGCTGTAGCCCGCCACACTCAATCGCGTATACTCCCGCGGACGACTTTCTTGTGCTGTTTTGGAGCGCTGCTGCTGTGAATGAATCCCAATTCAATGACCTGGCCGATGAACTGATGCTGGTGATAGAAGAGGCGATTGATGCCAGCGGTGCGGATATCGACTACGAAACCTCCGCCGGGGTGATGACCCTGACCATTGAGGCGGATGGCTCAAAGGTGATTATTTCCCGCCAGCCCGCCATGACCCAGATCTGGGTGGCGGCCAGGTCTGGCGGATACCATTTCAATTTCAGTGACGGGCAGTGGTGCTGTTCTACCACGGCGGAAACCCTGCCGGAGTTGCTGAGCCGGGCCTGTAGCGAGCAGTCCGGCGAGGCGCTGCTGCTGAATTTCTAGGCCGGGGGCACAGGGTCAAGCCGCTGTGCCTCTTTTCCGCAGCGACCTTCGATCAGTGGCGCAGTGGCGCGATGCCCACCTGCGGCATGTCGGCCAGGCCAATATCCCTTGCGTGCTGTTCAAAGCCCTTGTTGCGCCAGAAGAAGGCGCCAGGCATGGTGGTGGGGATCACCAGTACGTAGAACAGCGCGCGTCCCATCAGGCTGCTGACAATCAGTGCCGACGACAGCGCGGCCAGACCGGCAAGTCCAACGATTGGTCCGCTGTTGAATGCAGCCAGTGCCAAGCCACCCAGTACGCCGAGTCCCAGCAGCGCATTGCGCAACCAGTAGCTGTTGCCGAAGGTGGTGCGCTGGACGTAGTGGGAGGCGGCGCCTTCATGCTCTGCCGCGGTCATATCGCGGTTGTGACACCACAGGCCAGTGGCCTCGATGGCGGCGCCCACTGCGAGAAGGGCGGCAAGCAGACGAACGGCTGTCGCGCTGTCAGACCCGGCCAGCCAGAGGGCGGGGAGCAACAGCAGGCCGATGGCGATGGTGCCGAGGGACAGGGCGTTGCCATAAAAACTGCTGGCGACCTGCCAGTGGTTCCAGAACGGCCGTGCCGGAATGCGGTAGCAACGGTTCATGTAGTAGAGGCCGGTGGCACCGGAAACGATGGCGAGGTAGCCGAAGGTGGCCGCCGGTGTCGCCAGGGTATCGGGTTTGATCAGCGCGCTGATGGGGGTGCCAAACAAGCTCTGCCAGAGGCTGGCAAACAGGGCGTTGGCCGGCAGCTTGCACAGCAGGTGCAGGCCGAGGAAGGCCATAAACAGGGCGATGCCCAATCCTTCGCGGCAGACCGGCGAGTGTCTCAGGTTGTTGAAGCCGCGATAGAAGCGCAGCGGTTTGCCGAGGTGGGTGGTGGACAGATACAGGCCCAGCGCCACCAGTCCCAGACTCAGTGCCAACAGCGGGACGTACAGGGTTTGGCCGCCAAACCATTGCAGGGTAGGAATGCCGACCTGGGCGCCGAGAAAGACGATGGCGAAGGCGCCGATGGCGGCCTGGGACATCAGGGTAAACAGCACCAGCGGGTTTTCGCGGGAACTGAGGCGTTTCAGATTCCAGGCGCGCCTGGTGCCCTGTTTCCTGTCCACCACCGGTTTGTAGTTGCCGTCCGCGGCCTTGTGGTACTTCACCGGCGCTGAGTCGGTGCGTTTCATTTCCTCCGGCAGTTCGCGGATCTGCTGGAAGCGGATATTCGGACGGGTAATGCTGGGGTCGGGGAAGCCGGGAATCGAGATTTTCGCCTGCTCGCGGTTTTCCGGGATATTTTCCACCACCCCGAAATCCAGCGCGTTGCCGACACAGGCGGACACGCAGGCGGGCTTCAGGCCCACTTCCAGACGATCCACACACATGTTGCACTTGGATACCTGGCCTTCAACAGGGTCCAGCTGTGGGGCGTTGTAGGGGCACACCCAGGTGCAGTAGCCACAGCCGAAACAGGTGTCCGGGTCCTGCAGCACCGCACCGTATTCCGCGTGCTTGGTGTAGGCGCGAGTCGGGCAGCCCTTCAGGCACACTGGGTCGTCGCAATGGTTGCAGGCCATGGAGATATTGAGCCGCTGGTAGTCGGGGAAGCTGCCGCCCTCGACATAGCCCACCGAGCGAAAAGCCAGGTGCGCCGGGGTATCGTTTTTCTCGGCGCAGGCGGATTCGCAGGCGTGACAGCCGATGCAGTTGTCGGCGGTAAAGAAGAAGGCGTGTTGCTTGTTGCGGTTGGGGTTGCAGCCCACTTCCGGGTTGTCGTTGATGAACAGCGGGCGCTCTTTCGGCAGCTGCCCCCCGGCCAGGTCCAGCAGGTCGATCTTCTGGCCGTAGCGATTGGTGTCCGAGATCGCCTTGTCGGACAGAAAGGCATAGGGCTGTTCCTGGGTGCGGACTTCCCACAGGGTGCTGCCGTCGGCCTGTTTGGATTCAACCATCTCCGGCTTGGCGGTTAACTCTTTTACTTCGCTATTCATCTGAACGGTACCCTCTGCCCTTAAAAACTGCGTCGTTCGAGGTTTAATTGTGCGGCTTCAGCCTGGTTCACCTGCTCAATACGCACGGCGCACTGTTTGAAGGCCGGCTGCCGCGAGTGGGGGTCCAACAGCCCCAGGGTCAGGCGGTTGACACAGTCGTGGAAGTGAAACGGAATAAATACCATGTCCCTGGGCACCCGGTGGGTCAGTTGCGCCAGCACCACGGCGTCGCCGCGGCGGGACACCAGCCGCACGTAGGTCTGGTGCTCAATGCCCAGCGACTCGGCCGCATCGGGGTTGATCTCCATGTAGGGTGTGGGGCTGAACTTGTTGCAGTTGCCGATCTTGCCGGTGCGGGTGCGGGTGTGAAAATGTTCCACCACGCGACCGCTGTTGCACCAGAACGGATAGTTGTCGTCGGGCTTTTCGTTGTTGTCGCGGAACTTCACCGAGATCAGGTTGGCGCGACCGTCAGGGGTCTGGAACACCCCGTTGCTGTAAAGCCGCGGATCGCCCTTCAACCCTTCGGCATCCTTTGGATAAGGCCATTGGATACCGCGGGCCTGCTCGATTTTGTCGTAGCTCATGCCGGAGATATCGAGGGTGCGACCGGCGCCGATGGAGAGCTGCTTCATTTCCTCGAAGGCCCCTTCAGGGGTTTCCGGAAAGTGAATTATGCTGCCGTTTTCAAAGCGCTTGGCCATCTGGTTGAAAATCCAGAAATCCGGCTTTGAGTCGCCATAGGGGGCGATCACGTTGCGGGTCAGGTTGACGCGCCGCTCGGTGTTGGTGTGGCAGCCCTCTTTCTCCGCCCACACCGCTGCGGGCAGGAACACATCGGCGTATTCGTTGGTTTCCACATCCTCGTAGACATCCTGCACGATCAGAAACTCGAGCTTCTCGAACATCTTGCGGATGCGCGGCTGGTTGGCCATGGAGGTCAGCGGATTGGTGGCCACCAGCCACAGGCCGCGAATCTCGCCGCTCTCGATGGCGGGGAAAATATCGGTCTGGGTGAGGCCGCGTTTTTCCGGGAAGAAGGATTCATCCACGCCCCAAAAATTGGCGATTTCCCGACGGTGCTGGGTGTTTTCCAGCGCTCGGTAACCGGGCAGACCGGAACAGGATGACCACTCCCGGGTGCCCATGGCGTTGCACTGGCCGGTGATGGACAGGCTGGTACCGCCGGGCTTGCCGATGTTGCCGGTGACCAGATTGAGATTGTTGATGTTGGCCACGCCGTCGGAGCCGTGGGTGCTCTGGTTGATGCCCATGGTCCAGATGGACATGGCGCTGCCGGCTTTGGCGTAGAGCCGGGCCACATGGCGGATCATGTCTTCATCGATGCCGCAGATGTGCTGTGCCTGGATGGGATCGTAGTCCGCCACAGTGGCTTTCAACGCCTCGAAGCCGTTGGTGTGGGCGTCGATATAGGCCTGGTCCTGCAAGCCCTCGGAAAAGATCACGTGCAGCATAGCATTGATCAGCACGCAGTCGGTGCCGGGGGTGATGGGCAGGTGGATGTCGGCGAACTGGGCCAGCATGGTGACCCTCGGGTCGATCACGATCATCGGGAAGTGGCGTTTTTCGCGGGCTTCCTTGAGGCGCCAGTAGATGATCGGGTGCTGTTCCGGCAGGTTGGAGCCGAAGGCCATCAGGCACTCGGTGTGTTCAAAGTCATCGTAACAGCCGGGCGGGCCGTCGGAGCCGAACGAGCGCTTGTAGCCGGATACCGCCGAGGCCATGCATAGGGTGGTGTTGCCGTCGTAGTTGTTGGTGCCGATACAGCCGCGCACCAGCTTGCCGAGGGTGTAGAACTCCTCCGTCAGCAACTGGCCGGTGGAGACGACAGCGAATGAATCGCGGCCGTATTTTTGCTGAATCTCGCGGATCTTGGCGGCGCTGGTATCCAGCGCCTGATCCCAGCTTGCCGGTTGAAACTTTTCCTGTTTAGTCGCGCGCATCAGCGGCTGTGAACCGCGCCCGGGTGAGTGGAACAGGTCGTGCTCCAGGATGCCCTTGATGCAGAGTTTGCCGCGATTGACGTCGGCGCCGGCGTGACCGCGGCTGCTGACGATCCTGCCGTCTTCGCCGAGACCGATCTCAATGGAGCAGCCGGTGGAACAGTAGTTGCAGGTAGTGTACTTCCACTCCTTGACCTTTTTGGCCGGGATCAGGATGGGTTTGCGTTTCTTGCGTCCGAACAACATGGTCTTGTCTCGTTAGGGATACTTGTTCAGCTATTCCTGTTGGCGAGGATGACCTGCCCAGCCACCATCTCGATGGGGTAGACGGGCACGGAGACATCGTCATTTTCCAGACACTGACCGGTGATCAGATCAAAGTGCTGTTTGTACAGCGGCGAGGCCACCACCAGGCGGCCCTGCACGTCACCGACAATGCCCCGGGACAGTACATTGGCTTTGCCGATGGGGTCCCAGTTGCCGATGGCGTAGACAGTGGGTTCTTCCTCGGGCAGGTAGAAGATCGCCACCTGCTGGCCGTTGATCAGCGCGCAGATGCCGGAGTTGGCGATCAGGTCGGAGTGCTGGCAGATCACCAGCCCGTCGTTTGATTGAATGTTCTCAGCAGTACTCATCAGCAACACCTCCTACGCTGACTTGGCTAACAGTTGGTCGGTCTCTTCTTCGGTGGCCGGGCGCGGCTGGCCGCGCTCCTGCACAAAGACGACCCGTTCATCCGCGGCGTCAGAGTTGACGAACTGGCGAAAACGCTTGAGTTTTTCCGGATCCTCGACAGTGGTCTTCCACTCGCACTGATAGGTGCCGACAATGCTGTTCATCTGGGCTTCCAGTTCGGCACAGATGCCCAGTTTGTCGTCGATGATCACTTCCTTCAGGTAGGCGAGACCGCCCTCCAGGTTGTCGAGCCACACCGAGGTGCGCTGCAGCCGGTCGGCGGTGCGCACGTAGAACATCAGGAAGCGGTCGATGTACTTGATCAGGGTCTCGTCGTCGAGATCGGTGGCGAACAGGTCGGCGTGGCGGGGCTTCATGCCGCCGTTGCCGCACAGGTACAGGTTCCAGCCGTGCTCGGTGGCGATCACCCCGAAGTCCTTGGACTGGGCCTCGGCGCACTCGCGGGTACAGCCGGACACCGCCGATTTCAGTTTGTGGGGTGAACGCAGGCCCTTGTAGCGATCCTCGACATAGATGGCCATGCTGACGCTGTCCTGCACTCCGTAGCGGCACCAGGTGCTGCCGACACAGGATTTCACGGTGCGCAGCGCCTTGCCGTAGGCGTGGCCGGTTTCAAAACCGGCGTCGATCAGTTCTTTCCAGATATCCGGCAACTGGTCTACCCGGGCACCGAACAGGTCGATGCGCTGGCCGCCGGTGATCTTGGTGTAGAGGTCGTATTTCTTGGCCACTTGGCCGAGCACGATCAGTTTCTCCGGGGTGATCTCGCCACCGGGTACCCGGGGTACTACGGAGTAGGTGCCGTTCTTCTGCATGTTGGCCAGGAAAGTGTCGTTGGTGTCCTGCAGGCCCACATGCTTGTCCTCGAGGATGTAGTCATTCCACAGGGAGGCGAGGATGGAGGCCACCGCCGGTTTGCAGATCTCGCAGCCGCGCCCCGTGCCGTGGTGGCTGATCAGGTCCTCGAAGGACTTGATGGACTCCACCTTGGCGATGTGGAACAGCTCCTGGCGGGTAAAGTTGAAGTGCTCGCAGATGGCGGTGTTCACTTCCATGCCGCGGGCGGCCATCTCGTCGTCGACGACATTCTTCAGCAGTGCGGCACAGCCGCCGCAGCCGGTGCTGGCCGCGGTGCAGGACTTCACGTCCGCCAGGGAGCAGCAGCCGCCGTCGATGGCGCTGATGATGTCGCCCTTGCTGACGTTGTGGCAGGAACAGATGGTGGCGGTGGCGGGTAGGGCCGCCGCGCCCAGCAGCGGTGCGCCGCCTTCACTGGCCGGCAGGATCATGGCCTCCGGGTTGGCGGGCAGTTCGATACCGTTGAGGTAGTACTGCAACAAGGTGTCGTAGTCGGAGCAGTCGCCCACCAGTACCGCGCCGAGGGCGGTCTTGCCGTCCGCGCTGACGATCAGGCGCTTGTACACCTCCTCGCGCTCATCGCTGAAGGTGTAGGAGATGGCGCCCTCGGTTTTACCGTGGGAATCGCCGATGGAGCCCACATCCACACCCAGCAGCTTCAGCTTGGTGCTCATGTCGGCGCCCTTGAAGGCATTGTGCTCGCCGGACAGCTGGCTCACCGCCACTTCCGCCATGCGGTAGCCGGGGGCCACCAGGCCGAAGATCATGCCGCCGTAGAGGGCGCATTCGCCGATGGCGAAGATATCGGAATCGCTGGTACGGCAGTGGTAGTCGATGCTGATGCCGCCGCGGGGGCCCACTTCCAGACCGCAATCCCTGGCCAGTTGGTCGCTGGGGCGGATACCGGCGGAGAACACGATCACGTCGGTGGCCAGGGTCTCGCCGTCGGCAAAATTCATCACCAGACGGGTGTTGCCCTTGCCACCGGTTTCCTCAATGGTCTGGGTGGCCTTGCTGGTGTGCACCTGTACGCCCAGCGCTTCGATCTTGCGGCGCAGCATGGCGCTGCCGCCATTGTCCAGCTGCACGCCCATCAGGCCGGGGGCGAACTCCACCACGTGGGTTTGCAGGCCGAGGTTCTGCAGGGCATTGGCCGCTTCCAGGCCCAGCAGGCCGCCGCCGACCACCACGCCGATCTTGGCATTCTTGCTCTTGGCCTGGATCATCCCCAGGTCATCGATGGTGCGGTATACCAGGCAGTTGGAGAAGTCGGCGCCGGGAATCGGCGGTACAAACGGATAGGAACCGGTGGCCAATACCAGCTTGTCGTAGTGGAAGGCGCGCCCGCTGTCGGTGGTGACGACCTTGGCGTCGCGGTCGATGGCGACCACGGCATCGCCGAAGTGGGCGTCTACCCCCAGTTCCTTATAGTGCTCGCGGGTGGTCAGGGCCAGCTCTTCCGGCTTGCGACCGGCAAAGAACTCCGACAGGTGAACCCGATCGTAGGCGGGGCGAGGCTCGGCCCCGATCACGGTAATCCTGGCATCGACTTCGGAACAGGCCAGTTGCTCCACATAGTGGTGGCCCACCATTCCGTTTCCGATCACGACGACATTTATGAGTGACATATTGCATTTCTCTCAGTTGTCTGACGTCGTGCAACCCCGTGCTGACGTCAGTGGTTTTCTGACACGCACCTCGTTGTGCAAACAATTAGTGCATTACATGCAAGTGCTGGGCCAAAATAAACAGGGCCCTTCTTTTTCAATGAGTTAAGCCGGAGGGGGTATGTCTAGAAAGATTTTTATGCACCAAAAGAGTGATTTCGGTGCCTTGTTTTTGGGCGTCAGCCGAGTTTGTGGGTCAAGAGGGCGAGCAGCAGCAGGTTGCTCAGCAGTAGCAGGCAGCTGGCCAGTTTCCAGAAGCGAAGCGGGTTGCGCTCCAGCAGGGGTAGTTTGCGCTGGGTGGTGAACGCGGGGTTGGCATTTTTGAGGTCGGCGATGAATTCGGAGAGTGCGGGATAGCGCGCATCGGCTTTGAGTGAGGCCGCTTTCTGGATCGCCATATCCATCCAGACCGGTACCAGGGGGTTGTGTTCGTAGCTGGGCGTGTAGTGCAGGCGATCGAAGTCCTTGGCGGATTCCGCCTTGTGGTATTGGGGGCCGTAGGGCAGTTTTCCGGTCAGCAGTTCGTACAGCAGGATGGCGAGGGAGAACTGATCGCTGCGGGCTGTGGGGCTGGGGCCGAGTTGATATTCCGGTGCGGAGTAGTCGCGGGTGCCAAGCAGATTGGTCCGCTCAATGGCGGTGTCGATTTCCTGGATGCCGGCGATATGGGTGGAGCCGAAATCAATGATCTTGACACCCGCTTCGGTGTAGATGATGTTTTCGGGCTTGATGTCCTGATGCAGTGTGTCCTTGCGGTGAAAGGCCCTGAGCCCGGATGCCACCTGGGTGATGATGTTGCGGGCATCCACCACGGACAGTCGGGTTCGCTCTTTCAGCAGTTGCGCGAGGGTGGGGCCGGATACGTATTCCGTCAGGTAGTAGAGGAAGTTGCGCGGGCCCGACGGGCGCAGCACCTTCACCACATTGGCGTTTTGAATGCGCGAGCCGATCCACTCCTCGAGGACAAAGCGCTCCAGGTAGGCGGGGTCCTCCTGGTTCAGTGAGGAGGGCGCCTTGAGGACAGCCTTTTTACCATCGCTGATATCTTCCACCAGGTAGACTTCGCTGCGGGTGTTCGCGTGGACTTCCCGTATTACCCGCCAGTTATCCAGAATGTGGCCCTTGTCCAGTGGCGGGGGGCAGGGCAGGGAGCGCAGGTGGGCTAGCACATCCTCCCGCTCCGGTTCGCCGATATCCTCAATGCAGACAATTTGCACGCTGAGATTGTCGTCGCTGCCAAGTTTCAGGGCCTCTTCGGCGATATTTTTGCAGCTGTGGTTGTGGTCGCTGCTTTGCGACAGGTGATGCTTGAGGCGGTCGTTGGGCAGCCAGTCGTGTATGCCGTCCGTGGTGAGCAGGAAGCGGTCGCCGGGCAGCAGATTGAGGTGGTGGAAATCAATTTCCAGACTGACGTCAATGCCGAGGGCCCGCCCCAGATAGCGATGTCCGTCGCCGGCGGGAATGGCGTGGTCGCGGGTCACCAGTTCAAAATCGCCATCGCGCAAGCGGTAGATACGGCTGTCGCCCACATGAAAGATGTAGGCGCCCGCGGATTTCAAAATGAGTCCGCTGAAGGTGGTGATAAAGCCTTTTTCCGCGGAGGTGTAGGATTGGCCGAGGCCGTACAGCCAGCGGTTCAGGGCTACCAGTACTTTCAGGCCGCTGGTCTGGATCGACCAGCTGTCGTGGGTCGAGTAGTAGTCCGTGAGAAACGAAGTGACGGCAATCTGGCTGGCTTCCTTGCCGGCCTCCGCCGTGCTGACGCCATCGGCAATGACGGCGACGGCACCTTTGGTGGCTAGTGCCGCCCCTTCGGGAATGCGAATGCCTACCGCATCGTCATTCTCCCGTTTGATGCCGGCGCTGGAATACTGTCCAACCTGGATATCCAGCCGCCGGGTCAGGTGTGAAAGGGCAATTTCAGGCATTGCGTCGCTTGGCCTAGCTGACCTCGATAAGTTGAACCGTGCCGTCAGGGAGAACCTCGGTGGTGTGTCCGCTGGGCTCTGTGAGCATCTGTGCAAGCAAGAATACCGCAATGGCTGAGCCGGCGATAATCAGGAAGAAAGTGTGTGCATCCACAAAGGTGTAGGCGGTCAGGTAGGTGACTGCGCCGACATTGCCGAAGGCGCCCGCCATGCCGGCAATCTGGCCGGTCATGCGGCGCTTGATCAGCGGTACGATGGCAAAGACCGCGCCCTCTCCCGCCTGGACAAAGAAGGAGCAGCACATCACTGCGGCGACCGCCAGGAAAATGGGCCAGCTGCCGGTGATTTGCGACAGCACAAAATAGCCGATGCCCAGACCGATAATCAGCATGGAAAGGGACTTGCGGCGGCCAAAGCGGTCGCTGAACCAGCCGCCGCTGGGGCGTGCCACCAGGTTCATAAAGGCGTAGGCGCTGGCCAGGGCGCCTGCGGCCGCCAGGCTCAGTCCTTCAAAGGTATCCAGGAAATAGCCCGGCAGCATGGAGACAACCGCGAGCTCAGAGCCGAATGTCACAAAGTAGGCCCAGTCGAGAATGGCCACTTGCTTGAATTCGTATTTGTCGCTCTCTGCTGCGCCGTGCTTCAGCATCTCCTTGTTGACCTGGTAGATGTGATAAACCTGGTAGACAAACAGCACGGCAAAAAGGCCATAAAAAATCAGCGCTGTGGTGTGGGAAATCAGATCGGTGCCAGCGGGTGATACCTTCCAGACCAGAACCGAAAGGATCAGGTACATGGGGATGTTCATGCCGATGTACAGCCAGAAGTCCTTTTTACTGGTGACTTCCAGGCCGCCGGATTTTTTCGGCTTGAAATAGGTTGAGCCTTTCGGGGTGTTGCGGGCCCGCAGGCCATAGATCACTCCGTAGATGGAAGCCAGGACGCCGGTCAGGCCAATGGCGTAGCGCCAGCCATCTTCACCGCCAAAGACGGTGATGGCGATGGTGGGCAGTGTAAAGGCCGCGGCAGAGGAGCCGAAATTGCCCCAACCGCCATAAATGCCCTGGGCGAGGCCGACTGATTTGGCGGGGAACCATTCCCCGACCATGCGAATGCCGATGACAAACCCGGCGCCCACAAAGCCCAGTAGCAGTCGTGTCAGTGCCAGCTGTTCATAGGTCTGTGACAGGGCAAAACAGGTACAGAGCACGCCGGATAACAGCAGCAGACCGGAATAGATCAGGCGCGGTCCAAAGCGGTCCACCAGCATGCCGATGATAATCCTGGCGGGAATGGTCAGGGCCACGTTCAGGGTGAGCAGTGTTTTCCACTGGGCGGTGGTCAGATTAAATGCTTCCATGATCAGCGGCTTGAGCGGGGCGTGGCTAAACCAGACGACAAAAGTCAGAAAAAATGCGAACCAGGTTAGGTGGAGTGTTCTTATCTTCGGGTCCCGAACATCGAACAGATTAATGCGTAGTGTTGACATGAGTGCACCGTGTTTCTAAAAAATGAACAATTTCGTACCAAAGGCAATTTGCGTGCCATAAATTAGTGCGAATTTATCCTGTTGATTTTTAATGGATTAATTTTTGCTTGCGAAATAAGGCAAAAACCATTGCACCAATGGGAAGCGATTTCAGAATGTTGAATTCCTGTTGTTGCTCGTATTTGGTGCCTGCAATGTTCAGTATTGGGGCTTTCATGGCTGTGATTGGGAGGGGGACGAATTTCGGCAGCGGGCGATATATGGCTTTTGGGTCGGGTAGGAATTATGCTTGGTTACCCCCGAAGATTTCTCCGCCCTGTTTCATGGAATAGCGTTGCCCCTATGACTTACTGTGTTGCTATAAAGCTGAAGGAAGGCCTGGTGTTCTGTTCTGATTCCCGGACCAATGCCGGTCCCGACCGGGTCAGTACCTACAGTAAGCTGCATCGGTTTTCCATCCACGGTGATCGTCAGTTGATGATGATGACGGCGGGCAATCTTGCCACCAGCCAGGCGGTGGTGGCGCAGATTGAGCGCGACCTGAAGGAGGATGCGGAATTTAACTTGCGCAAGGCCGGGTATGTCTCGGACATCGCCGATTACGTCGGCGAGCTGAGTCTCAAGGAGCAGGGCAAGTACCGGGTCGGTGGACCCAAGGCCGGCTTTAATGCCGAGGCCACATTTATCCTGGGGGGGCAGGTCAAGGGTGGCGACATCGAGCTGTATATGATTTACCCGGAGGGCAACCATATCACCGCATCGGAGCAGTATCCCTTTCTCCAGATTGGTGAAACCAAGTACGGCAAGCCCATTCTCGATCGCATTGTGCGACCCAACACCCCCCATGAGACGGCGATGCGCTGCGCGCTGGTGTCACTGGATTCCACCATGCGCAGCAATGCCACCGTGGGGCCGCCCATCGAGCTGCTGTTCTATCAGACAGACAGCTTGTCCAATCCCTCCAAGTACTACAGGTTCGAGGAAAATGACCCCTATCTGGTGAAGCTGCGCCAAAGCTGGGACGAGAATATCCGCAAGGCCTTTAATGAGCTGCCTTCACTATCCCTGGTGTTCGGGGCCGATGTCTGATGGCGGCGTCGATGATGAATCCCGCCGGGTCGCGTTAACCTGCCCGCCGCCGGGCGGCGGTGGGGCGGTTAGCTCGAGGTATCGGGTACCGGCAGAAACCAGGTGTTGGTAATGGTCTCGTCCAGCTGGCTCAGATAGATCTGGAACTGGTCGATAAACTGGTGCAGTTGCGCAAACGTCATTTTCTGGGCATCAAACCGGGCCAGTTTGCGCAGCGCGGACTCGGCAATATCCTTGGCCGCCCGATTGTTTTTCAGGGGTTCAAGCTCGTCAAGAATGTCGTTGAGGCAAAAGGTCACCGTCCGGGGCAGGCTGTTTTCCTTGAAGATAAAGTTTACCGCCGGGTCCGGTTCCACCAGCGGCCCAATTTTGTGCCGGTAGGCACTGATGGCGGACAGCGATTGCAGCATGCTGCTCCACAACAGGGTATCCACTGCCGGGTTGGGGTTGTCGCGCCCCAGAATGGCACCGGCGCCCACGTCGATGATGCGAGTGGTCATGTCTGCCCGCTCCATCAGGTGCCCCAGCTTGATAAAGCGATGGGGGTGATCCCTGGACAGGGTGGTCATCAGCAGGCCGTTAATCATCTGGCAGCGGGAGATGATCTGTTCCAGAAATTCATAGCGGTGCCGTCGGCCAATGGATTTTTCTGCCACATCCCTACAGTAGATATGCAGCTCGTTGACGTGCTCCCAGGTTTCCTCCGGTAGTACATCGCGGGTGGTGCGAACATTCTCGCGTGCGGCCTTGATGGCAAAATTGATGCTGGAAAAGTGGCTCAGGTCGGCGATCAGGAATCTGAGCACGTTCTGTTCGTTAAAGGCGCGATAATGTTTGCTGAAGACCGGTTCGGCATCGAGAATGTCCACCAAAATTTGCCAGCCCAGCTCCGCCCCCTGGGGAAGGTCCATGATCAGGTGGGTGTAGGCATTGGTGAAACGCGCGGTGTTCTCGGCGCGTTCCAGGTAACGGGACATCCAGTAAAGGCGGTCGGCTACGCGAGAAAGCATGGTCATTTGCTGCGCTCCACAATCCAGGTGTCTTTGCTGCCGCCACCCTGGGATGAGTTTACTACCAGCGAACCCTTGACCATGGCCACCCGGGTGAGGCCACCGGGCGTCACCCAGACATCCTTTCCCTGCAGAATAAAGGGGCGCAGATCCAGGTGCCTGGGTTCCACGGTGTGGTCGATATAGGTGGGCGCGGTCGACAGCGACAGGGTCGGCTGGGCGATGTAGTTGCGGGGATTGCTTTCGATCAATGCCGCGAATTCGCGACGTTTCTCCGGGGTGGCATGGGGTCCCACCATCATGCCGTAGCCACCGGATTCGTTGGCGGGTTTGACCACCAGCTTGTCGAGATTGGCAAGCACATATTCGCGATCCTTTTCCAACATGCACAGGTAGGTTTTGACGCACTCCATCAGGGGTTCTTCCTTGAGGTAGTAGCGAATCATGTCCGGTACAAATGCGTAGATGACCTTGTCATCGGCGACGCCGCTGCCCGGAGCATTGGCAATTGCCAGGTTGCCCGCTTTCCAGGCGCGCATGATGCCGGGAACGCCGAGCATGGAGTCTTCCCGGAAGACTTCGGGATCAATGAAATCTTCATCGATGCGGCGATAGATAACATCCACCCTGACCGGGCCGTCGACGGTGCGCATGTAAACGCAGTCGTCGTCATCGGTAAACAGGTCGCTGCCCTCCACCAGTTCGGCGCCCATGCTCTGGGCCAGGAAGGCGTGTTCAAAATAGGCGGAGTTGTAGATGCCGGGGGTTAGTACGGCAATGCAGGGTTTGCGCTTCAGCTGGGGGGAGAGTGAGGCGAGAGTCTTGTAGAGCTGGCTGGGGTAGTCATCTACCGGCAGGATGCTGTAGTTCTCAAACAGCTCCGGCAGCACCCGTTTGGTGATCTCCCTGTTTTCGAGCATGTAGGACACACCGGAGGGTACCCGCAGGTTATCTTCCAGCACGTAGAACTTGCCATCCTTGTTGCGCACCAGGTCGGAACCGCAAATATGCGCCCATGCACCATAACGGGGCGAAACACCCTGGCATTGGGGTTTGTAGTTGGTGGATTGCAGCACGATATCGGCCGGGACAATGCCGTCGGCAAGGATTTTTTGCTTGTTGTAGACATCGTCGATAAAGCAGTTCAGTGCACGGCTGCGCTGTTTTAGCCCAGTGCTGACCCGGGCCCATTCCTTGGCGGTGATGGCGCGGGGAATGATGTCGAAGGGCCAGTTGCGATCAATGTTGCCGCCCTCGGTATAGACGGTAAAGGAAATGCCCATATCGCGGATAGCCAGCTCGGCAGCGGCGCGGCGTTCGTCCAATTCATCTTCCGGCAGATCTTTCAGAAATTTTACGATGCCCCGGGCTGCCATGCGGGGGTTGCCAGTGGAAGTTAACAGTTCGTCAAAAAACGAACCTGAGTCATAAGATTTCCATCGATTATTCATGTGTTGTCACACACCTCCCGCTGTGACGATGGGTACCATTTTTATCATGGCCCTCTAATGACAAAATTAGCAATAGCTATGCCAATAGTAGTCGAAGCAGGAAATATATAGGATGAGGTTGCTGTTTCTGAATATGACGAAGGTCTGGATGGCCAAGGCAGAAAAAATAAAGGTGGCTTGGCTTGTGGCTAAACAGAAAGAGGTTAGGGTTATTAAAAAAAGAATGGCTGCAAAAAAGCCGGGATAGCTCCCGGCTTTTTTATTGCAACAGAGAACTCAGCCTCTGGTGTCGAGTTGCTCCTGGGCAAAGGCGATGGCGCTGCGCACCTGCTCGGGAGCGGTGCCGCCGATGTGGTTGCGGGCGGCTACAGAGCCCTCCAGGGTCAGTACCTCAAACACATCCTGCTCGATGACGGGTGAGAATTGCTGCAGTTCTGCCAAACTCATGTCCGAGAGATCCTTGTTCTGGGCAATGCCGTAGGCCACGGATTTGCCGACGATCTCGTGGGAGTCGCGGAAGGGGATGCCCTTGCGCACCAGGTAGTCCGCCAGGTCGGTGGCGGTGGAAAAGCCGCGGCGGGCAGACTCGCGCATAGGCTCTTTTTTTGCCTGGATGGCCGGAACCATATCGGCGAAGGCGCGCAGGCAGTCCTTGACGGTGTCGACGGTGTCGAACAGCGGTTCCTTGTCTTCCTGGTTGTCCTTGTTGTAGGCCAAGGGCTGTGACTTCATCAGGGTCAGCAGGGCCATCAGGTGGCCGTATACCCGGCCGGTCTTGCCGCGCACCAGTTCCGGTACATCGGGGTTTTTCTTTTGCGGCATGATCGACGAGCCGGTGCAGAAGCGGTCCGGCAATTCAATAAAGTTGAACTGGGCGGAAGTCCACAAAACCAGTTCTTCAGATGCGCGGGACAGGTGCATCAACAGCAGGCTGGCAAAGGCACAGAATTCGATGGCGAAGTCGCGATCGCTGACCGAGTCCAGGGAATTGCGGGTGGGGCCGTCAAACCCGAGCAACTCGGCGGTCATGTGGCGATTGATGGGGTAGGTGGTGCCGGCCAGGGCGGCGGCTCCCAGCGGCGACTGGTTGAGTCGCTTGCGACAGTCCAGCAGTCGGCTGTAGTCCCGTTCCAGCATCTCCAACCAGGCCATCAGGTGGTGGCCGAAGGTGACCGGCTGGGCGGTTTGCAAGTGGGTGAAGCCGGGCATAATGGTGTCGGTTTCACGGTCGGCCAATTCCAGAATGCCCCGCTGCAAGCGGGTCAGTTCGTGGCCGATCACGTCGATCTCTTCCCGCAGCCAGAGGCGAATGTCGGTGGCTACCTGATCGTTGCGGGAGCGCCCGGTGTGCAGCTTTTTACCGGTGATGCCAATCTGCGAGGTCAGCGCCGCCTCGACATTCATGTGCACATCTTCAAGAGCCAGGCTCCAGGTAAATGTGCCATTTTCAATGTCGGTCACAATCTCCGTCAGCCCCGTCTTGATAGACTGGAGTTCTGCTTCGTTCAGCACGCCCACGCTGGTCAGCATGGTGGCATGGGCGATGGAGCCCTGAATATCCTGCGGGGCCATGCGCTGGTCAAAGTTGACCGAAGCGGTAAAGCGGGCGACGAAGGCATCGGTGGCTTCGCTGAAGCGTCCGCCCCAGGAGAGGTTGGTATCTTTGGAATCGCTCATGGCTATACTGGCCCTTTATAACTTGAATGGCGAAGGATAAAGTATCGCCGGAGTCAGGCGAGGGCGGGATTATAGCAAAGAGGGAATGTTCGCAAATGGTCAGCTTGGAAATACACTAATGGGATTTTTGGCCAAATGGAAGGCCGGCGGCCTCAAGCCGGCTAGATTACTGTTCAGCGAGGGGGATAATTTCCTCCCCGATCTCTGTCGTGGCCAGGGTTTGCTGGCGGTGGTGGTGATTTCCGAGCTGCTGGCATTGCTGGTGACTATTGCCAGCAATGGTCTTGAGCGTTTCGACTGGGTCGAGTTCGCCAAGGTCTCACTGTTATCCCTGTGGATCGCCCTGCTCAGTGCCGCAGTGCTGTGCCTGTCCAATCGGCTGTTGTCCGGGGCCCGGCTGGTGACGGCGGCGGTGGTGTCTTTTTTATTGATACTGCTGGTGACGCTGCTGTGCGGTGCCATAGCCGAAGGCGTGATGTCTTGGTCTTCCGCGCCGCTGGAGGCCCGCCACTACAATTTCTGGAATATCGCCGAATACCTGTTGTTGGCGGCGATCCCTGCGGGCATTCTGCTGCGCTACCTGTTCTTGCAACAGCAGCTTCGCCTGCAACAGCGGGCCGAACTGGAGGCGCGTATCCAGGCGCTTCAGTCCCGCATCCGGCCCCACTTCCTGTTCAACAGTATGAACATGATTGCCAGCCTGATTGGCTCCGATCCGGAAAAAGCAGAGCGGGTCGTTGAGGATATGTCGGACTTGTTCCGCTATGCCCTGACGGATTCCCATACCCTGGTGCCGCTGCGCGAGGAGCTGTCGCTGTGTCGGCGCTACCTGTCGCTGGAAAAACTTCGTTTGGGTGAGCGGCTGACCGCTCGCTGGGAAATTGGCGATTACGGGGAGGGAGTGCATATTCCCTGCCTGACCCTGCAGCCGGTGCTGGAGAACGCCATTTATCACGGTATCCAGTTGTTGCAGGAAGGCGGTGAAATTTCCATTTCGGTGAAACGGGTTAACGACCGTATCGAGATTGTGGTTTCCAATCCCCTGCATCGGGCGCTGCAACAACACCGGGGTAATAAGATGGCGCTGCATAATGTGCGCCAGCGACTCAAGGCCCATTTTGGCGCCGCTGCCAAGGTGACTGCGGAACCCAGTGAAAGTTGCTATATTACCCGTATTAGCTACCCCATAGGATGGTAGGGTCTGGCAGATGAGAGTCTTGATCGTTGACGATGAGCCCCTGGCTCGCGACCGTTTGAAAAGGATGTTGTCGGCCATTGGCGGTTGTGTGGTCGCGGGTGAAGCCGGTAGCGGCGAGCAGGCATTGACGGCTGCAGAAGAGCTGAGCCCGGATGTGGTGTTTATGGACGTGCGCATGCCCGGCATGGACGGGCTTGCAGCAGCGCAATACCTCGCCAATCTCAATCCGCCGCCGGCAGTCATTTTCTGCACGGCTTACGATGACTATGCGGTGGAAGCCTTTTCATCCCAGGCCATCGGCTATCTGCTCAAACCCATCAAGCAGGCGGAGCTGGAAAATGCCATTATGCGCACCAAGCGCATTAACAAGGCCCAGTTGACCGAATTGCAGGACTCTCCGTTCTTCCAGGTAGATGGCCGCAGCCATATCGCCGCCAAGAATCGCCGCGGTATCGATCTGGTCGCTGTCGCCGATATCCGCCTGTTCCAGGCCGATCACAAATATGTTACCGCCTATCATGCGGACGGCGAGGCGCTGCTGGATGAAACCCTCAAGGAGCTGGAGGATGAGTTCGAGGGGCGTTTTGTCCGCATCCACCGCAACGCCCTGGTTTCCATCCCCCATATCGAAGGACTGGAGCGCAATATCGATGGCCAGTTTTTCGTGCGGCTGCAGGGTATGGATATCCGTCCGCAGGTCAGTCGCCGCCATGTGGCACCGTTGCGCAAACTCCTGGAACAGATGTAGCTCAGACCTTCTTTCAGACGAGCAACTTTGCCTAGGGCCTGTTCACACTAATTTGGTTGCCTCTGTTGTGACTAAAAAAGCGCCAATCTAGGCGCGAGAAATGAATTTAGTGGTTCTAACTG